>JBJYWH010000001.1:0-8533 GCA_046259355.1 Anaerolineales bacterium
CGATGATGGATGGGGCGTTTTTATCACTTCGCGGCATCGACCCGGAACCGGGCCGGACAGCACGGATCGGCAGCTTGAAACGATGAGGAGCTTGCAGAGCGAGAGATCGATTCGCAGGGTCTCCGGGGAACGGATCGTGCGCCTCGCCGGCGTGACGGCCGCACTTCCCCCCACCTGCCAGCCTCGATTGGAAGGGGTTGTGGAAGCTACCAGCCGCTGGCCTGGAACATCTCCTGCAGGAAGCCGGAACGCTCACCCTCCGTCATCGGGCGCGGCTGGGCGTAGTTCTCGAGCATGGCCGTCAGGAGCTCGGTGCTGATGTACCGGCCATCGTAGAACACGTGGCGGTCGAGGAATTCCTGACGCGTGGGCAGCGTCTGCATCTGGTCGAAGAACAGGTTCCCCAACCCGTAGTGAATGAAGCCCCCATGGTAGAACTCCATCCCCATCGGCTGGTGGGCCTGGCTGCCGCTGACGATGACCGCGCCGGCGTCGACCGCCCGGCGGAAGCCGGCACGCTGCTGGGTCGTGACGGCCGTGTTCTCTGCCCACTGGTAGGTGAAAATCGTGAGAAAGCCCTGGTCGCGCAGTTCAGCGACCGTATCAAAGATCTGATCATCGCACGGCGCCGCACCCGGCGTGAGGTTTCCGGCAAAGGCGTAGTTCGGCCCGGGGAGGTTGCATCCGATGAAGGCCAGCTTGTTGCCGTGATGTTCGAGCAGCACGGGCTGCATGGAATCGACCAGATTTTCACCACCGCCGAAGGTGTACCATCCTTCCTGGTCATAAAGCTGCAGCGTCTCCCGGAAAGCTTCCTTGCCATAATCATTGCCGTGATTTCCGGTCAGCTCGATCAGGTCGACATCAATCCATTCAAGCAGGCTGATGTATTTCGGATCCGAACAGAAATGCAGCCCTTCCTGGGATGGATCGGGAAACGGGCAGTACGGAGTAAAGGAGACCTCGTTGCTGATGTGGGTGAGATCGGGCTCGAGCAGCCAGTCCCGAATCTTCTCGGCCGGGTAGTTGATTCCATTGCGCTCCATCTGCCAGGCGGTCGCCCGGGTCAGCGCGGTGACGCCCGTCATCAGGACGACCGTCATGTGATCGAGATCCCGGTTGGTCACGGGGAGATCGAGCGCAGCGGCAACCTCACGGCGCAGCGCGGGCTCCCCGCTCAATCCAAAGCTGACCTGCAGCGGGTAGCCCTCGCCCGGTTCCGTTTTCTGGATTGGAGACCAGCCATCGATTGTGAGAACTTTCCAGCGCGGCTCGAGCTCCTCAAACGGGACGATCGAGAGCATACGGCTCGATGTCCAGCCCAGCGTCAGCAGCGTGTTCGGCGGGACTGCATGGACGATCGAACCATCCGGTTCCCCCAGCCGGGTCCGAATGGCAGCCAGGGTATCGGGCGCAAGGTAGAAGCTCCCTGCATCCTGACTTCCGCCATGCCAGTGCATCCCCAGTTCACCCAGTGTCATGCCATCGAGCGTGGATGGGAATCTTGCGACCAGGGCATAGATCCAGTTCGTCAGTGGCTGATCGGCCTCGGGCTCGAAGCGAACCAATGCGGCGGTGCGCTCGGCCACCAGCTGCACACGCCCCGCCCCCGATTCGACCTGACCCTTGATTGCCAGTCGCAGGTCATCCGGGACGGAGGGGGCGATCCAGAGAGAAATTACCGCTGGGGTAGGCGTGGAGGTCACCGGATGAAACGCCGTGGCCGTCCACTCCTGGGTCGCGCTGGTTGGAAAGGGTGAAACCGCCGGCGATGGCAGGGTTGGAAGCCAGCGTGAACACCCACCGAGCAGCAGCATGGCGAGCAGAAGAACCGGGATGAAAGGCCGGAAGCGGCCGACCAGCCGGGAGGTCCCCATATCGGGCTTGATTATGCCACGCTGTGAATGCGCCTGCCAGAGCCCGGGCGGAGAAAGCCGGCGCTTGACGGAACGCCGAAGCGATGGTACCGTTGCTGCATGTTTCGCCTGACCTCGATCCCGATGGCATTTCCGCCGGCCCCTAGCAGCTCACATATGGAGCGGGCGCTGGTTCGCGGGGGTTGATGTAATCCACCCCGAACCGGGCGGATCGAACGATCGGCGAACCTGTGCCCCGCGTTTTCCGGGGCGCTTTTCTTTTCAAGGACACCTGCAGCGGCAGCCCCGCCGGCATTGAAACAGGAGGACATCATCATGAGAATGAGCAGACTCTTCAGCCAGACGCTGCGCGATCGGCCCTCGGAGGCCGACATCCCCAGCCACGAACTGCTGCTGCGGGCGGGCTTCATCCGCCAGCTGGCGGCCGGCATCTTTTCCGTCCTGCCGCTGGCCAAGCGTTCGATCACGAAGATCGAGAACATCATGCGGGAGGAGATCAACGCGATCGGCGGCCAGGAGATCACGATGCCCGTCGTCCATCCGGCAGACATCTGGAAGGAGACCGGGCGCTGGTATCAAATTGGCTCCGAGATGGGACGTTTCAAGGACAAGGCCGGGCGCGATATGGTGCTGGCGCTGACGCATGAAGAAGTCGTGGCGGACCTGGTACGCAAGGAGATTCACTCCTACCGCCAGCTGCCGCAGCTGATCTACCACATTCAAACCAAGTGGCGCGATGACCCTCGGCCGCGGGCAGGGCTGATACGGGTGCGCGAGTTCACCATGAAGGACAGCTACAGCCTGGACGCCGACTGGGAGGGACTCGACAAACAGTACCGAGCCCACTACCAGGCTTATTTCAATATTTTCCACCGCTGCCACCTGCCGGTGATTGCGGTCCAGTCGGATGTCGGCATGATGGGCGGCAGCATGGCGCATGAATTCATGTACATCACGCCGGTCGGAGAGGATACGCTGCTGCTGTGTGACGAATGCGGCTACGCAGCCAACCGCCAGATCGCCCTCTTCCAGAAACCTGCCGCCGAGGCCGAAGAGGTCAGGCCGGTCGAGAAAGTCTCCACGCCGGAGACCAAGACGATCGCCGGATTGGCGGAGCTGCTGGGCGTCCCAACCGCAAGAACGGCAAAGGCGGTCTTCATGATCGCGACGATCCCACAAGGAACCGAGGTGGAGGAACGCTTCGTCTTCGCGATCGTGCGCGGCGATATGGACCTGAACGAGACCAAGCTTGCCAACGCGATCAAGGCCAAAGAACTCCGACCAGCCACGGATGATGAGATCCGGGCCGTCGGCGCTGTTCCGGGCTATGCCTCGCCGGTCGGACTTTCGGATGTGCTGGTTGTCGTCGATGACATCATTCCGGATTCTCCCAACCTGGTAGCCGGTGCCAACGAGGAGGGATACCATCTGCTGAACACCAATCTCGGCCGCGATTACGAAGCCGAGGTCGTCGCCGATATTGCGCTGGCCGACGACGGTGCAGCCTGCCCGGAGTGCGGCCATGCGATGCGCACGGTGCGCGGCGTCGAGGTCGGCAACATCTTCAAGCTGGGCACGCGCTACAGCGTGGATATGGAATGCACCTTCCTCGATCAGAACGGTGAAAAACAGTACGTGATCATGGGCTCCTACGGCATCGGCAGCGGAAGACTGCTGGCCTCGGTGGCGGAGGAATACCACGATGAAAACGGCTTGATCTGGCCGATCAGCGTCGCACCCTATGCGATTCACCTGGTTTCGTTGAAAGGCGGGGAAGGCGAAGCCGAGCAGCTTTACCAGCTGCTGATCGAGGCGGGCTTTGAAGTGCTGTACGACGACCGCGAGGAGAGCCCGGGGGTTAAATTCGCCGATGCAGACCTGATCGGGATCCCGATTCGGTTGACGGTCAGCAAACGAACCCTGGACAAGGACTCCTTCGAGTTGAAACGGCGTGACCTAGAAGAGACGGTGCTCGTCGCAAAGGGTGAAGCCCTGCAGCAGGTGGCCGAGCTGCAGCAGGAGCTGTGGTCCGAGATCCATGCCATGGTGGTGGAGATCCCGTTCGAGGGATGAGGTTTTCCACCCGGCCAGCTACGCCTGCGCCAGGTGGATGAAGACATCCTCCAGCGTCGGATGGACGGGTTCGACTCGCTCTAGCCGGATCGAGTCTCCTGGCAGCATGGCTCGCAGGCGATCTTCGGACAGCGGCTGGAGGGTATGCACCCGCAGGTGATCGCCTGCCAGCAAGACGAACTCGACCTGCGGATCCTTTTCAAGACGTTCCAGCGCCAGCATCGGCGGCCATGCCTGCACACGCCACAGCGTGGATTCCTGAAGGGTGCGTTTGAGCCTGGAGGGGGTATCCATGCCCATCAGACGGCCGTTGTGCATGATCCCCACCCGGGTGCAGTACTCCGCTTCATCCATATAGTGCGTTGTGACCACGATCGTCACGCCCCCGGAAGCCAGCCCGTATATCAGATCCCAGAAGCGGCGCCGGCCGAGGGGATCCACCCCGCTCGTTGGTTCGTCCAGGAAGAGCAGCGTGGGGTCATGGATGATCGCCGTCGAGAGCGCCAACCGCTGGCGGTACCCGAGCGCGAGCGCCCCGGCGCGTTCATGGCGGACCCGGGTCAGTTCGAGCCGCTCGCAGGTAGCATCCAGCACCTTCGGATCGTGGATACCATAGACACCGGCGTAGAAGCGCAGGTTCTCCCAGACCGTGAGCTCATTGTAGAGGGCGAAGCGCTGCGACATATAGCCAATCCGGCTTCGAATCGCATCCGCTTCCCGCACACTGTCGTAGCCGAAGACGGTGCTGGAGCCGCTCGTGGGAAGAAGCAAGCCCAGGAGCAGCCGGATGGTGGTGGTCTTGCCCGAACCGTTCGGGCCGAGATACCCGAGGATCTCTCCCGCTTCGACATCGAAGGACACGCGGTCCACAGCCGTGAAATCGCCAAAGCGCTTTGTCAGTTCCTGGGCCTGGATGACAGGGGGATGGGCAGACTTCATGCCTGCCTCTCCAGCAGCGCCAGAAACGCATCCTCCAGAGACGGCTCGACGGCCTCCACCGAGACTCCGCTCCAATTCCGGTTCGTGGCCTCTTGCAGCAGCTGATCCCGTACTCGCGCGAGCGAATCCGGACGCAAGCTGAGGTGCAGGTGGTCCCCGAAAAGCTGCACCCGTTCCACCTCTTCCAGCTGCTGCGATCGGTCCGCGATCACCCGCAGCGGATCGCCACGTACCTCCAGCATGC
Organism: Anaerolineales bacterium; assembly: GCA_046259355.1. GTDB lineage: Bacteria > Chloroflexota > Anaerolineae > Anaerolineales > E44-bin32 > E44-bin32. Next base: position 5,134 of record JBJYWH010000001.1, read on the forward strand.
GGCCAGAAAGATCACGCGTCAGGGCCGCGGGGGTACCTTCGATCATGAGCCGCCCTTCGCGGAGCAAACCGACCCTGTGGCAGCGGGCTGCTTCATCCATGTAAGGGGTCGTCATCAGGACAGAAGTGCCCCGCTCCAGCAGCGCGACCAACAGGCGCCAGAACGCCTGGCGGGTAATGGGATCCACGCCGCTGGTCGGTTCATCCAGCAGCAGCACTCCCGGCTCGTGGATCATCGCTCCGCCTAAGGCGAGCTTCTGCTTCATACCGCCCGAAAGCGCGCCGGCCAGGCGCCCGGCAAAGGGCTCCAGACCGACAAAATCGAGAGTCCGGTGCACCCGTTCGTCAAGGGCGCCGCCCTTGATGCCGCGCACCTCGGCAAAAAAGCGCAAGTTTTCAGCCACGGTCAGGTCCTCATACAGGCTGAATCCCTGCGAGAGATAGCCAAGCCGGGCATGCGCCTCTCCCGGGTTCTCGCGCATGGAATGACCGCAGAGCCAGACCTCCCCCGAGTCCGGCTTGATCGTCCCGGCCAGAAGCTGGACCAGGGTGGTTTTCCCGGCGCCGTCCGGGCCGGTCAGGGCATAGATCTCCCCTTCTCCGACTTGAAGCGTGACTCCATTGACGGCACGTTTGGGGCCGTAGAACTTCATCACCGATTGACAGGCAATCCGGGCTGAAGGCTTCCCGTCCTCGGACATGATTTCAGGTACCCAGGAAGGTCACGTCCGCCGGCATGCCGGGTTTCAAACGGCCTTCCGGATCCACGACCCGCAGCTCGACGGCAAAGACCATCGTCTTGCGGCCCTCTTCGGTCTGAACATTACGGGGCGTGAATTCAGCCTGGTCGGCAATGCGCGACACGCTCGCTTCGAAGGTGATTCCTGGAAAGCTGTCGACGGTGACCGCTGCCGGAGCTCCGATCATAATCGAGCCATACTGGTCCTCGGCGATGAAGACCGTGATCTTCAGGGAGGAAAGATCAGCCAGCCGGAAAGCCTGAGATCCTGGAACCAGCACCTCCCCCGGCTCCACCGTGCGCTCGAGCACCACGCCGTCGATCGGCGCCTTGATCGAGAGGTTTTCGATCTGCGTATCGATGCTGTCGAGGTCCGCAGCCGCCTGAGCCTTGGCCAGCGCCAGCTGTGATTGCGCCTGACCGAGGGCGGCCTCCGCCAGTTCGAGATCGATTTGCGCCGGGCCCTCCTTCCATTTGTCCCATTCCTTTTCCGCGTCGGTTAAAGAGGCCGTGGCCACGGAGACCTGCGCATCGAGAATGGCCTGATCGATATCGCTCGGCGAACCCTGGTACCAATTGAGCGTGGCCTGCAGGGCGTCCCGCTCTTTGCGGGCACCCGCCAGAAGCGCCTCTGCGGCTGCTCGCTCAAGATCAACGGTTGGACGGTCTTTGAGCCGGTTGAAGACTTCCTGCGCCTTGTCCACGGCATCCTGCGCCAGCACCAGGTCGGCCTGGGTCGCCTTGATGGTATCCTGGGTCGCCCGGTTGCCGGACTGCTGGTACGTACGTCGGCGCTGGGCGTCATCGAGGGCTTTTCGAGCCTGGGCCAGTGCCAGTTCCTTCTGGGCGGACTGCAGCTTCCAGTTCTGCATCAGGTCGTCAAACGCCTGCTGGGCGTGCAGCTGTCCCAGCCAGGCGGCAGCAACCGCCGCCTGTCCGGCGGCCTCGACCTTCTGGCGTTGAGTCTGCAGATGCTCATCATCCAGCCGGAAGAGCACCTGACCGGCCCGGACGGCGTCACCGGCTTCGACCAGCACATCCTTCACCCGGCCGGCGTTCTCTGGAGCGACGATCACCGCCTCCGCTTCCACGCTGCCGGATGCTGTCAACACCCCCGGCGAGGCGGCCGATACCCGCGTAAGGTAGACCAGCGCTGCGATCATTACCCCGCACGCAAGAACAAGGGAAACGGGAGTTCTCAATTTTTGAAGTTTCATGGTTCCTCCAGGCACAACCTCAAGAAGCAGGCCCCATGATGAGGGAGCTTCCGCTTTAATCGAGCCGCTTACGCAGCCGCAGAGCCGCCAGCAGCAGGATCCCCACACCGAAAGCGATCAGCGAGAGGATCTCATTCTGCAAACCGGCGACCGGACTGCCTTTGATCAGCAGGGCACGGATGATGATCAGGTAGTAGCGCAGCGGCACGACGTAAGAAATCCACTGCAGCACTTTCGGCATGGCTTCAATCGGGAAGAAGAACCCCGAGAGATAGATGGCGGGCAAAATCGTCATAAACGTCGCCAGCATCGCCTCCTGCTGGGTATTGGCGATGGTGGAGATCAGCAATCCAACGCCCAGGCCGGTCAGCAGGAACAAGCCGGACAGCGCCAGGATGATGGTCAGGTTGCTGCGGATTGGAACATCGAAAAGCCAGGCTCCCAAGGCCAGGACTTCGATCGTGTTGACCAGCGCCAGGATGACGTATGGCAGGATCTTTCCCAGCACGAGCTCCCAGGATCGAATCGGTGTCACGATCAACTGCTCGATCGTGCCGCGCTCGCGCTCACGGACCACCGCGGTTGCGGTCAGGACGGCTGTGATAGCGTACAGAATCTGGCCGATCACGCCGGGCACCATGAAGTACGCGCTGCGCATGTCCGGGTTGTACCAGACCTGCGTGCGCACCTCGATCGGTGTCGACACGGCACCTTCCATGCCGCTGCGGGCCAGGCGCTGGGCCAGGATCGTCGTGGAGTGCGCCTGCCCGATGAACTGCGCAGCCGAGAGTGAGGTAGAGGCGATGGTCGGGTCGCTCCCGTCGAGCACGAACGCCACCTGGGCTGTATTTCCTGCCGCCAGATTCTTGCCGTAGTCAGGCGGGATGATCATGCCGGCCTTGGCGTCACCGCGCTCGATCAGCTGAAGCAGCTCCTCCAGCGATTGCGCGTCGTAGCGCAGGCTGAAATAGTCGGCTGCGCGGTATGCATCGAGCAGCGCCCGGGCCTGTGCGCCCCGGTCCTGATCGAAGACTGCCAGCGGCACGTTGCGCACGTCGGTCGTGGCGGCATACCCCATCAGGAGCAGCTGCATGACCGGCATGATGATGACCAGCACCAGCGCCCGTGGGTCGCGCACGATCTGGATGAACTCTTTTCGAATGATGGAGAACAAGCGTCCGTTGAACATCGTCACCTTGCCATCACGGCTTTTGGAATACCAGGTTGTAATGCATCCAGTTGCCGCTGCGTTCAATCAACACGAATCCTGCCTCCCGGCATCGCTCGATGACGCGTTCTGGCGGCTCGTAGTCCGGGTCGAGCAGCAGCTCACTCAACCCCAGCGTTCCACCCGGTTTCAGGACCCGGCGGAATTCGCTCAAGGCCCTGGCTGGATCGGGAATCTCACCCATGACCGTAATCAAGAAGAGGGCATCAAATGATGC
>JBJYWH010000002.1:0-30431 GCA_046259355.1 Anaerolineales bacterium
CTCGGGCCCGATCCATTCGTCAGGGATATGGTCGATTTCGTCGAGCAGCACCGGATCAGCGTCGTGGGTGGCTGTTGCGGCACTACCCCCGAGCACCTGCAGCCGCTGGTGGAAGCGCTGCGCGGCCGCGAGCACCCCCCTCGGCCCGGAGAGAGGGATCCCCATCTCAGTTCCGCCGTGCGGGCCGTACCGATGCGGCAGGAGCCGCGCCCGTTGCTCATTGGTGAGCGAATCAACACCCAGGGCTCGCGCAAGGCCAAGCGCCTGCTGCTGGCCGAGGATTTCGACGCCATCGTCGAGCTCGCGCGCGAGCAGGTAGAAAGCGGTGCGCACGTTTTGGACCTGTGTGTGGCGCTGACCGAGCGCGCCGACGAGGCCGAGATGATGAGCGAGGTCGTCCACCGCCTGGCGCTGAGCGTGGAAGCGCCGCTGGTGATCGACACGACCGAACCGGACGTCATGGCCGCCGCGCTGAAGGTCAATCCCGGCCGCAGCATGTTGAACTCGATCAACCTCGAATCCGGCCGGGAGAAGATCGATCGCGTGCTGCCGCTTGCCCTCGAACACGGCGCCGCCGTGATTGCCCTCACGATCGACGAAAAGGGCATGGCCAAGACCGCCGAACGCAAGCTGGAGATCGCCCGCCGCATTCATGACATCTGCGTCGGCGAGTACGGCCTCCAGCCCGAGGACCTGGTATTCGACGCCCTCACGTTCACCCTCGCCACCGGCGATGCTGAGTTCGTGGATTCAGCCCGCGAGACGATCGAGGGCATTCGGCGCATCAAAGCCGAACTCCCCGGCGTGCTCACCTCGCTCGGTGTCTCGAACGTATCCTTCGGCCTCAGCCCGGCTGCCCGACCGGTTGTGAACAGCGTGATGCTCTACCACGCCGTGGCGGCCGGACTGGATATGGCGATCGTGAACCCGGCCCACATCACCCCCTATGCCGAAATACCGGATGCGGAGCGTGCGCTGGCCGAGGACCTGATATTCAATCACCGGCCGGATGCTCTTGCGCGTATGATCGAACATTTCGAATCGGTCACCATCGACACAGGAGAGAGCACCACCGATCCAACGCTCGACATGACACCGGAAGAGCGGTTGGGCTGGCGCATTCTCCACCGCCATAAGGAAGGCGTCGAGTCCGATATCGATGAGATCCTTGCCCGCGGCCCGGAGGGTGATCGATCGGATGGTGCGGTGAAAATATTGAATGAAGTGCTGCTGCCGGCGATGAAGGAGGTCGGCGACCGCTTTGGCGCGGGCGAACTGATCCTGCCTTTCGTGCTCCAGTCGGCGGAGGTGATGAAACGCGCCGTTGCCCATGTCGAACAGTACCTTGACCGCCAGGAGGGCGTCAGCAAAGCCACGATCGTTCTGGCTACGGTCTACGGCGATGTGCACGACATCGGGAAGAATCTGGTCAAGACGATCCTCTCCAACAACGGCTACCGGGTGCATGACCTCGGCAAACAGGTCCCAGCGACCGTGATCATCGACAAAGCAGTCGAAAACGGCGCCGATGCCATTGGCCTGAGCGCGCTGCTCGTCAGCACCAGCAAGCAGATGCCGCTGATCGTGAATGAGCTGCAGCGCCGGAACCTGAACATCCCGGTGCTGATCGGAGGCGCGGCTATCAACCGCCGCTTCGGACGCCGCATTCTCTTCACCGAAGGAGGCCAACCCTACGCCCCCGGGGTCTTCTACTGCAAGGATGCTTTCGAGGGGCTCGATGTCATGGATCAGCTGCAGGATCCCGACCGGCGCCCGGCGCTTCTCGCCAGCCGCAGGGAGGAGGCCGAACGCGAACAGCGCCGTGAGGAACCCCACCGGGAGCGGGGAACCAGCGGACGAACGCTCGCCCGGGCCGAATTGATTCCAACTCCTCCAGCCTGGGGGCCGCATGTTGTTGGCCAGATGCCGCTCGATGCTGTGTTTCAACATCTGTTCAAGAACGAACTCTTCCGCCTCTCCTGGGGCGCGAAAAACACCCACGGAGACGAATGGGAGAATCTTTTAGAGCAGTTCGAGAACCGTCTGGCACGCATGCAGCGGGAAGCGCTGCGGACCGGTTGGCTCCAGCCGCGCGCCGTATACGGATACTGGCCGGCCCAGTCCGAAGGCGACGAATTGATCGTCTTTGATCCCTCGACACTGGCGGGCGGCACCCCTGCGGAACTGCTGCGTTTCAGCTTCCCGCGCCAGCCGCGCGGCGAGGCCCTATGCCTGGCGGACTACTTCCTGCCGGTCGGATCCGGTCAATTCGATGTCGTTGCATTGCAGGTCGTCACCGTTGGGCGTGAGGCAACCCGCCGCGTGGATGAGCAGCAGGCCGCTGGTGACTACAGCGAAGCCTACTATACCCATGGCCTGGCGGTCCAGACGGCCGAAGCCTGTGCCGAATACCTGCACCGCCATATCCGCCGCGAACTCGGCCTGCCGGAAGGCCAGGGCAAGCGCTACTCCTGGGGCTATCCGGCCATCCCCGAACTCGAGGATCACGAGAAGGTCTTCCGGCTGCTGCCAGCCGGCGAGGCGCTGGGCATGGAGCTTTCCCCCGCATTCCAGTTGATCCCGGAGCAGTCGACTGCGGCCATCATCGTCCATCACCCGGCCGCGTCCTACTTCAGCGTCGGCGTCAGCCGGGTGGAGCAGCTCACAAGCCAGCCGGAGGCGGGATCGTGATTGCGCAGGGCACAAGACTGAATGAGTGGCTGGCCAGCGGCAAGCCGATTCTGGCGGACGGCGCAATGGGAACGATGCTCCACGAGCGCGGCATCGGGTTTGACGAGTGCTTCGACGAACTCAATCTCACCCGGCCGGAGCTGGTGCAGGAGGTCCACCAGGCGTACCTCCAGGCCGGTGCCCGCATCATCGAAACCAACACCTTCGGCGCCAATCGCTACAAGCTGGCCGAACACGGACTCGAAGGGCGGCTGGCGGAGATCAACCGCGCTGCGGTCGAGATCGCGCGAGCGGCGATCGCAAGCAGCGCTCGCGAAGCGCTCGTGGCCGGCAGCGTGGGACCGCTGGGAGTACGCCTGGCACCGTTCGGACGTGTAGGGCCGGAGCAAGCCTTCCAGGCGTATTCCGAGCAGATCTCGGCTCTGCTCGAAGCCGGGGTCGATCTCCTGATTGTCGAGACCCAGAATGATCTGTTCGAGGTGCGCGAGGCCGTGCGCGCAGCCCGCGCGCTCGGGGATCTTCCGGTCATCGCCACCGTCACCTTCACGCGTGATGACCGCACGCTGCTCGGGGATACGCCGCGCCGGGCAGCCCAGATCCTCGAGGAAAGCGGCGCCGACATCATCGGAGCCAACTGCTCCAGCGGTCCGGCCCAACTGCTGCGCATTCTGAAGCAGATGCGATCGGCCGCTCCCGGAGCCCGCTTTTCCATCATGCCCAACGCCGGCTGGCCGGAGCGCGTCGCGGGTCGGATCATGTACCCCGCAACGGCGGACTACTTCGCCGATTATGCGCTTGCTTTCTGTCAGGCCGGGGCTGCGATCATCGGTGGCTGCTGCGGCACCACGCCCCAGCATATTGAACGCATGCACGCCGCGCTCGAGAGCGGCGCCGAGCCCTGCCTTTCCCTGGAACCCGCTCCGCTGGAGCAGGAATTGGATGCGGCTTCAATCGTCAGCGCCCCGCCGACTGAATTGGCGGCCCGATTGAAAGCAGGCCGCTTCGTGCTGGCGGTCGAAATGGACCCGCCGCGCGGCTTTTCAACCCACAAATTGCTTGCCGGCGCCTCGCTGCTGTCCGAAGCCGGGGCGGATGTGATCAACGTTGCCGACAGCCCGATGGCCCGCATGCGCATGAGCCCGTGGGCGGTGTGCCAGTTGATCCAGCGCGATGTCGGCCTCGAGACGGTGCTCCACTTCCCGACCCGTGGCCGCAATCTGCTGCGCGTGCAGGGCGATCTGCTGGCTGCCCATGCCACCGGCGTTCGCAATGTGTTCGTCGTGATGGGCGATCCGACCGCAATCGGGGACTATCCCGAGGCGATGGACAACTACGACCTGGTGCCGAGCGGTTTGATCAACCTGATCAAGCAGGGTTTTAACGCCGGGGTTGACCTGAGCGGCGCCGATATCGGGGAGGCGACCTCATTCTTCATCGGCTGCGCACTCAGCCTCAATCCCTCCGACCCGGAGCGCGAAATGCGCCTGCTGAAGAAGAAGATTGACGCCGGCGCGGACTTCGCCCTCACCCAGCCGCTCTACCGGCCGGAACGGGCGCCCGAATTCATCGCGGGGTACGAAAAACGCTACGGCACGCTGGATATTCCCATCCTGGTCGGTGTGCTGCCGCTCTTCAACCCCCGCCACGCCGCCTTCCTGCACAACGAGGTGCCGGGCATCGACATTCCCGAGTCGGTTCAGCAGCGCATCGCGCGGGCCGGCGAAGACTCGGCCCGGGAAGGGGTGGCGATCGCCGTCGAATTGGTGAACGAACTGCGTTCCAACGTGCAGGGCGCCTACATCATGCCGCCCTTCGGGCGCTACGATCTGGCGGCCGAGGTCATCGAAGCCGTGCGTGGCACGCCAGATCTTGCTTGAACTGTATCGTGCTGCAACCAGCATGCATGCGCGCATGTTAGAATCTCGCAACAGACTGCCATGAGCGGATTGTACCGGTAGCAGAAAGTGAGACGTGATGAGCAAACTTGCTGAACGAGAGATCAAGCCGCCGCGCGGCGGCGAGGCAAAGGCGCTGGAAGGCGATGAAATCGCAGCGCTTTCAGGCCAACTGGGAAATGGCTGGCAGGTGGTCGATAACCACCACCTGGAGAAGACCTACAAATTCGATAATTTCCGGGATGCACTCGATTTCACCAACCGGATCGGCGAACTGGCCGAATCGGTCGATCATCATCCCGAAATCTGCCTCACCTGGGGCAAAGCGAAGGTCACGATCTGGACTCACAGCGTGGGCGGGCTGAGTGAAGCCGATTTTGTCTTTGCGGCGCATGCCGACCAGCTTCAGTCGTGAGATGGCTTGACTCCGGAATCATGCGTTGTAGAATACGGTAACCGTGCCAGGATGGTAATCGGATGCGATTGAACTTCGTCACCAACGCAATGATGGCCATGCCCAGCATGCCGTCGCCGATGGACCGAGGCCCATCGGCCTGGGCCTGGCGCGTCTGAACGCCAACCGCCCCGGCAGAGCAACCACCGCCAGCCTCGAGCTGGCGGTTTCCTTTGTCAGCAGTCCGAACACGAGCACAGTAATTCTTCGAGAAAGAGGTCGATCATGAGCGAAACCATCCACGTATCCGTCGCATGGCCGTACGCCAACGGCGATCTGCATGTCGGACATCTCGCCGGCGCCTACCTGCCGGCAGACATCTTTGCCCGCTACCACCGCCTGAAGGGGGACCGGGTGCTCATGGTCTCGGGTTCGGATTCGCACGGCACCCCGATTACCGTCGAAGCCGACAAGCGCGGCCAGACGCCGCGCCAGGTCTTCGAGCACTTCCACCGCCGCTTTCTCGATACGCAGCAAGCGATCGGCATCAGCTACGATCTCTTCACGCACACCGACACCGAGAACCACTACCGGGTGGCCCAGGACATCTTTCTCAGCCTGCACGACCAGGAATACCTCTATCGCGAGAGTCAGCGCCAGCTGTATTCGGAGAGCGAGAGCCGTTTCCTGCCCGACCGCTACGTTGAAGGCACCTGTCCGATCTGCGGCTATAAGGAAGCGCGCGGCGATCAATGCGATAACTGCGGCAACCTGCTCGATGCGCTGGAGCTGATCGACCCGCGCAGTAAAACCGACGGCAGCACGCCGGTGGTGCGCGAGACCGAACACTTCTTCTTCGACCTGCCCGCTTTCACGGATCAGCTGCTGGCTTACCTCGATCGCTACAAGGATCGCTGGCGGCCGAATGTATATGCATTCGCCCACAACTTCATCGAATCCGGGCTCAAAGGACGCGCCGTGACGCGCGACGTCGAATGGGGCATCCCGGTCCCGCTTCCCGGCTGGGAGACCAAACGGCTCTACGTCTGGTTCGAGGCCGTGATGGGCTACCTGACTGCATCGATCGAATGGGCCCACAACACGGGTCAACCCGAAGCCTGGAAGGACTGGTGGTACGATCCTGAAGCCAAGATCTTCAACTTCATCGGCAAGGACAACATCCCATTCCACACCATCATCTGGCAGGCCGAACTGCTCGGTGTGAAGCGGCTCTATGAGGACGACGAGAACAAGCATCTTAATCTCCCGTACGACGTTCCCGCCAACGAGTTCATGAACATCGAGGGCGCGCAGTTCAGCAAAAGCCGCAACTGGGCTGTCTGGCTGCCCGATATCCTGGAACGCTACGATCCGGATGCGATCCGCTTCTATGTTGCTGCGGCGATGCCCGAATCACGCGACAGCGACTTCTCCTGGTCGGAATTCGTCCGCCGCAACAATGATGAACTGGTGGCGGCATGGGGTAACCTGGCGAATCGCGTGCTCTCCTTCGCGTACAAACATTTCGACGGAAAGGTTCCCGATCCGGGCCAGCTCGAACCCTTCGACCAGGAGCTGCTGGCTCGCGTGGAGGCCGGATTCGAGACGATTGGTCAATCGCTGGAAGAAGTCAAGCTGCGTGCCGCGCTGCAGGAGGCATTGGCGCTTGCCCGCGAGGTCAATAGCTATCTCGATCACGCCCCCTGGTTCGGTGTGATCAAGCAGGATCGCAAGACCGCAGGCCGTACCGTCTATACCGCGCTGCGGGCCATCGATTCGATCAAGGTGCTCCTTGCGCCATTCCTGCCGTTCAGCAGCGAACGCCTGCACCGCATGCTGGGCTACGACCAGCCGCTCTTTGGCGAACTGCACATCCAGACCTACCAGGAACGTGAGCGCAGCCACGAAGCGCTCACCTATGATGCTGCCAATGCGAGCGGCCGCTGGCAGCCAAGCGAACTGCCGGCCGGGCAGAAGCTGGACGAACCGGCGCCACTCTACCGCAAGCTGGACGAAGAGATCATCGAACAGGAAAGAGCCCTGCTCGGCGCCCCCCGAGCCTGACCTGTACTCGGCGGCCATCTTTCGGGATACCCTGCGTGCAAGGCACTAGCACTGAGGGATGGATTGACCGCACACGTCGCATTTCATAGAATGGGGTCTGGTACTGTACTTCGAGGTCGTTGAGCAAGGCGGACCGCGAGCTTCCCTGGCTCGCCGGTACCCCTGCATGGAGGAACGCTTGAGCGTTGAGGATATGCTGCGCGAGGGTATCGAAGCCGCCCAATCCGGCATGACCCTGCGCGCCCGAACGTTGCTGAGCAAGGTCGTGCTTGAACTACCGCGCTCCGAAGAAGCCTGGTGGTGGCTGGGTCAGAGCGTGCAGGACCCCAAGCAGCGCGAGTACTGCTTCCGGAAGGTTATCGAGATCAACCCGTCCCATGAGGAAGCCCGTGCCGAGTTGGGGATGTCAGCCGCACCCACCACGCTCGAACTACGCAGCGCAGCCAGGGCGGCTGCTCCCAAGCGAAAGCGCGGCCCGGGCCGCGGCGCCCAGCGGTTTATCCTGACGTTCCTGATTCTCGGGGTGATCCTGATCGCCATCGGTGGGGGAGCATACGTCGCACTCGATTCGCTCGGCTATCTCGACCAGGCACTGCGAGGCGACTTCAGCTTCGTTTCCTCGCTTATCCCTGCTGCGGCGAGTAAACCCACAGCGACACCCGCTCCCCCCACGCCCACCTTTGAAAACCTTTCCCTGGCCAGCATCCCGACCTGGACGCCAACACCTTCACCCACGCCGAAGCCATACACGCCCACTCCGACGGCGACTTCACCGGCCCCGCCGCCGGGCACCCCGACCGAGATCCCGCCCACACCAGCCGCTTTCCCCGACGTTGGCGATGCCCGGCCGGCGGACATCACGATCGGCACCGGGATGCTGACGCTCTTCCCGGAAGATTTCATCGCCTTCCGCTTCGAACCGGAAGCTGTACTGGATATGGAAACTGTCGCCTCGCTCATGTTCCACGTGCAGGGCACCTTCGAACGTCCGCTCACGCTGGAGGTCTACCTGTGGAACCTGTCGGATGCGGATTGGACGGGCTTTGGAGCGGGCCCCGGCGACAATCCGATCAATCCGGCTGCCCCCTTCGTCGATCGGCAGGGTGTGATCATCGCTGCGCTCCGCAACTGGGGCACCGAGCCCATCGACATCGTCAACGCCGGCTTCACCTTCGCCGGCAAGGCTTCCGATGGATCCGACGTCTACTTCGGCCTGACGCGGCAGGAGATTCGCCCCCCGGGAGCGCCGACGCCAACGCAGGGCTTCAGCGAATAACCCATATAAGGGTTCCGGGACAACTTCACTTTCCCTGAAAGACGGGCTTCCTCTTCTCCAGGAAAGCGTGCAGGCCTTCCTGGTGATCGAGCGTTTCTCCCGCGATCTGCTGCAGGTGTGCCTCATAGTCCAATACTTCGGACAGGTTTCCCAGGTATGCCCGGTTGAAGGCCCGCTTCGTTAGGGCGTGGGCCACCGTCGCACCGGCGGCAATTTCCAGGGCCAGCTCTCTCACGGCGGGCATCAGTTCCTCATCCGGCAGCACGCGCGTCACCAGCCCCCAGCGCAGCGCCTCCTCAGCCGGCAGCGGCTGGTTGGTGAAAGCCATTTCGCCCGCCCTCGCCAGGCCAATCTGCAGCGGCAGGGTGAGCGAGATGCCCGAATCGGCCGCCAGCCCGATGGCGGAGAAGCCAAAGATGAACTGCGCCGAAGCGGCGGCCCAGCGAATGTCCGTCACCAAGGCAATCCCCAAACCCGCGCCGGCGGCCGGGCCGTTGATCGCACCGATGACCGGCACTTCGAGCGACCGCAGGGCCAGCACGATCGCGTTGTAGGTTCGCTGCAGATGTTTCCGGTAGGGAACACCGGGGCCTTCTTCCATGATCCTGGCCACATCCTGTCCGCTCGAAAAGAAACGGCCCGCTCCGGTCAGGATCACGCAGCGCACCTGATCATCGCGCCCTGCATGACGCAGTGAATCCAGCAGTTCATCGATCAACGTGAAGTCGAATGCATTCGCCTTCGGTCGGTCGAGCGTCAGCGTAAGGACGCGATCTTCTCGCGCGGTTCGCAGATACTGGTAATCCACGGGAACCTCCCTTTCCAACCCGCCAGGAGTTAAAAGAAAAGCCCGGGCTGGTATAGCCCGGGCGGGGTGCTATCTATATCGACAGGTCGAAACCGATGTCCTCGTCATCATCTTCATCGAAGTCGTCGTCCAGTGAACCGAACTCGATATCAATCTCGACCTCGAAGTCCTCGTCCAGTCGGACCCAGAGCAGCAGCACGTCACCCTCTTCCAACTCGAGCCAGCGCACGGCCACGATCGGTGCCTCATTGGTCAGCCCATCTTCTGCACGGTACTCGAGGAAGATCGGCTGTTGATCGCGCCAGGCGCGGTAACAACGCTCGACCAGTGCAGGTCCGTTCCCCGTGCGCACACGACAAAGTGCAATACGGGTCGGAAGCGGGCCTTCACTCAACCCGCCCAGCCACGGATCGCTGACCAGCTCAAACGTCGGCGGTGGTCCTTCGATGATGGTGATTTTTCGCATTTCGGTCATCGGTCCCTCTTGGAATTCCACCACGTAAAGCGGCGGAATCTTACCATAACATTGTACCCGCTACAGGTGGCCAGAGCTACGATACCATTCGATCATCTCGGCAATCGTCACCTGCAGCGGTCGTGCGATCAGGCCGAGTTGGTCGTGGGCTTTTCGCGTGTTGAAACCCTGCCAGTGCGATAACGCATGCAGGTGTCCGCTGTAAACCCGCAGGCCGGGCAGGTGAGCGAGCAGTCTGGCAAGTCGATCCATCACGCCTTCCGAGATGCCCCAGCGCGGTCGCCGCACGCCAGCACCATCAGCGATCAAGTCTTGAAGCGCATGCACGCTCAGGTTGTGACCGCCAAGGATGAAGCGCTCCCCACGTTCGCCAAGCCTGGCGGCGGCCAGATGAGCATCAGCGCAATCCCGCACGTCAATCACATTCACGTCGCCGGGCAGCCAGGCCAGCCCCCACCCGCGCAGCAGCGGGATGATCACCCTCCCGACGGCCAGGTGCAGGTCGCCCGGTCCAAGCACCAGGGTCGGATTCGTCACCACGATCTCCCTGCCGGTCGCGCTGGCCTGCAGCACTTCGCTTTCCATGGCGTATTTGCATTCATAGTACGCTGAAGCCGACAGCGAGCCGGGGACATAAGCATCCCGCTCGTCCGCCAGACGGCCCGAGCCTTTCGGTGGCCTGCCAATCGTTGAGAGGCTCGATGTGTAGACGATTCGCTCGACACCGGCAGCGGCAGCTGCATCCAGCACACCCCGAATCTGCTGCACGGAATATGCCAGATGGGCAGCGACCGGGCGGCTGTCCTGCGGATAATAGGCTGCGGCATGAAAAAGCACCTGCACCCCGTCCAGCGCCGCGCGCAGCGACTCGGGCTCATCCAGGTTGCCATCGTACCAGCGCACCGGGACCCCTTGCACATGGCCTTGTGCTCCCGGACGACGCCGCAGACCGCGGACCTCCCAGCCCTGCTCGATGGCGGCGCGCACGATGTGGCCACCAATGAAACCCGTCGCGCCGAGCACCAGAACCGGCCCGCTCACACTGCACCCTCGTGATCGGAAAAGTAAACTGGCCAGCCGGCGGCATGCTGCCGCTGCGCCCTGCGGCGTCCCACGTTACAGCGCTCAGGATTCAATTCAGAAACCCCTGAGGAACCGGAAGGGAAACGTTAATTCGCATCACGCTCGTGCTCAGCGAGCTGGATCATCAAAGGTGAGTGTGACTTTGATTGAGTGCTGTTGCTTATCCATCGCGACGCGAATCGCGTCACGGTACTTCGCAAAGGGGAAGCGGTGCGTGATCATGCCTGCGTCGGTCAGCACGCCCTCCTGAAGCATCTCGATCACCCAATCGAAGGTGTGTTTCTTCTCGCCGTTCAACGCTTCGATACCGAAGGTCAGCGAGCCGAGCAGGTCGACCTCCTGGTAAAAGTTGGGTGTCAGGTCGACCTGCATCGGGGCAAAGGTTGAACCCACCATGACAACCCGTCCGCGCGCCCGTGTCCATCGCAGGCTGTCGCTGATCGTCTGCGCCTTGCCGACGCAATCAAAGATCACATCAAACCCACCCAGCAGCATGCCGCGGTTGAGTGGAGCCTGGTAGTACTTTGCGCCCGTGATGTCAGCGACAGCCTGGTAAGCATCTCGATCCTGAATGATGCGGTCTGCGCCCAGGCGGCGAGCAAGCTCGGCCTGGTGATCATGACGCGCCAGCACCGAAACATCCGCTTGTGGAGCCAGCGCCTTTACGGCTTGCAGCGTGAGCAGTCCAATGGTCCCGGCTCCGAGCACAAGAACGGCATCGCCCCTCGCCGGCCTGGCACGCAGCACGGCATGGACTGCGACCGCCATCGGCTCAATCAGGGATGCCTGGTCATCGCTGAGGTCATCCGGGACCGGCCAGATCTCGCTTTCATGTGCGACATAGGTATCACTCCACCCGGCACCCACGCCGAAGGGTCCTTTGCCGATCGAGGCATTCTCGCAAAAGCGGCTCTGGCCTGCGGCGCACTGCCGGCATGGTGGATCGATATCCTGGGTGTGGCAGTTGGGACTGCCGATCGGGCGGGCTTCGATCACCACCCGGTCGCCAACCTGGAAACGGTCGACCGCCGGCCCGACCTCGATCACCTCACCCACAGCCTCATGCCCAAGGTAGATGCGGCTCAAGCCAGGGTCGGCAGCTATCGCCGCACGCGGGTCGGCATCCACACGCAGGAGCGAGATGTCGGAAGCGCAGATACCGCACTGTCGGTTTCGCACCCTCAACCAATGTGGGCCGGGCAGCTCAGAATCGGGCAGGGTTGCCGCCCGGAAGGGCGAAAACGGACTCCAGATCACGCCCGGCCAGACCCGGTGCAAAGCCTTGACGGCCAGCACCTTCGGAATGTCTTTGTCAAAGTAGAGCGTCCTCACCGATCCTCCTCCATCGTTGGATGGATTTCGCCGGCTGAGCGATCGGCCTGCCCGGCTTTTCGAACATCGACCCGCACGGCGGAGCAGCGGCTGCACACCGGGCGGTCGCAGAGCAGCGCCCGGGGATCCTCATGGATCCAGCCCGAAGCCACGTTCAGCATGTCCCGCAGCGCGATCGCCCGCAGCGCGATGGGGCCTAGCGCGGTCCGGCGGACCTCACCGCTCAGGCGTTCATCGATGGCATCGAATCCCTCCGGGCACCCGGGCATGTTGCTGCAGGTCAGCACACCGTGCTCGGTCAGCGCCCAGCGAACGAACGTCTTCCTTCCCGCCATCCGTTCGGCCCAATGCAGGCTGACATTCGCCCGTTGGTCCAAACCGATCAGCAGGACATCCGCGTCATACTCTGCCATCCAACCGATCGGGCCCAGGGGTTCATCCAGAGTTTGCCTTTCGAGGCACTCCGAGGCACCCGTGGCAGAAAATGACAGCAGTGGATGGTACGACCGGGCGCTCTCCGGGAACGTGCGGAAGCGTTCCGCCAGTTCACCCAGGCCCGGATCGACCGGCAGATCCGGGCTGAAGATGTCTGCATACAGGTTGGCGGCGTCGTCTTCGCCGTACTCGAGGGCGTTGTTCTCCGGACCGAAGGGAGGGATGATCTCGGTCGATGGCGTGAAAGCCGGCATCAGCAGCATCTCGCTTGACGCCAACAATGCACCAAGCAGGCTTTCATCGCCACCCGCGATATGCCCTCCGATCCCCGGTGCAGCATGTACAACCAGGCGGCTGTGCGAATCGATCTCGAGCGAGGCCAGAGCTTTCAGTAGATCGCGATAGTGGATCAATGCTTTCCCTTCGCTCATTACCGCTTCAGACATTCAGCACGCGCTCTGGCGCCCGGTCAGCGGCCTTTCCATTCAGGGGCGCGTTTCGCACTGAACGCACGCATCCCCTCTTTCTGGTCCTCGGAGCTGAACAGAAAATAGAAACTTCGACGTTCATCGGCGATCCCCTGCTGGAGCGAGGTTTCGAATGCCTGGTTGATCATCTCTTTCCCGATGCGCAGGGCCAGCGGGGCACGCGCGGCAATCTCGGTAGCGAGTCCCAGGGCCTCCTCCAGAAAGCGCTCCACCGGGACGACTCGATTCACAAGCCCCATGTGCAGAGCCTCCTGGGCGTCGAGATGGCGGTTGTTGAGCACCATCTCCATCGCCACGGCCTTGCCCACCGCGCGCGTGAGCCGCTGCGTTCCACCGGCGCCCGGTATGACACCCAGGTTGATCTCGGGCTGGCCGAACTTCGCGCTCTCGGATGCTACGATCATGTCGCAGGCCATCGCCAGTTCGTTCCCGCCCCCCAGGCACCAGCCGGAGACAGCCGCGATGACCGGCTTCTGGATCTCCGCCACCCGATCCCACAAATCAATCGTCCCGCGTTTGAGCATAGCAACCGGGTTCGACTCGACCATCTCCTTGATATCCGCACCCGCAGCGAATGCCCGCTCGTCGCCAGTGATCACCATCGCGCCGATCTCGTCCCGGGCGTCAAACGCTTCCAGCGCCTGGTAGATCTCGGTCATAACCTCATGGTTGAGCGCGTTCATCGCTTTCGGCCGGTTGATTCGGACCAAGCCGACCCGGCCCTGTTCTTCGGTCAGGATCATGGAATAGGTCATGTCCACCTTCCTCTACTCGCTTGCGGCTGTTGGGTGCTGATCCGGCGATATGCCCGCCAGTTGGCGCAGGTGCTCTTCGGTGTGTTGCACGCAGTACTCAAACCACCACTGTACGGTCCTGATCCCCTGGGTCGGGTGGCGGCCTTCCCGGCTCCATCCCTGTGGATCAGCCGCTCGAAGGTCGTCCAGTTCGCTCCGGCGGGCGGCAGCAAACGCAGCCACCATGGCTTCAGGGGCTTCCCCCTGGTCGTAGTGCTGTTCCATCCACCGGCTCTCGTCAAAATACGGCATCAAGGGGGTTTGCTCTCGAAGCATGCTTCGAAAGCGCGGCAGGAACGCTTCCTGTTCGACATCGCGCAGGTGCGCCAGGACCTGATGGGGGCTCCAACCACCGCGTTCGAGTGGAGCGTGCAATTCGTCCAAATTGAAGGATCGAAGCCGGGTCTGCAAACGGGGGAGTTGTTCTTCAGCCTGCGCCAGCAGCCTGGCCCGGTAGGCTATCAATTCTTCCATCTCATCCTCGAAGCAGCGGTCGCCGGTGTGAGCGAACCGCCACAACATGCCGCCTGTCGACCCTCACACCGGGGTCGCGCCGCCGATCTCAAGGCACTCGCCGGTTACAAAGCCCGACCGCCCGGAACAGAGATAGAGAGCAGCGTCCGTGATCGGTCCCAGCAGCTCGCGGCCGGCAAGCAGCGAATCATCAGCGGAAACCGCTGCCGGTTCACCATCCGGCGCATGAAAGCGCAGCGGGCAGAGCGAATTCACGCGCACATTATATGATGCCAGTTCCACGGCTGCCTGCCGCGTCAGCGCCAGCAATCCGGCCTTGCTTGCCAGGTAGCCACCGCGATCCGCGAGGACGCCGCTCTTCGCCTGTCCGCTGCCCATATTCAAGATCACGCCGCCCCCCTCATCCGCCATGACGCGGCCGACGGATTGGATCATCAGGAAAGGTCCTTTCAGGTTGACGGCCAGCATGCGGTCCCAGTCCCACTCGTCCATGGTCAGCAGGGGAGCGCGTGGTGCGACGGCGGCATTGTTGATCAGCACGTCGATCCGTCCAAAATGCGACCGCACCTCCTCTACGAACTGCTGAACCTGCGTCTTGCGCGAGATATCGGCGGCATAACCGGCCGCCTCCCCTCCCGCTTGCACAATGCGATCAACGGTCGCATCCAGGTTGACCGGAGTGAGGTCGTTCGCGGCAATGCGGGCACCCTGACGGGCGAATGCCAGCGAGAGGGCTCGGCCGATCCCGCGCCCGGCTCCTGTCACAACGGTGACCTTGCCTTCAAATTCCAACATTGTGGTCTCCTGAAGCTCAGGGCCGAATTCGAGCCGGTATCAAGGTGTGCAGCGAGCTGCTTCATCTCCGGCTCGACCGGCGTTGACCTCCATTCCAAGGTAAGGGCTGGGATCGAGTGTATTTTCGATCTTCAATTCGTTCAAGAAATGCCCGCGGCCATCATCTCGAACGATGGAGAAATGAAGGTGCATGCCAACTGGATTGTTGGGATCCGCAGAGTAGTTGCCCTGGTAGCCGATCAGCGCGCCGGCTGGTATGAAGGTCTCCATCGTTCCGGGCGGAAACCGCTCCTCAATGAACGAGCGTCCCTCGGCATCTGCCATATGGGCATAGTAGAGCCAGATCTGCCGCCCAGGGTGAAGTGGATCTTCCGGAACCCGCAGGATCACCGCCGACCGCCATTCCGGCAGGCGCGTCAGGTACCCATCATAGGCTGCCACAACCGGAGTCTCCCCGAGCCCGTTGGGTCCGGTGGGGCCGAAGATATCGAGACCCTGGTGACGGTGTCCCGGACGGAACGAATCACCCCACAGGAAACCCACCAGGCCGCTGGTGGGCATCAGGAACGGTGCCTCTCCACAGCGCTCTCCGGCCTGGATCGTCCAATCGAGATGAGCCTGGGGGTCCTTCCAGTACGTTCGCAGGCGCGCCATGCGCGCAGCGGGCGGTCGGAATCGCACGGCGAAATATCCAGCTGTCGCCAGGACGATCACGATCAAAATCCCGATACCCATGCGGCTCCTTCTTCGACCTGATCCGGTCCGCTTCATCGTCTGGGCATTCCCAACCGAACGCTCCGCCATGCTGTCGCTGTCACAAGACTGACTGCAGATCGACGACCTGCGCCCGGCGATCTTGCACGATGATTTCCGGTGAAATGCGCACCAGATGGTCGGGGGCGCCCCCGCCAGCGTAGACCGCGTCATAAGCCAGTACGGCCGGATCGAGCAGCGTGTGGAGGCCCGGATCATGGCCGATGGGTGGGACGGAGCCGATCTCGAATCCGGTGATCTGGAGCACTTCTTCCGCCGTTGCCAGACGGACCTCACGGCTGGTCAAGCCGAAATATGCAGCCAACCTGGCCGTATCCACGCGGCCGGTGCCGCTGGCGATCACGAGCACCGGGCTGCTTTTGACGTAAAAAAGCAGGCTCTTCACGATTTGCTCCGGCGCGACCTCGAGCGCAGCCGCAGCCTGTGCCACGGTGCGCGTGCCGCTGGGCAGAAGCAGGAATTCGGCCTCGATGCGATGCCCATGCATGTAGTCAGCGAGCGAATCGGTCGTTTTCATCCGGCATCATCATTTCCGGTCTCAACCCCCACCTGAGCGCGCTTCCTCCAGATGCTCTGCGAAAAGAAGGGTGGCGCTTTCGCCGGCAAACTCCATCAATGCCCTTCCGGCCTCCTGTCCCTCCGGCGAGGCCATCGCCTGCTGAACTGCGGCCAGGTTATCAAAGTAGAACTCATGCACCAGATGCAGGTCGACCTGCCCGCCCGGTCCCCCCAGGATCCGACTTACGCTTACCCGACGCAATCCGGGCATTTTTTCGGCCAGGCGCACAAAATTCTGGCTCCAGCGCGTCTCCAATTCGATCGGGTCCGCGGTTGTGCGGAAAAGAATCATCAATTTGTGCAAGACAACCTCGATTCCCAACTCCGCTATACGAAATGTACTTGCGGCCTATTGGTGCTCAGCAGGAAAATACCTATACTACAAACCTAGGGATTTATTTTTGCCTTGTTGGAGGCATTTATGTATTCATTTTCCCAACGAGGCCAGGGACTCGTCGAATACGCGATGATCATTATGCTGGTTGGCATAATTGTCATCGTGATGCTGGCCCTGTTTGGCTCAGGTGTAGGCAACATGTTCAGCAACGTCATCGCCAACTTCTGAGCCAGCCTCACCCCCTGCGGCGGAATACCGCCGCAGACGATGACTCAAGCGCCTTCCGATTTCGGTGGAAGGCGCTTTTTCATACGCCGGGCCACCTCGCGGCGGGAGAGCAGGATTCGCCGGCCGCAGCCGGTACACTTCAAGCCAATATCGGCTCCCAGCCGCACAACCCGCCAGTCTGAACTCCCGCAGGGATGCGGTTTCCGCATGCGGATGATTTCGTCCATCTTCAGATCGGGAAGCATGGAACGCTCCTGCCAGGCGAAGGTGCGGGCGGACTTGGTGGAGGATTATAACATTCGTGAATGGTATAATCCCGCATCATGCTTGGTCTCTCACCAACCGATCTGATCGCCCGCCTGATCACGCTTGTCGTTGCCCTCAGCGTGCATGAATTTGCACATGCCTGGACCGCGGATCAGCTCGGCGATGACACCCCCCGGCTGCAGGGTCGGCTGACGCTGAACCCACTGGCCCACCTCGATCCGCTCGGTTCGCTGATGCTGGTACTCGTGGGTTTTGGCTGGGCCCGCCCGGTGGTTGTCAACCCCTACCAACTCCAGCGCCGCTCACCGGCCGCGATGATGCTTGTGGCGGTCGCCGGACCGTTTTCCAACTTGCTGATGGCCATTATCGCTGCGATTCCCTTCCGGGCTGGCCTGCTCTCGCTCGGATTTTCACCCAGCTTCACAGCGGAGCTGCTGGCCCAGTTCATCTTCATCAACCTGCTCCTGATGTTCTTCAACCTGATACCGATCTCGCCGCTCGACGGCGAGAAGGTGGCCGATTACTTCCTGCCCCCGGGCGGCCAGCGCTTCCTGGATCGCATTCGACCCTACGGACCGTTTCTGCTTCTGGCGTTGATCTTCCTTGGCAGCTTTGGCGGGTTGGACCTTCTGGGCAACCTGGTCGGGAAGCCGGCCTTGAGTGTTTTCCGGCTGCTGATCACCTGATCATGAGGCTCGCATATCGAGCGAGGCAGTTCCTGCGTTCGATCACCGCCCGGGTCGACCCGCTGGAACTCACGCTGGCCGAAAAAATCCTGTCCCCTGAACTGATGACTCTCTTCCACAAAATGGCCGCTGCCGACCAGGCCCACAGCTTGCGTGTGCTGCAGGAACTGCTCAAGGCGGGGGAAAAGGATCCTGACCTGCTCGCGTCTGCCCTGCTGCATGACATCGGCAAGAGCCGCTGCCCGCTCACCCCGTTCGAACGGGCGCTCATCGTTCTGGCGAACCGAGCACGGCCGGAACTGGTAATAAGATTGGGGCAGCGGTCGTCTCGGGGTCCTTTGCGGGCTTTCGCCACTGCCGTCCAGCATCCGGCGTGGGGGGCGGAGATGGTTGAAGCGAATGGGGGTTCAGCCCGACTGTGCGCCCTGATCCGTTATCACCAGGAGCCTGTACCGGGGATTGAGGGAGAAGAACTTCGCCTTCTGATCTCCCGTCTCCAACAAGCCGACAACCGGCACTGAGGTGTATCGATGAGTTATCAAGTCATGATTATCGGTCTGGACCAGGTGGGTGCGTCCATCGGCCTTGCCCTGTCAAATGCAGAAGGCGATGTCAAACGCCTTGGTTATGACGCCGACAAAGCGCTTGTCAAGCGGGCCCTCGAAAGCGGCGCGATCGACGAGTCGATCTCACAGCCACGCCGTTCGATCAAGGATGTCGACCTGCTGATCCTCTCGCTGCCCACAAGCGAGGTCGAGGTTTACCTGGAGAGCATCGGTCCCCTGCTGAAGGAAGGGGCGCTGATTCTCGACACGGGTGGCATCAAGTCCCTGGCATTTGAGTGGGCTTCAAGCTACCTGCCCCCCGACCGCCACTTCGTGGCCGCAACGCCGGTGGTCGGGCCGGCCAGCCTCGAACTGGCGCCCTTTGAGCCCGGCGAACCAAAGGCCGATCTCTTTCAGGATGGACTGCTGGCGATCTCGACCTCACCAGGAGCACCAGAAAACGCGCTGGCGGTTGCCATCAATCTGGCAAAGCTGCTCGGCGCCCAGCCGTTCTTCATCGATCAGGACGAACAGGATGCGGCCATTGCCGCCATCGACGACTTGCCGACGCTGCTCAGCGCAGCCTTGCTGCATGCCTCCACGCGATCTGCATCCTGGCGTGAACTTCAACGCCTGGCCGGACAGACGTTCGCGTTCGCCACCCACCTTATTCACGTGCGGCCTCCCAAACAAGCCCAGAAGCGAATCGCATTGAACCGTGAAAAGGTCATTGTGAAGGTGGATGCGATCATCGAGGAACTCACACGCCTGCGATCGCTGCTCGCCCAGGAGGACACGGCCGCGCTGGAGGCCTACCTGGACGAAGCGGATCGCTCACGCTTTGCCTGGCTGGATGCACGTGCCCGCTCCGATTGGGCCGCTCAAGAAATGCGCACCCCCAAGGGCATGATCGAGGGCAGCTTCCTGGGCAACCTCTTCGGCATCACCCCACGAAAGAGAAACGATTGAAGCGGCGCATGAACAACCGGTAGCCCTCAATGCCTGCGGGGCGTATAATGCGTGCGTGTCGGAGACTTTCGTTTACATTGTTGAATGCGCCGACGGCTCGTTCTATACCGGTTGGACCACCGATCCGGAACGCCGCCTTCGCGAGCATAACGCCGGTCGCGGGGCTCGCTACACCCGCTCCCGGCGACCGCTGAAACTGGCTTATCTTGAGCCCCAGCCGGACCGGGCTGCAGCCATGCGCCGAGAGCGCCGGATCAAGAACTTCACACGCGATCAGAAGGTGGCGCTGATCGATTCCTACCAGAACCCCGATATCCGCTGATCCGCTACGAGAGGCTGCCCATGAGCAACGAAAATAAGACCCAGTGGATTGCCGACGAAATCGCCGAGTTGAAGCAATCTGGCCTTTTTACCAACATCCGCACGCTCAGTTCCCCGCAGGGTGCCTGGCTCACGGTCGATGGCAAGCAGGTGTTGAATTTTTGCTCCAACAACTACCTCGGTCTGGCCAATCACCCGCGCCTGGTGGAGCGCGCCAAGGAGGCGATCGATGAGCTCGGGATCGGCCCGGCCGCTGTCCGCACGATCGCGGGGACGATGTCCATCCACACCGAGCTCGAGCACCGGCTGGCGAAATTCAAGCGCGTGGAAGCCGCGATTACCTTCCAATCGGGATTCACGGCCAACCTGGGCACCATCCCGGCCCTGGTTTCGAACGAGGACATCATCTTCTCGGACGAACTCAACCACGCCAGCATCATCGACGGCTGCCGCCTGTCACGGGCGCGCATCGTCCGCTACGCCCACTGCGACCCTGAAGACTTGCGGCGCCAGATCCAATCTGTTCCATCCGAGGAATATCGCCGGGCAATGGTCATAACCGATGGCGTATTCAGCATGGACGGTGATGTCGCGCCGCTAGATGCCCTGACCGAAATTGCCAATGAGTACGGTTTTTTGATGATGGTTGACGACGCCCATGGCGAAGGCGTGCTCGGGAAAGGCGGCCGGGGCATTGTGGATCACTTCAACCTGCACGGCCAGGTTGACGTGGAAGTCGGCACGCTTTCGAAGGCTTTCGGTGTCGTCGGCGGCGTGGTAGCCGGCAGCCAGCGGATCGTCGATTGGCTGCGCCAGCGCGGCCGACCGTTCCTGTTTTCCTCCGCCATGACGGTCCCGGATGTGGCCGCCTGCTTGGCCGGGCTGGACGTGCTTGAGAGTTCAACTGAACTTGTGGATCGGTTATGGAAAAACACCGAATACTTCAAGCGCGAAATGCAGGGAATGGGTTTTGATACCGGTGTGAGCACGACCCCGATCACGCCGGTCATGCTCGGGGACGCCAAGCTGGCGCAAAGTTTCAGCCGCAGCCTGTTCGAACAGGGCGTTTTCGCCATGGCCATCGGCTACCCCACCGTTCCACATGGCAAGGCCCGCATTCGAGTCATGATCTCCGCCGCACACTCGCGCGATGACCTGGATGATGGCCTGGCAGCCTTCGAGCGCGTCGGGCAGAAATTGGGCGTAATTTAAAGGTCAGGGGCACGAAATGCCGTGCCCCAGGAGTAGAGCGTACGGAATGCAGGGCACGGCTGCGCCGTGCCCTTTCCGTTATCGATAGGGGATACCCCGATCCAAGAAAAAACCGCCGGGTTCATTTCCCGGCGGCCGCGAAGATCACATTCGTCCGGCGTTACGCAAACGGATCATATCCCGGCAGTGTACCGGCCCAGATGCAGGTCGGGGTGTTCATCTGATTGCATTCCATGCCTCGCGAGCAGCGATGGGCGAGAATGCGCGGCGGCTGATCGGGCATGAACTCGGCCGCATAGACGACACGCGCTTCAAGCGCCACATTCTCGTCGACACGATCACAGTGCTGTTCCTTGATCGATTTCCACATGACCCAGGCCATCCTCAGACTCCTTCCGCGCGCAAGAGAATGATCATCTCCCACTGTAATCCAGCCTGGACTGTTCACCAAGTGCCTTGTGTCATCACCCGATCTTGACAATCTACGTCAAATTAGGGCTCTTCGGGCACGGTCCCAGGGCTGGAGAAAGAAAAAACCCTGGCAGGGTTGGGATGTCAAGCGGCTGCGATGAGAGGGCCGTGTGGGATGCGCCAGGGCAAGGGAATTATACCCAGCTTTGAGAATACGCTCACTGAACATTTGTGAGGAACGTGCGGGTGCTAGAACTGGAAGCCGTTGCTGTCAGAAACCAGGCGGCGGTGGTAGTTGACCACGTAGTTAAGCAGACGTGATTCCAGCTCTCGGAATTCTTCCGTGTCGATCAGCTTCTCGACGTCGACCTCCTCCTGTGCCGTGAATGCCGTCAGTCGCAGGGGATACTCACCGTAAGCCGTGTGCCAGGCTTCGCACATTTTCAAGCCCATCTGCTCGAGAGTCGGCACAAACTCTCCCAGCAAATAATGAAAATACGCTTCCCGCTGCTCGGAGATTGGATCGTAGGTAATGATCAGCTTCTTCTTCATCCTCACCGTCATCTTGCGATCGCCTCAGCGGACCGGTCGCGGGCCCCGGTTGAACAGGTCGTGCAGCGACCCGACCTGCACTCGATCGGGGTCACCGGTCCAGATACCCGGAATCTCGAGCCCACATTGTGGACATTTACCGTCTGCCGTCAGATTGTAACCCAGGATCGAAAAACCGTAGCGCCGAATCAAGAGATGCCCACACCGCGGACAGTGTGTGTGCTCATAGGGCTCGGCGCCCCCCGGCAGGTTGCCGGCATAGACATAGTTCAATCCCGCTTCCTGGCCGATCTCCGCGGCACGTATCAGGGTCTCAGCGGTTGTCCGGTTGTCCGAAGTCATCTTGTAATCAGGATGGAATGCGGTCACATGCCACGGGATATCGGCCGAGACCGAGCGAATATAGCGGGCTGCATCCATCAACTCATCATTGCTGTCATTCAATCCCGGTACGACCAGCGTGACGACTTCTACCCACAGCCCGCTTTCATGCGCCATGCGGATCGTATCGAGCACGTGCTCGAGCACCCCGCCCAGCTGGCGATAGGTTTTCTCGCGCATGCTTTTCAGGTCCACCTTGTATGCGCTCAGGTAGGGAGCCAGGTAATCGAGCGCCTCGGGGGTTGCATTGCCATTCGAAACATACGCACAGCGCATGCCAGCTGCTTTTGCCCGCGAGAAGATCGCCGCCGCCCACTCGGTCGTGATCAACGGCTCATTATAGGAAGAGGCTACCACCTGTGCACCCATCCGCACGCCGATCTGGACCAGTTCATCGGGTGTGATCTCGCGCAGGTAGCGTCCTGCCATATCCGCGGCAGGATCGCGCAGCGCTTGCGATGTCAGCCAATTCTGGCAGTAGCCGCAGTGAAAATCACAGCCGAGCATGCCGAACGTGAGGGTATCCGATCCAGGAAGGAGATGGTAGAAGGGCTTCTTTTCCGTTGGATCACACTGCAGGGCTGCAACGTAGCCCCAGGGGACGCGCAATTCACCCTCGCGGTTGAATCGCACCTGGCATATGCCGCGCCGACCCTCTCGAATGAGACAGCGGTGACCGCAGGCTGTACAGCGTACGGCTCCATCGGGGAGCTGTTCTACCAGCTCGCCGGGCGCTGTCATGCGATCGAGAAGATCAGAAAGATTGGACATCGTTCCATTAATCATTATATCAAACGGGTAGGTTGGTCGGTCGCGGTGTAGAATGGTCGCAATGCTGAGCGTCGTCATTCAGGCTGGTGGTCAATCCAGCCGTATGGGAACCGACAAAGCCCTGCTCCCCCTGGGGGGCAAGGTCCTGGTTGAATACGTGCTGGCCAGCATCGCCGGTCTCGGCGACGAAATCCTGATCACAACCAACAACCCGGCGGGACTGGAACGCTTTGGTTTTCCCCTGGTCGCCGATCGGATCCCCGGTGCTGGAGCTCTGTTCGGTCTGCAAACCGCGCTGGAAGCGGCCCATGGATCGCATGTCTTGCTAGTGGCATGCGACATGCCATTTCTGCAGCGTTCCGTGCTGGAGGAGCTCATCGCCCTGGCACCTCGCGCGGACGTCGTTGCTCCCCGTATCGGTGGCTATTTCGAACCGCTGCTTGCCGTTTACCATCGCGCCCGCTGCCTGCCGGCGGTCCGCAAGGCTCTGAGCGAAGGGGATCGGCGGATGATCAGCTTCTACCCGCAGGTCGACGTCCTGGCTCTGGAGGGGGAGCGGTTGAGGGCGCTCGACCCGCAGGGCATCAGCTTCTTCAACATCAACACACCGCAGGATTTGGCCCGGGCGGAAGCCTTGCTGGCGGAAGGCGGGATGCCATCATTCGACCCAGAAAACGGAGGTTCTTCAGCATGAAATTCGATCCGGACGTGATTCGCTCTGAATTCCCGGCCCTGGCTGCAAACGCCGTCTTCTTCGACAACCCGGGCGGCACGCAGGTCCATCAAAATGTCGTCGAACGGATGCAGGACTACCTGATCCACAGCAACGCCAATCACGGCGGCGCATTCGCCACCAGCCGCCGTTCGGACGAAATCATCGAACGGGCCAGGGATTATATGGCCTCGATGTTGAATGCGGCCGATCCGGCCGAGGTATTTTTTGGACCCAACATGACCTCGCTCACCTTCAGCGTCAGCCGGGCGCTGGCGCTTGAACTGCAGCCGGGAGATGAAATCATCGTCACCCGCCTCGATCATGACGCCAACATCTCGCCCTGGCTGCGGGTGGCGGAAGATCGCGACTGTCGAATCCGGTGGCTGGATTTCGATGTCGAGGACTGCACGCTGAGACTCGACTCATTGCAGGAACTGCTGTCGAACCGCACCCGCCTCATTGCGGTTGGTTACGCCTCCAACGCCGTGGGAACGATCAACCCGGTGCGCGAGATCGCATCCCAGGCGCATCAGGCCGGTGCTCTGTGCTTCGTCGACGCGGTGCAGTACGCGCCCCATGGCCCGATTGATGTCCAGGCCCTGGATTGTGATTTTCTGGTGGTTTCAGCCTACAAGTTCTTCGGTCCGCATGTCGGCGCAATGTACGGCAAACTCCAGCACCTCGAGCGGTTGGCAGCCTACAAGGTTCGTCCCGCTCCCTCCCGGCCGCCGGGAAAATTCGAGACCGGCACGCAGAACCACGAAGGCCTGGCCGGTGTGCTGGGTGCGGTGGAATACCTGGCATCCCTGGGTGAAAGGTTCGGCGGAACTCCAGCCCGAGAGGAAAAAGCGGGCGGAGAACTGACGGCTGACATTGCGGCCGGCATGCGGGTTGTCCAGGCATACGAAGCCGGTCTCTCCACCGCCCTGATCGAAGGACTGGCCAGCATTCCCGGCCTCCACATCTGGGGGTTAACTGATTCGGACCGGGTGATGGACCGGGTGCCGACGGTATCCTTCACGCTGGATGGGTACCATCCACGCCAGATCGCTGAATTCCTGGGAGACCGGGGAATCTACGTCTGGGACGGAAACTACTACGCCCTGGCGGTCACAGAGCGCCTGGGTCTGGAGGATTCGGGGGGCATGCTGCGGGTCGGGCTGACACACTACAACACGCAGGCAGAAATCTCACAGTTGATCCGTTCGCTCGAAGACCTGGTGACACTGGATGATGTGTAAACCCGAAATAAACGCACAGACAAACATCTAGGTGAGGGGGGCACCCAGACATCTGCCTGTGCAATTCAACTATAACCGAGCGCCTCCGAGTGCGTCAAGGTGAGTTTTCAAGCCCAGGAACAACGCTGAACGGGTGATGGTTGTCGCCCGAATAAGGAAGGAAGCCACTTCGGCTGCCTTTCCACCCCGCCCTACACTGGTAAGACATCCTGGTTGACTCACATGAACGCTGATAAGCTTGCGGAATTGCCGCTTTTTCAAGATCTGAATCTGAAGCACCTGAGGGTGCTGGCGCAAGGCGTGGAGCGCGAAAGCTATACCCGGGAAGCGCTGATCTTCGGACAGGGAGACCGGGCCGATAAATTGTACGTCCTGCTGGAAGGCCGAATTGCGATCCGCTATAAACCGTATGACGGCGATGTCCTGCCGGTGGCGGAGATCCACCCCAACGGGGTCTTTGGCTGGTCAGCAGCCCTCGGGCGGTCATCCTACACCTCCTGTGCAGTCTGCCTTGAAGATAGTGTTATGCTTAGTATGCGGGGCGACACCCTGAAGCAGCTTTGTGAACAGCACCCCGAAACGGGTGTTATCATTCTCGAACGCCTGGCCGAGGTCATCGCCCAGCGGTTGCAGAATACACATTCTCACGTGATCGAGCTGCTCCGGAACGGTGTGAGTTCCTGAGCGCTCCCATCGCCAGAGGGAGGGAACATGACCGAGGTGCTTCCACACAACCACGAAACGGATGCCACGCCCGAGGAGCGGATGCGAGCCCTGATCGACGTCATCAGCGCCTATATCGAGCAGTACCACGGTGGACACGTCGAGCTGGTCAGCTACGATGGCCAGGTGCTCAAAGTCAGGATGGGCGGGGCATGCGAGGGCTGCCATCTCTCGGAAGGCACGCTGCGCGGCTGGGTGGAAGGTTCGGTGAGACAGTTCTTTCCTGATTTACAACGGATCGAAGCCATATAGCGAAAGACCCACCGGTCCGGGCGCTACGAGCCTTTGCCAATCGACCCTTTTCGTCCTACAATAAAAAGGTTCAGCGGTTGATTCGCAGGACGTGATGCACGTCCTGCCCCCCATCTTCCACGGAGAGGCCAATTTTGCCCCCAGCGCTCTTTTCGGCGCCTGCCATCAATTTACTGCATCAAAGCCTGCCGCATCCCCTTTCTGCGGCTCAAGAACCTTACCTGCTGGCAGCGCTTGTGGCCTCGGGGATCTTCCTGCTGGTCTTCATCGCCATCTCGTTCCACCTGCTGCACGAAACGGCGGCCGCACTGCTCGGTGCCGCAGCCGTGCTCCTCACCACGTACATCTGGGGCCATTTCAACCCGCGCATGCAGATGCTCACATTCGACAAGGCCATGTCCTTCGTCGATTGGAACGTCATATTCCTGATCATGGGCATGATGATCTTTGTCGCCATCCTGGCCCAGACCAACATCTTCCGCTGGGTGGCATTTCGCTTGTACCAGATGAATCGAGGAAAACCCTGGCGCCTGCTCGCCAGCCTGCTGCTGCTGACCGCCGTCACCTCCGCTCTCCTGAATGATGTGACCGTGATTCTGCTGCTGGTGCCTCTCTCGATCCAGATTGCGATCGCGCTTGATATCCATCCTTTTGTCTTTGTGATTCCGGAGGTCCTGATATCGAACATCGGGGGTTCAGCCACGCTGATCGGCAACCCGCCGAGCACGATTGTCGGCTCGCATATCAATGCCAGCTTCTCACACTACCTGATCAACATGGGGCCGATCGCACTGATCTGCATGCTGGCCCTTTTTGTCGTCATTCGCATTCAGTACCGCAATGATATCCACCCGGCCGACCCTGACGCACGGGCTTCGCTGCTTGAACGCCTGGCCGCCGATTCGGACATCCGCCACCGCGACATTCTTGTGAAGACCTCGTTTCTGCTGCTCTTTACCTTCCTGCTTTTCTTTGTGGCCGATTCCTTTGATAACATCCCGCCCGGGGTGGTGGCAATATCCGGAGCAGCCATGCTCATCGCCTGGGTCAGGCCGGATGTGGATCACATGCTGCGGGAAGTTGACTGGACGACGCTGCTCTTTTTCATCGGCCTGTTTGTCGTGGTCGGGGCGATGGACGCCACCGGCGCGATCCACTGGCTCGCAGTCCAGATCGTACACCTGGCCGGAACCACCGCGCACGGAGCAGCCGTACTCACCACCTGGGTATCGGCCTTCGCTTCGGCCATTGTCGCCAACATCCCCTTTACCGTCGCCGCGCTGCCGGTCGCCGATACCCTGACGCAGAATTTGCCCTCCGCAGCAGGGTCGGGCATCATCTACTGGGGTCTCATTCTGGGCGCGGATCTCGGCGGCAACGCGACCTACCTTGGGTCCGCACCGAACATCGTTGCGGTTGGCCTGCTGGCGCAGGCCGGCTACAGACTGACTTTTCGACGCTTCGCACGAGACGGGCTGGCCGTTACACTGGTAACCCTGGTGCTGGCCTCGCTCTGGCTGCTGCTGCGATACTGATCGGAGAGGGATCATGGGCTTGATACTTTGCGCAACGCGCGGCGGGGAGGCAAGTATTCCTACCCAACTGCGGGCGATCGACCTAGCAAAGCAATGGGGTGATGAACTGGCATTCCTCTACGTGGCCGACAGTTCATTCCTTAACAAGACAGCCGCAGCGGTGGTTGTCGACGTGGATGACGAGCTCGCGCACATGGGGGAATTCCTGCTCACGATGGCATCCGAACGCGCCTCCGAACGCGACGTGGACGCGAAGACCATCATCCGCACCGGTGTCGTGCGCGAGGTGCTGCCCGCGGTGGCAAAGGAACTGGGTGCCACAACCATCATTCTCGGCCGGCCCTCCGGTGAGGACAGCCGCTTCGACGCCGAGGGATATGAAAAGTTCGTCCAGGCGATGGAGGCCGAAACACAGGCCCAGGTTTTGTCCTACCAGGAGCCGGCCCCCGAATAGCTGCTACCGGTTCCACACCTCAGGCCGAACCCTCTGCCTTCAACACCACCACCGGCACCGGACTTTTCTCCCGGAAATGATCCGCATCCGCAGCCGTGCCCGCCACGCCGGCCCCGTAATGCATCGGAACCGCAACCTTCGGGCGCAGGATCCCTGCCGCCTGGACAGCTTGATCGGCATCCATCGTATATTTCCCGCTCACCGGCAGCAACGCAATATCACAACGAATGGACTTCATCTCCGGGATGACGTCCGTGTCACCAGCGAAGTAGAGCCGTTCACCCTCGATCTCCAGAATGAAGCCCAGATGATTGGCCTCCTGCGGATGGAATGGTTTGTCAATGTTGTACGCCGGCACCGTCTCGATCGTGACCGGCCCGACGACCTGCCGTTGCCCCGGCCGCATGACCGTCACCCCCTCACCAAGGCTTTCGGCTGCGCCAGCGCTGGCCAGGATCACCGTGCCCGCCTTACGGATTTGGTCAACCGATTCAGGCGAGCAGTGATCATGGTGCTCATGGCTGACCAGGATCAGGTCGGCCGGGGGGCTCCCGGCCGGCAGCCGCCATGGATCAATATAGATCACCAGCGGCTCGTCTATACGGTAGGAATCGTGGCCGATCCAATGCAGGTACTGCATCAAGTGCGGTTGCTTGCTGTCCATGACGTGCCTCCTGTCGATCCTGCGGCATCCTTCAAGCGATTTCGGCGAGAAACTCCTCAATCCGCTCGATAGCTTCCTGCGGATGCTGATAATCCCGGACGCGCAGGCCGGGCGAATCATTCCCGCTGATCATTTTCGAAATGGTCGCTCCCCGCCGGTAGCAGCACAAGACCGGTTTGCCACATGCCAATGCGACGGCAATTTCATACCCGACACCATGGGAAGGCGTGGTCACTTCAGCGATAACAGCATCGCAGGCCTGGATCCACTCCATATCACGCTGGTAGACTTCATTCGGTTCGACGACACGCTCGAGGGACATAACCTCTGGACGTGCCAGATGCGCAGTGGGGACTTCGTGAGCGCCCTGCAGCAGGTGATCGACAATGGCGCCATACACGTGCTCATCGTCCCTGCCGCCCGTCAGAGAGCATGAAAAGTAGATGTTCATGGGGGGGTCGGACCTCCGGATCGGGATGGGCGTCAGGCAGGCACATCGATTACCTTGACGATCCCTCTCGTGCATGATACCATGCCGCCCGTGCAGGACGCAGCAACTTAACCCGACCCCAGATATCACACCGCCCGGAGATCGAACCGGCGGTGTTGTGTTTCTTATCTCGAACGGAATCTGGATGCGGCCTGCTGCAGGAGGCATGGAGGAAATGACAGAACGAGTAATTGGCACGGTGAAGTGGTTCAACGCGGTCAAGGGCTATGGATTCATCGGGCGCGAAAATGGCGATGACGTCTTCGTCCACTTTTCAGCGATCCAGATGGATGGCTACCGCAAGCTTGAGGAGGGCCAGCAGGTCGAGTTCAGCATCGAAGCAGGGCCCAAGGGTTTGCAGGCCGCGAACGTCACGCTGATCTAGACGATTCAAAACCACAATCGAAAATGCCCCGTCGGCGACGGGGCATTTTATATTGGGCTCACTTTCCCCGGCCTGCTGATCGTGCTAAGATCGGGCAACCCGGAGTGAAGACCATGGTTGATACACGCGATCCGCTACGTTTTCTACAGGGAGAGGTCTCCCGCCTGAAGCAGGAGAACCAGGAGTTGAAAGACGAGCTCACCGTACTGCGCTCGTCGGTGCGCGGTTTGAGCGCCATCCAGGACTTGATCCAGCGCATGACCCCCGATACCAACCTGCTGCAGGTGCTCGAGGATCTGCTCGCTTCCACGCTCGCGGTGCTCGGTTCGAGCGATGGATCGCTGCTGCTGCTGGATGATGAAACGGAGGAACTGGTCTTCGCCGTCGTCCGGGGTCAGGCCAGTTCACGCCTGAAAGGCTACCGGCTTCCCCCGGGCAAGGGAATAGCCGGCTGGGTTGCCGATCAGCGCCAGCCGGCCATCGTGCACGATGTGCATAAGGACCCGCGCTTCTACCCGCAGGTGGATGAAGCGTTCGGGTTTCACACCCAGACTCTGGCCTGTGTTCCGCTGCTGCAGGGCGAACGCGTGCTGGGCGTGATTGAGGCGGTCAACAAGACCTCCGACCGCGAGTTCTCGGCCGAGGACCATCACCTGCTGATGGTCGTTGCTCAATTGGCGGCGGTGGCGATCCAGCGCGCCGAGACAGTCGCCCGGGCCCAGGGTTAAGCCCGCAGCTTCGCTCCCAGTTCACGTTCCAACCGGGCGAGAATCTTCGACCGGACCTTTGCAACTTCATCGTCCGTCAGTGTGCGGTCGCCAGCTTGATAGACGAGTGAGTACGCCAGGCTTTTCAAGCCCTTCCCGATCTGATCGCCGCGGTACTGGTCAATCTGCCGCTCCTCATCCAGTAGATCGCCTCCTGCCTGGCGTATGACATCTTCGACACGGCGTGGG
>JBJYWH010000003.1:0-2304 GCA_046259355.1 Anaerolineales bacterium
TATGGCCCCATGCTTGATTGTGAGCGCGCAGACCGCGGCCTCGATAGCACCCGAAGCACCCATCGGGTGGCCTATCATCGATTTGGTTGACGAAATTGGAATCCGATACGCGTCTTCTTTGAAGAGCGTCTTGATCGCCTTGGTCTCCATGGCATCATTGGCAACGGTCGATGTTCCGTGGGCATTGATGTAATCCACCTGATCAGGCTTCAGTCCAGCATTCTCCAGCGCCCGGGCCATCGTACGCACAGCGCCGGCGCCGTCGGGATCGGGTGCGGCGATGTGGAAGGCATCACTCGAACTCGCAAAGCCGCTGACCTCGGCATACACCTGAGCGTTTCGCTTTCGAGCGTGCTCGAGGCTCTCGAGAATCAGGCAGGCTGCGCCTTCGCCGAAGACAAAGCCTTCACGGTGAGCCTCGAAAGGTCGGGAGGCCTGCTCGGGTCGATCATTGAAGCTCGTTGGGAGAGCGCGCATGATAGTGAACCCGGCCAGGATGAAATCCAGGATCAGGGCTTCCGTCCCTCCGCTGATGATGACATCGGCCCAGCCATTTCGTATCGCCTGCGCCGCCTCGCCAACCGCCTGGGTGCCGGTCGCGCATGCAGTTGTGATCGTACTATTTGGGCCGAGTGCCTTAAAGCGCTGAGTGACATGGAAGCTTGGCATGTTCGGCAGTGTAGATGGCAGGAAGAAAGGATTCGTGCGAGCCATCCCGTTCACGCGCAGCGACTCGAGGCCTTCGTACGCCCGATCCCAGCCGCCGATTGCCGTTCCGAAGTAGACGCCGGCTCGTTCCGGATTGTCCCACGCATCGGTCAATTCAGCATCCTGCATGGCAAGTTCGGCCGCCGCCTGCGCGAACTGGGAGGAACGCGACATGCGGCGAGCTTCTTTCGTCGGCATGAAGTCTGAGGGATCGAAATCCGGCACCTCGGCAGCGATCTGACACGGCATCTCGCTGGCATCGAAGCGGGTTATGCGCCGGATCCCCGAACGACCCGCCAGCAAATCATTCCAGAAGTGCGAAATATCCATCCCGAGACACGTCACCAGACCAATCCCGGTGACGACGACGCGCGGTTTTGAAGAGTCTGTTGTCACGCGTTTGCCTCCCCGGCCAATTGCAGGCGCTCGCGAATCGCGTTTCGGGTGGCTTCAAGCACACCCGAGCTCACCGCTTGGCGTGCGACTCGAACGGCGCTGACGAGCGCTTTCGCATCCGAACGTCCATGCCCGATGAAGACCAGGCCGTCGATCCCGAGCAGCGGGGCGGCACCGTACTCTGACGGATCGAGAACCTTCCGAATCCTGTTGAATGCCGGCTTTGCCAGCAGGCCACCGACGCTCGTCAGGAGCCCGGATTTTAATTCGTCACGGACCATCTCGAGCAGGAAGCGGGAGACAGATTCGCTTGTCTTCAAGAAGACATTGCCGGTGAAACCGTCCGTCACGACCACATCGGCGTGGCCACCGTAGACCTCTTTCGGTTCAACATTTCCGATGAAGTTCAGACCGGATGCTTGAAGCAAGGGGAATGTCTCTTTGACCAGCTGGTTGCCCTTGCCAGCCTCTTCGCCATTCGACAGCAATCCGACGCGTGGATTGGTCCGGTTGAATACCCGTTCAACATAAACCGAGCCCATAACAGCAAACTGCACCAGGTATTCCGGCCGACAGTCGGCGTTGGCACCCAGGTCGAGCATGAGGGTCATGCTGCCTTTCACCGGCACGGTAGGAGAAACAGCCGGGCGTTTGACTCCACGAATACGGCCCAATCGAAAGAGCGCAGTTGCCATCGCGCCGCCGGTGTTCCCGGCTGTGACAAAGGCATCGGCCTGACCGGATTTCACCAGGTTCATGCCTACGGACATTGAGGTGTCCGTTTTCGAGCGTGCGGTCTCTGCCGGTTTGTCGGTCATTTCGAGTACATCAGGGGCATGAACCACCGTCACGTTATCCTTCGGAACGCCATGGGCACGCAGTTTTTCATCCAGTTCCGGTTGCGGCCCGACAAGCAAGATCGGATCCCCCCAGAGTTTGTACGCCTCGGCAGCCGCCACGAGCTCTGGCTCCGGGTGGGTGTCACTTCCCATGGCATCCAGGACAATCCGCATCATGTCAATCTCCTCCGCCGCTTGCCTTCGGTCCCGCTTCATCAGGAAGGGACCATTCCAGGGGTCTGATTGTTGACAACCACGTGCGGTCAGCTATAATACCGCCGATCTCAAGCAAGAATGCGCTGGTGCTGGAACTGGCAGACAGGCATGGTTGAGGGCCATGTGCCGCAAGGCGTGCGGGTTC
>JBJYWH010000004.1:0-3351 GCA_046259355.1 Anaerolineales bacterium
ATGACGAGCCTCAATATAACGGCCCATTACCTTGGGAATCCAGCGTGATCGTCGCGCTGGATATCACCGGACAGGGCTACCCGACGCACAGGGGTGCTTCGTTCATTTCGTTCCTGCGAGTCGGCTCCCCCTACCGTCTCGCGGGGTTGGCTGGCACGCAAGAGTATCCAAAGGATCGCGGCGCTGATATCCCGCGAGGAGGGCGCACGACTTCCAATGGATGGAGCAGGAGGTAGGACCAGGAGGTCCAGGTCTTGGCGCGATCCCCGTTGCCATTCTGCCCAAAACGCACGACTTTGCCGCTCGACGTCAATCCGCGCTTCGATCATCTGGCATTTGAACGCCGCTCCCGGAAGCTCTTTTCTCTGTCAATCTTTGGAATATGATAAGAAGGAAGTGCTCAAAAGGATCTCCCTGGGAATCAGCGCATGTTGCCACGATGATCACTCGAGTAAAGAGCTGGGCAAACCACCTGAAGTCAGAGACCTACGCGCTGTATCTTGCCTATCGCGATCCAAGGATGCCTTGGTACGCAAAATGGCTGGTCGCATTTGTCGTGGCGCACACCTTCAGCCCGATCGATCTCATCCCCGATTTCATCCCTGTCCTGGGCTATCTCGATGATTTGATCATCACCCCGCTTGGACTTGCACTCGCCCTCAAATTGATTCCCCCGGAAGTCATGGCGGATGCCCGCCTCGAAGCCGAATCCCGGATTCCGGAGGGGAAGATCATAAGCCGAGCCGGCATGATGATCGTGGTGAGCATCTGGCTTGCCGGTCTTCTTGCTCTTGTCGTGATCCTGATCCGTATCTTCCGCAAGTGATGGAATTGCATCCCCTGGTTGATGACGAATCCGTTTTTCATTGTATGCTCTTCATGAATAGTCTGGGGTCTTCCGGACCATGCCTTCAACGAACCATCTACTCCTCTTGTTTCTTCTAGGGATGTGCGCAGGTTGCCTGCGGGCTGATCATACCCTCACGGCTCACCGATTGGCAGAGAACCCGGCGCCGGCTCTGCATCGATGGAAGGAGGAACTGCTCTCCTCCTGGAGGTACGAGCCATATCCCATGACGGCAATCTACCTTCATATCCTCTCGATGTCGCTTTTAAGCTCGGCCGCTCTCGGCGCCGCGGTGAACGCACCGGCGTTCCCCAGTTTTCTCTTTCCAACCGATATCACCCAGGTCATCCTCACATGGATCGCGGAAGGTGGAAGCCTCGCGTTCATCGGATTCCTTTTGGGCACTTCGATCGCATACCCGCTCTCGAAACTGAGAAGGTCGTCCGTCCATCTATCGGTGAACGAGGAGGGTATACTGCGCGGGGGCATGCTCCTGCCTTGGCGCTGGTTCAGTCATTTCACCATCGATCCCGGGAGTGGAATCCTCCGCCTTTACTCAGATTTCGCTCCGGATTTGCCCGCCCTGACTTCAAAGCTGCCGGAGGCCCTGGATCCAACTGTGCTGCGTGGTACGCTGCAAAAGTACCTAAGCAATCATCCGCCGGTTGGCAAACGTGCGTGGTTTCGCTCCAGATACCTGCTGGTTCCCACGATGATCGCAACCTGCCTCCCGTGGGTTGCATCGGGTTGGTTCTTTAATCGTCTTACGCGCGAACTGGTTCTATTCCTGTGTGCCGTATCGATGATGCTCCTGGCTCGATTTGGAGTTGCGGTCATCACATGGTTCGGCTTTGGGATCAAGAAGTTGACGCCGGAGGCCTCCGCTGCATCGATCTAGAAAAGGCGCCCCCCGCGAAGCAACGCACCGGACGCAAGTAGTCTCGCGCCCTCTAAAATGCCGGATGCAGCAGGTTTATTTTACGTGTGGGTCGGATTGGTAACGGGAGATCAGGAGCGAGGAAAAATGAGAAGCAGATGGTTGTTGATGGTATTGATCTCGATCGCCGGTCTCACTGCCTGCAGCAACGCGGATTCCAGTTCTGTGTGGACCCCGACTGCTGCTACCTTGCTCACGCCGACTTCGAAGGTCGTTACGACGGTGGGACCTGAAGCAACACCAGATCCCGGCGCACTCATCACGCCCCGGCCCGGTTTCGTCGCCCGTACGGCTCAACAAATGACCTCACCGGACGGCCTGTGGCTCGCCGAGGCCTCCTTTGAGCATCTTGACGGTGGTGCAGCGGGATTCCGTGTCAGATTGACGATCCGCGAGGCCGTCGATGCCGTTGTCTGGGAGCCCGTGAATTACACGCAGGATGGACTCGGATACGTATACCCGGCGTTGCGCGCCTGGTCGGCCGACAGCCGGACGTTCTACTACTTCAACATGCAGAATCCGGATGGGTGTGGAGATTTCTATCCCATTGAAGAGGCATGGGTCGGGGTGAGCGTGGCTGATGGCTCATCCTCAACCCTGGTCTTGCCCACGGGGCGTGGGCACAGCCTCTCACCGGATGGAATGACACTGGTCTACGCCAGTGCATCACCGCCCTATGCCATCCGTATACGAGCGCTTGACACCTTGAAGGAATCGATCCTGATGCTGCCGCAACCGGAGGAGGGACCGGATGATGTTCAGGCGGGCGGGGTAGCCTGGTCTCCCGATGGCAAATCGTTTGCATTCACTGCCGCGTATGGCGATCCCTGTGCCTTTGAGGGCCTGTCGTTTTCGATCTTGCACGTGGATGGTGGGGCGCAGCCGTCGCTGGCTGTGCTGATCGGTGAAAGCTCGAAACTGCTCCGTATCCGGAAGTGGCCAACGCAGGAAAAGCTCCTGATTGAAGACTGGGATGGTTACAGTTGGTGGATCGATGCGGAGCGCGGCGGGATCACGTCTGCACCGGAAGGAGATGGATAGGATCGTGCGGATGTTTCACGCCTTCAAGGAGGGCAGGAAAGTAATATATTACGCATAGCCATAGGCTTTTGGGGATTGATGGCTATACACATGATCGGTACTTGAGCGCGGACAACTGTAGAAATGCTGAATTCGATATTCCTGTAGAGCACACCATGTGCTGTTGCGGCATCCTTCCATGAAGATCACGCATATGAACCGGTGCTTCAGGCCAGCCGGTTTACGGTCGATCTCGAAGAAGGTGGTTACAGCAGCATCGGGCCCTTCCTGGAGGAACTTCGCCGGGCTCTTGGTTGCCGTGGCCCGGGACAGCAGCTTGCGGCACGTTATTCCCGGCCGGTACCGTTATGCTGCTCCGGTAAGTGCGGTCTTGCGAGATTCACCCTTCGGTTTTCTCGTACACTGGGCGGCCAGCCGGATGCCTGGAAACCCGGTCCTCTGGCTTTGCGTGCCCAGGGGAGTCGAATCGATCCCAGAACATGCAGTGGGCATCTACCAATTTGAGATCCTGTGGATCCACTCCTCA
>JBJYWH010000005.1:0-9232 GCA_046259355.1 Anaerolineales bacterium
GGCTTGCTGGCGATCCGGAAGGCGCAGGCGAGCCCAACGGCTCCCCAATCCGGAATCGCCACGGAGACGCCAATGTCCGGGGAAACCGCGCCCCAGAGCTCTCCGGGGCCGGCTGGCTGGGCGGACGCAACCGGTGCGTTGGATTGGACCGAGCTGCCGGTGCTGCCCGAATTCAATGAACGCGCCCGGTCGCTTTACACCGTGGGACTCGGGCTCGGAAACGAGCCCGCTGCTTTCTCGCGTGTGGGCGATGGCGAAGTTGCCAGTCACTGGTTTCTCACCGCGTTTGCGGGCCCACTAGCGTCATACGATCTAGGTTCATACACAGACCTTGCGAGCGTTGTCGAGTACTTCCATGCCGCGATTGCCAGGAACAGCCAGGCCGCGCGCGCCGGGTTCAACACCGCGCGCATTCTCGATCCAGCATACGCTGACTCTGAGTTCTGCGAGGCGGGGGAATCGCCGCTCGAGTGCGAGCTGCGGCTGAATCAGCCGAGCTTTGCTCTGATCTCGCTCGGAACGAACCAGGTCTGGAGTCCGGAGGCATTCGAATCCGGCCTGCGGCAGATCATAGAAATCCTGCTCGATCACAGCGTGCTGCCGATCCTGTCGACGAAGGGCGACAACCTTGAGGGCGATCAGCGCATCAATCGCATCATCGTCCGGCTCGCGCAGGAGTATGACCTTCCACTCTGGAACTTCTGGCGTTCGATCCAGACGCTGCCGGATCACGGGTTGCAGCCCGATCAGGAGCACCTCACCTGGGGACCGAACGACTTTTCCGATCCCGAAGCGATGAGCCGTGCGTGGCCGGTGCGCAACCTGACCGGGTTGCAAATCTTGCATGAAGTCATGACGGAGTTATCCCCATAGTCAACCGTGCATGTCATAATGGAACCACAGGGCAGGGAGGGCTGGCATGGCGATCTCGCGAGGACAACTCATCCGGGCAGCCGCCGGATTCCTGATCTACCTGCTGCTCGTGCCAACTCTGCTTTTCATCGCCGCCGGTACGCTTGCCTGGCCGGAGGCCTGGGTCTATGTCGCGCTGCTCCTGGGAGCGTCGCTCGGCGGGCGGGTGGTCGTATACTTCCGCAACCCGGATACGCTGCGCGAACGGGCCAGGTTTTCTGATTCTGAGAATACAGCCGAGGGCGATCGCGCGCTGGTGCTGCTGATCGGCATCGTCCTTCCGGCGCTTTCCGCCCTCACGGCAGGATTGGATCATCGCTTTGGATGGACTCCCGCGTTTCCAGTTGGGGTAAAAGCTCTTGGTGCCCTCCTGGTCCTGATCGGCTATGGGGCAGGGGTGTGGGCGATGATCGTCAACCGCTTCTTTTCAGCCGTCGTGCGAATTCAATCCGACCGGGATCAGCACGTCGTCGTATGTGGGCCATACCGGATCGTACGCCACCCGTCCTACGCCGGAGCGGTGCTGGCGTCCCTGGGACTGCCGCTGCTCCTGAACTCGGCCTGGCTGCTGATCGCGCTGGTCCTCTATACCGTCGTGCTAATCCTGCGCACCCGCCTGGAAGATCAGATGCTCTTGCAGGAGCTGCCGGGCTACCCGGAGTACGCATCCCGCACTCGATTCCGGCTCATCCCCGGAGTGTGGTAGGGAATACCTGGAGCAGAGCAGGCGGAGGGAGCGATACATGAATCAATCGAGGCAGAACCTGCTGGGCGCGATCGTGGCGCATGTGATCTACATCTCCAGCATTGTCACGTTCAGTGCGCGGATGCTGGTGGGGACGGGTCCAGGGCACTGGATTGGCATTCCGATCCTCTTGATGGTGTTTCCGCTGGCCTACCTGCTGATCAAGGCTCCGTCCGTCGGACGTCCTCCGCTGTACTACCTCCAGGTAGGGCTGATGCTGCTGTGGATCATCACGCTCTTATTCGTGGATTACATCTTCCGCTATGACTTTCGCTCCACGAACTGGATGGTGATCAGCTACGTTGTCTTCTACTTCGCCGGGATAGGCGGCATGCTCGGCGTATCGGCGTTGGCCGGCCGAAGGTGGATGATCTCCGGCGTTATTCTCTTTTTTATCGCTGGTGTGATGGCCTTCGTCCAGCGGGCGGTTACCGGGTACTGAACCGACCGCCTGAATATTCGCATGAAGATCCTGCCCGCCGAGGATTAGAATCAATCGGGATCTCGTGCCCTTCGGTGAAGCAGAGACGAGATGTACGAAAGAAGGCGGACGATGACAGATCAAGAGAAGCTGCCTGTCAAACGTGTCATGCGGTCCAAACAGGATGCGCAGGCAAGCTACGACAGCATGAGCCGGATCTACGACTGGCTGGCGGGTTCGAGCGAATGGAAGTTCGTCCGGGTCGGCCTCGAGCAGCTGGCTGCCGTGCCCGGGGAGCGGGTCCTGGAGATCGGCTTCGGCACCGGCAAGAGCTTGATCGAACTGGCGCAAGCTGTCGGCCCGGAGGGGAGCGTGGAGGGGATCGACATCTCGCCCGGCATGCTCGCGGTGGCTGAGGAGGGGGTTGCCAATGCAGGTCTGGGAGGGCGTGTGCATTTGCAGGTTGGGGATGGCGCCGCCTTGCCGTATGAAGATCGACGTTTCGATGCTGTCTTTATGAGCTTCACGCTCGAGCTCTTCGACACGCCCGAGATACCCGTCGTGCTGGCCGAGTGCCGACGGGTGCTGTGCCCGGGTGGCCGGATCGGCGTGGTAGCGATGCAGATGACCTCGGATCGAAGCCTGATGCTGAGGCTGTATGGGTGGGCGCATGATCACTTCGAGCGCTTCGTCGACTGCCGCCCGATCTACCTCGAGCAGGATATCGCCTCGGCAGGATTTGAAGTTCGGGATGTGATCCGGCTGCGCATGTGGGGCCTGCCGGTTTCGTGCGTCCTGGGTTTCGCTCCCTGATCGCTCCCCCGATTGAAGCCCACGCCGGGGCCCGGATGTTCTGCCGCGCTGCATCCCGGCGATACCCTGGAGGTGTCTCATGAACCCGATCCACGCCGAGCATGCACCGCAAGCCATCGGTCCTTACAGCCATGCGATTCGAAGCGGCAAGCTGCTCTTCTGCTCCGGCCAAACGCCGCTT
Organism: Anaerolineales bacterium; assembly: GCA_046259355.1. Lineage (GTDB taxonomy): Bacteria > Chloroflexota > Anaerolineae > Anaerolineales > E44-bin32 > E44-bin32. The sequence goes on from JBJYWH010000005.1 coordinate 3,073, forward strand.
GATCCGGTGACCATGAAGCTGAGCGGGGAGACCATCGAGGATCAGACCACGGCTGCACTGACCAACCTTTCCCGGGTACTGGAGAGTGCCGGATTGAGCCTGGCCGATGTGGTCAAGACGACTGTTTTCTTGAAGGATATGGACGATTTCACCGGCATGAACGCAGCCTACGCCGCTGTTTTTGGAGAGCACAAACCGGCCCGCACGACCATCTCGGTACGGGCCAACCCGCTCGATGCGCTGGTGGAGATCGAGTGCATGGCCGAGTTCCCCGATGGATGACCCCGCCCGGGATTGCACATGACCGCAAGATCGATGGCGAGCGGAATTTCAAACCTCAAGCGGGCCGCCCGCCAGCTGCTACTGGAAATCGCACGCAGCCGGGTTGCTGGCTGGTTGCTGCGGGCTGCCTTCGCAACCTTTCCATCCGCTCTGCCGCTGGACCGGCTGCATGAAACGCCTACCCTGGTTGCGTTTCATCATCCTTCGCCGTCCTATTCGCTGCACATCCTGATCGTTCCCAAACGAAGGTACGCCTCGCTGCTCGAGATTGAGGGCGATGACGTCGATTTCATGCGCGACCTGTTTGAGACTGTTGCAGAGCTGGTGCGGGAGTTCGAGCTTGGAGCTCGTTCCTACCGGCTGATCGTCAACGGGGGGAATGCCCAGGATGTCGGCGTGCTCCATTTCCACCTGATTTCTGAGTGGGAGGGTGAGGATCAGGGGCCGCCGGAGGGATCCCTGCCCCAACCGCAGCGCTGATCCATCTCCCGGAAGAATCGTATTTATGAGGTGAGGATGGCAAAGGTAATTCTTTATATCGCTTCCAGCCTGGATGGTTACATCGCGGATCGTGCCGGGCGCGTGGATTGGCTGGAGCCGTTCAATCAGGCGGGCGAGGATTACGGTTACAGCGCGTTCCTCGATGGCGTCGGCACACTCCTGATGGGGGCACGGACCTATCGCCAGGTGCGCGGTTTTGGCGACTGGCCGTATCATGGAAAGCGCACGATCGTTTTCTCGCATCACGAGTTAGGGCTGGACGCCCCGGACGGTGTCGAAGTCCACCATGGCGATCCCGGGCCTCTCCTCGTGCGGCTTCTGGATCCATCAGACATGGATATCTGGCTCGTCGGTGGGTGCGAGTTGATCGCCCAATTCGTCGCGATCGACGCCATCGACGAATACCGGATCTTCCTCATGCCCGTCATGCTTGGATCGGGGATTCCACTGTTCACGCCCGGAAATCCTGCGCGAGATCTGCAGCTCGGGCATGTTCGAAGTTACGCAAACGGTGTCGTAGAGCTGCGCTACGGGTCTGATGGCAAGACAGGGCGACAAGGTGGGAGTGGGGGAAGCGCAAGCTGAGCGTTGCGAATGAAATGAATTACATAACACAAATATCTTGCAAATATTAACATGAAAATAGCATACATTTGAACCAGCCAGCTAATTGACTGCACGGACAACGGAAAAAACAACCCGGCGCTGTGGCGGCATAATTTCCATCCCACAAGAGCTTCTGGGCTCCGGTGCACTTCGAAGCGAAACCCTCCGATGGGTTTTATTTCTGGACAGGCGGCGTCCAGGAATGAGGATGATTCGTACGGGAGCCACGGTTTGGGCCGTTGGGAGCAGGAGGGAAGTATCGGGGGGAACCAGGGGGAAATCAGGAGCAGCGCCTCGAGTTTCTATTCGATCCGGATTTGAACTCGAAGCCTCCGGGCGGCAGCGCGGCGGGGGGACCAGGAGATGGCGCGCGCCTATGTCAGTGGAACCATTAGGGGTGAGCCGGCGGTGGGTCTTTCCGTCGCCATTCGACGCGGGGATACCGGGGTCGTCTCTGTTGCCTACGACCACACCGTAGACGAATTAATAGAGTATACGTTCATCACGAACACACTCGCTCTTACGCCCTGAAGGTGTGAACCCGTCCCGTTCAAGCGCGGGACAGTGCGGGCTGGGCATCGGTGAACACAATAGTTCACGAGGGTCGATCGCGATAACCCTTCCGCGAGCCCACTGATCTTGGTTTCCATGTACGTGGCGTGCTTGTTTCTCTTCTGATAAGGCGTTATAGTCCCCCAATTCACCTCACATTGGGTGTGCCCGATCAGACTCCGTTGGAGGAAGCAGCCAGTGGCTCTCTTCTATCTTTCGTTTGGGATTACGATCCTATCGAGTGTCCTGTACCATCTCTTTCAGCGAGCGATCGCACCGGCGGCCAACCCGGTCGTCAGCGTGCTGGTGACGTACCTTGTTGCCATCGTTCTCACGCTGCCGCTGTTCGCCCTCTATCCGCTCAAGTCGAACCTGGCAGCCGCGATCCGCCAGCTCAACGGGGCCAGTGCCGCACTCGCCGTAGCGATTGTCGGGCTGGAGATTGGTTTCCTGCTCGCGTACCGAGCCGGGTGGAATATCAGCCTGGCCGGGGTAGCAACCAATGCCGCCGCAGCGCTTGTGCTGCTGCCGGTGGGCATCGTGTTTTTCAAGGAACGCATGACGGTGATTAACATCGCTGGCGTCCTGGTTTGCATCGCCGGATTGCTGATGGTGAACAGTCACCGCTGAGAAGAGAGCAAGCTCAATACATCGACGGGGAAGTAAGCATGCGAATCTCGGATCGACTCTGCCGCAATGCGGCACTGATCAGCGCCGTCATCGCGCTCGCCGATGCGCTCAAGCATCTGACCGAGATCCTCGAGCCCGGGCGATGGCGATCGGGGTTCTCCTACCTGTTCCTGGCATTGGGGTTGACCTTGAGCGCAATCGCGACCTCCTTGCTTTCCTATCGAATCTGGCACAGCCGTAATGAGCCAACCTAGATGCCCTGCTCTCCTGATCGGCTCGGGCCGTACGATCCGTAACGATGGAAGATAATGATATAAACGAGATGAAGTACGACCTATAATTTGAATCAGGACCCCGTAAGCGTACGACGATGGTACATGTGCTCGACCTGCTCGGGTGCGTCGTCCACGAACGGACGACGGAAGCGGCACTGCAGGCTGCTCCGGGGGCGATCCGCCAGTTTCTGCGCTTTCTCTCCCGATACGGGGAACCGGTGGACAGCGACCAGGCCATCGAAACCCGTATTCGAGAGCATGTCATGGAGGGCAATTGGCTGGGTTACGGTGATCCAACGCCCGGATTTCGCCGCGACTTTGAGCCGCTGGCCGTCAACACGCTTGAGCAGGGCGTGCGACGTCTCGGATGGATGAAGGAGGAGATCATCCAGCGGCTTAAGAAACTCGATATCACGGCGCTGGCGGAAGTACCGGATCACGGCCGTTCGCTGGCCGCAATCCTCGAGCACCTGGCCGAGTCACAGATCGTCTACGTTCGCTATCTGGTCGGCCCGCTGGAAGGGACATCGGGTTTACTCCGCACAATGCAGAAGGAGCAGGGGACAGCGCTGGCGATGTTTCGAGAGCTAATGGATCTGCACGTCGCACGCCTGGCTGCTCTCAACGCAGCGGAGCGTGAACTGCAGGTGCCGCATGGGCAGGTGACCTGGACCGCTCACCGAGCGCTGCGCCGGTCGCTCGAGCATGCGTGGGAGCACCTGCGGGAAATTGAGCGCCGCACTGGAGCTGTGTAGGAATATTGCGTATAGGCATGAGCGCAAAACTATACGCATGGAATGCGAGTTATGTAAACATCTGAAAGGGCGCAAATGACATCCTTTGATTGGATCCGGATCCTGCTCTTTCTCGTCATCTCGGCTGCGATCGTACGCTTCTCATGGCGCTCGCTTCGCGATTTCCGTTCGTATCGTTTTTATCGTTTCTTTGCGTTCGAGATTTTGGTGGTCATGGTTCTTCTCAACCTGCCCTCCTGGTTCAAGTCGCCTTTTTCCCTGCCTCAAGTCATCTCATGGGTGCTGCTGTTGGGTTCCGCTGCGCTCGCGATCCACGGATTCTTCTTGCTGCGAAAAATGGGACGCCCATCCGGTCCGATCGAGGCGACCACGAAATTGATCCGGACCGGCGCGTACCACTACATCCGTCATCCGCTTTATGCTTCGTTGCTGTACTTCGGTTGGGGTGTATTCTTTAAGTCGCCCTCATGGCAGAATGCCGTGCTCATTGGTCTGGCCAGCATGGCCCTGTTCATGACATCCCGGTGCGAGGAACGAGAGAACATCGAACGGTTTGGTGCTGAGTACAAGGATATGATGGAGAGCACCCGCCGGTTTGTTCCTTTCATCTTCTAACCGCCCGGTACGAAAACCAGTCATTTCAGCGCTTGGGTACTTCGAATCGAAGACCCATCTGGAACTGGACCGTCGCAGGCTTCTCGCAGCAGTCGCAAGAGCCCAGGAGGGTCGAAATCATGGACCGTTATGATGAAGATACATACGGTGAACGTGTAGCCGATGTCTACGACACGATCTACCCCGATCTCGACGACGGGTGTGTCGAGTTTCTCACGGAGCGAGCCAAGGGGGGGCGTGCCCTTGAGCTCGGAGTCGGAACCGGCCGCGTCGCGATCCCGCTTTCAACGAACGGGATCGAAGTGCATGGAATCGATGCTTCCAAGGCGATGCTCGCTCGGCTGGACGAGAAACCAGGTGCCGAACGGATCACAACCCACCATGGCAGTTTTGAGGCTTTTAACCTGGGTATGACGTTCAACCTGATCTATGTCGTGTTCAACACATTCTATGCTCTCTTGTCCCAGCAGGCCCAGATATCCTGCTTCCAGCATGTCACAAGGCATCTGGACAGGGCCGGTGTATTCGTGCTTGAACTCTTTGTCCCAAGCCCGGGGCGTATCGCCTCCGATCCATTCGTGCGTGTGACCGATATGACGGACCAATCCGTTCGGCTGGATCTTTCAATCCACGATCCATTTACCCAGCAAATCTCCAGCCAATTGATTACGCTATCCCAAGACGGTGTGAGGCTCTATCCGGTCAAGCTGCGGTACGTCTGGCCGTCAGAACTCGATCTGATGGCCCGGGTGGCTGGCATGCAGCTGCGGGAACGCTTCGGGTCCTGGAATCGGGATGAGTTCAATGCGGAATCGGGCAAGCATATCTCTGTCTACCAGCTCGGAGATGAAGCCACAATTAAGGAGCGATGAACATGGCGGAGGAACAGGTGAAGCGGGAGGAATTTGAAGTCAACGGCGAGGCGCTGCTTTCGAAAATCAAGGAATTGGTGCATGAAGGCAACATCCGCCGGGTTATCATCAAGAACGAGGATGGCCGAACGCTGATTGACATGCCGTTGACCGTAGGAGTGGTCGGCGCGCTGCTGGCGCCGCAGCTGGCGGCGATCGGTGCTATCGCAGCGCTGCTGTCACACGGGACGATCATCGTGGAGAAGGTCCAGCCTGAAGATTGAGGTGCTCCGGGTTGGAATATCCCGGAACATCAACCCTCATGGGATACGTCCGGGCCGTTCCGGACGCCTGCACCCGGATTCGGCTGATGGGTGCCTCCATCCGGCTCTCCAGATCCCTGTCAAGGCCATTGGACAGACAAACAGAATCGCGCATAATTCCAGACATTCTGGCCCGATCCAATCATGAGAGAGGGGCAAGGAGTGTCGACGATGCAGCACAACGAGTTCGAGTTCAGTGGCGATGGGGGTCTTCAGCTGTGGGGGCAGAATTGGTTGCCCGACGGATCCGCGCGAGCGGTTTTCGGGATTGTGCATGGGTTGGGGGAGCACAGCGGCCGGTATATCAATTTACTCGAGCCGCTCACCCAGGCGGGTTTCGAGCTGTGGTCCTACGACCTGCGCGGCCACGGCCGGTCCCCCGGTCAACGGGGGCATATCCAGCACTGGTCGGAATATCACAACGACCTTGGTCAGTTTCTGGCGCACGTTCGTAAAGCCCAGCCTGGAAAGCCGGTCTTTCTTTTCGGGCACAGCCTGGGAGCGAACATCGTTGCCGAATATGTGATTCGGGAAACTCCCGAACTGGCAGGGGTGATCTTGAGCGGACTGGCAGTAGATCCTGTCGGCGTTGCCACTCCAACCCTGATCATGATTGCCCGACTGCTCTCCCGCATCTGGCCGACGTTCACCCTCGCGAGCGGCCTGGACAGCCATGCAATATCCCGCATCCCCGAGGCCGTAGAGGCGTATCAGCAGGATCCCATGGTTCACGATCGCAGCACGGTCCGGTTCGCCACAGAGGGGCTGGG
>JBJYWH010000006.1:0-2962 GCA_046259355.1 Anaerolineales bacterium
GTAGTACTCCTCCAGCGAAGCCGGGATGGGTCCCATATAGCCAATGATCTGCGTGGTCAGCTCACCGGAGGTGTAATTCCGAATCGGGACCGCCTCAACCTGCACACCGGGCATATCGACCTGCTCTTCTCGCAGCACTCGCGCGACGGTTTCGTCGAGATCGCAGGCGACTGGCCAGGACTTGTAGGGATCATATGTATCAGCGATTGCGATGAATTTGAGAATGCCCACGTTGAGATCTGGGTCTATACAGCCGGCATCAGGCAGCGAGAACTCCGTCACCGGTGTATCGAATGGTACGTCGGTCAAGGCGGAGATTCGCTTGAAGATCGCCTGCACTTCGGCCTCGCTGTCGGGGAGAAGTGCAGGGGTGATGCTGACACGGAATGATGGGATGTTTGCGACGAGCTGCACGCCGTTCCGGTCGTAGATCACGCCGCGCGGGGCGGGTATGTTGATTTCATCCAGTCGATTCGCCTCGGCCTGCGCAAGATAATCATTCCCCTGCAGGATCTGGAGGCTGAAAAGGCGCGCCACGTAGATGAGCACGGCAAGCCCTATGATCAGATAGGTTACCGTCAGGCGATCCGAAGCGATCTTGTTGGCGTGTTCGTTCTGCATCTACCGGTAAAACCTCAGATTTCGACCTCGGGTGGATAGAAACGGTTCCGCAGGCCTTTCAGCAGTTGGCTGGCCGGGAGCGCAAGTATCAGGTTGAGAAAGACACTGGGCATGATCACGCGGCTCACGGCAAACGGCAGGTCGATCGGGCGTCCCATGACGAATAAGATACCCAGCCCCCAGAGATGGTATGCGGCCGATGCCAGGAGCGTGATCCCGAGCGGCATCAGCAAGTGTTCCTCCCAGACGCGGCCTTCGTACAAGGATACCAGATACGCGATCAAGATGAGGATGATGGCGCTGGAGCCGAACGGCACCTCGGAGAACATGTCGAGCAGGCATCCTCCGATCAAGCCCCAGACCATGGCTTCGGTCCTCCCACCCGCGAGGGCCCAGCCAATGACAGCCAGCAAGATCAGGTCCGGTCGCCCGTCGATGAAATGGAATGTGCCCAGCATGCTGGATTGCAGGATCGCGAGTCCGACGAGCAGCGGGATGCCAACAATGTACGCCATCAGGTTCTCAGGGAGCGCTGGATTCGAGAATTACTGGCTGGAAGTTCGTGATCACAAGCACGATATTGAGCGCGTCGAAATCGACGCTGGGCTGAATGGTGGCCGTCTGGAAGAGGTCGAAATCACGCCGTCGGATGCTGACGACCTGGCCGACCGGTATATTGGGGGGATATTTCCCGCCCAGCCCAGAGGTCAGCACCAGCTCACCTTGCGTCAGTTCCGCGTTCAGGTCGATCAGGTCGACCACCAATTCCCCGTTCAATTCCGCCGTGAGGATGCCCTCCGTGCGGGCCGTCTGGAATCGGACATTGACAGCCGTATCGGGGTCGGTGATCAATTCAACCCGAGAATAGCCGGCGAACACCTCAACCACGCGCCCGACCAGGCCGCGAGCGGTCACGACCGGCATGCCCTTCGCCAGGCCGCTGTCAGAACCCTGGTTGATGAGCACAGAGCGGATAAACGGGCTGACATCACGGCCGATGACATTCGCAGCCAGATAGCGGTTCTCAGGTTGGGACCGGGCGTAGTTCAGCAGCGCTGACAGGACTTCCGCTTCCGAGGCTTGCTCCCGCAGGCTGATGATCTCCTGCTCCAGGCGGGCATTCTCGGCCTCCAGTCGGTTGATTTCTTGCTGCAGCGCGGCGATGTCGCGCGGTGAGGACAGGAGATCTCGAACCGCGGAGTACCGGACGGCAAACCAGGTTTGAATGGCTGTGACCGGGCGCATGCTCAGGTTCTGCAGTGGTTGGAGGAATCCGCTCGCGCTGAGCACAGCCAGTGCGACTGCGATCAGGAGCAGTGATCCAACGACAATCAATCGAGAATTCGGGCGTTTCATCGGGATTCGTTCGTAGAGCCCAGAAGGTTCAATGAAAGAGGGCTAACCGGGCGTGCGCTCGAGACCGACCAGGAAACGTCCGTAGGTATCAAAGTCATCGAGAATGATGCCTGCTCCACGGGCCACACATGTCATCGGGTCTTCGGCGCGCCAGACCCGCATACGCAGCTCGTTCGAAAGCCGCTCGGACAAACCCTGCAGCTGAGAGCCTCCGCCAGCCAGGCAGATTCCCTCTTCCATCAAATCGGCAATCAATTCGGGCGGGGTCTCATCAATCGCATCGCGCATGGTGTCGACGATAATCTTGACTGAGCCGGCGATGGCTTCCCGGATCTCGACCGATGAGACTTCGATCGCTTCCGGCAGCCCGCTGACCAGATTGCGGCCGCGGACGCTGATCGTGCGTTCCTCTTTGAGAGGGTATGCCGAGCCGATCGTGATCTTTACCCGCTCGGCCATGCGTTCGCCGATCAGCAGGTTGTATTTGTTTCGAATGTAATTGATGATGTCCTGATCCATTTCATCGCCGGCCACGCGCAGCGATCTCGAGACCACGATCCCGCCCATCGAGAAGACCGCCATCTCGGTGGTGCCGCCGCCGATGTCGACAATCATCGAGCCCCGCACTTCGCCGATCGGCAGGTTGGCGCCCAGCGCGGCCGCCGTGGGCTCCTCGATCAGGTGTGTTTCGCGTGCGCCGGCCGCCATCGCCGCATCGTACACGGCGCGTTTCTCGACCTCGGTCGCGCCGCTGGGGATGCCGACAACGATGCGCGGTCGCGGCACCGGAACGATGCTCTGTTCATGGGCTTTGGCGATGAAGTATTCCAGCATGCTCTCGGTGATGTCGAATTCGGAAATCACGCCATCTCGCAGCGGCCGGATCGCCACGACGTTCGCGGGTGTGCGTCCCACCATCTGCTTGGCTTCGGCTCCAACCGCAAGCGTCCGCTTGCTTTTCTTCTCGATCGCCACCCACGATGGT
>JBJYWH010000006.1:2972-17307 GCA_046259355.1 Anaerolineales bacterium
CTTCCCGCGCACATGGACCAGTGTGTTGGCCGTGCCCAGGTCGATGCCGATATCGAGGGAGAATAGACCGAGAAGCCAGTTGAGAGGATTGAAAGCCAAATTGAACACCCTCCGTCGTGGGCGAAGCCGGATTATACCATGCAGTGATTTTCCGCACTTTCGAAGGTGGTCTCCCGCAGGCGATTCGCAGGCCGGGCGGATGCTATAATCGCGCCAGAATGACCCTGCTAGAACGAGTGCAAGCCTATATCGACCGTCACAACCTGCTCCAGCCCGGGCAGGACGTGCTTGTCGGGGTATCTGGTGGTGCGGATAGCCTGTGCTTGCTGGATCTCCTGCGGCGCCTCGGCTTCCAACCCCTGATCGCACATTTAGATCATGGGCTCCGTCCAGAAAGTGCTCGTGAAGCTGAGTTTGTCGCGGAGTACGCCCGCAGCGTGGGTTGCCCGGTGGTGCTCGAACGGGTCATCCCCGGTGCTATCCGTCCCGAAGCTGCAGGTTCGCTGGAAGCGGCGGCCCGGCAGGCTCGGTACCGGTTCTTTACCAAGGTTGCCGGAGAGAACGGACTGGACACGATCGCAACCGGCCATACGATGGATGACCAGGCGGAAACGGTCCTGCTGCACATTCTGCGAGGTTCAGGCCTGGATGGACTGCGCGGGATGCTCCCGGTGACCGATCTCGGCTCATGGCAAATGCTGCCGGACAGCGAAAATCTGCGCCTGGTCCGACCGCTGCTGGCCGAGCCTCACACTGCGGCGGTTGAATACTGCGAGAAGCACGGCCTGCAAATCCAGGTCGATTTGAGCAATCGCGACCTCGATTTCACCCGCAACCGCATCCGTCATGAGCTGCTGCCGCTGCTGGAAAGCTACAACCCGCGCATCCGGGAGGCACTCAGCCGCCTGGCGGATATCACGCGGGAAGATGTTGCCTTTATCCAGGATCTTGCGCAAGCAGTGCGGCCCGAGATCATGCATGAAGCAGCGGGTGGTTGGGAGGTTGTGCGCGTGGGGGATTTCGTCCGGCAGCCGACCGCAATCCAGCGCGGCTTGCTGCGGGAGCTGCTGGCAGAGCTTGCCGGGCAGGATGTCGAATTCAGCCTGGAGGATATCGAGCGCTGCCGCGGCTACATCCTGGAACCTGAACGACCGCGTTCATTGCAGTTGAGTGGATCGATAAGGGCTGTCAATGCGGGGTCCTCGGTGCGGTTCGAAACGACGGACGGGTTGGGTTTTTCCCGAACCTACCCGCAAACCGGTGATGCCATTCCATGTCAGCTTGCCGTTCCTGGAAGCCTTCACCTTGGAGGTGGCTGGACGATTCAATCCTGTTGGGAAGAGGCAGCGGGGGATCGATCAGCCTGGCTCCAGCGAGGCTGGCCTCATCGAATCGTGCTTGATGGTGCGCTGATCGACGAAGGCCTGACCGTTCGCAACCGCCGACCGGGCGATCGCATCCGCCTTCTCGGGGCGAGTGGAAGGCAGAAGATCTCAGACTTGATGATCGATCGAAAAATCCCGCTTGCGGCGCGTGAACGCTGGCCGCTGCTGGCAGCCGGAGATGAAATCATCTGGGTTGTCGGCCTGGCGAGGAGCGACATCGGGACGGTCCTAGCGAATGCGAAGAATGGCCTGGTAATCGAAGTCGTCCCTCCCGATGATCCAACCACGAGACGCCGCAGCGGCGGTTGACCGCCCTCATGGCATTTGCTACAATCTGGCGCAACAAAAGAATAGCGGGAGATCAGCGTATGGATCTTGCACCCCGGTGCGAGATCACGAGGTGGAGGTTCCTCTGCGCGAGCAGGGGTTAACCCGCATGAACGAGGCGGGGAAAATCGAGTGGATCAGCGGATGCCTCCGAAGCCCGCCACAGGCTTCCCTCTCCCTTCCAGGTAAGCAGGACTGGAAAACCGGACGGTGACGGCCGGTACAGCAGTCCAGGCAGTGGCCACCCGTGCGGGGTAGATCCCGCCGGTGGATGGATTGAGGAAGGGCGAGTCTCCCGGACCTGGCACGCCCTGCGTGCCATTTTTATTTCCTAGAAAGGGAGAGGAGGATGGATAATACAAAGCAAGGATGCAAACGACAATGCAAACCGAAACATCGATGGTGTGATGCTTTGATCGAATACGAGGAGGCGTGATATGGCACGCGAGGTGATCGAGAGAGCCAAGAAAGATGATGTGAAATTTATCAGCCTGCAGTTCACCGATGTCACCGGTTCTGTCAAGAGCGTCGACATCCCGGTCGGGCGATTGGCGGAGGCGCTCGAGGATGGCGTCTGGTTTGACGGCTCTTCGGTGGAAGGGTTCGCCCGAATCCAGGAAAGCGATATGCGGCTGTTGCCCGATGCTGAGACGTACGCGGTACTGCCCTGGTCGCAACCGGAGCGGCGGCGGGCACGCATCTTCTGCGATATCTACACTCCCGACGGCACGCCCTTTCCGGGTGATCCACGCGGGGCCTTGAAACGGGTCCTGGCCCGGTTGGATGAGCGCGGCTGGACTTTCAATGTCGGTGCCGAGCCCGAGTTCTTCCTGCTGCGCAGCAACGGGCAGGATCATATTCATCCCGTTCCCCATGATGTGGGAGGCTATTTCGACTTCTCAGCCAGTGATGAGGCTCAGCGGGTGCGCGGCCAGCTGATGCTGGCGCTGGACAGCATGGGGCTTGCGGTCGAGATGGGGCATCATGAGGTGGCGCTCGGGCAGCATGAAATCGACTTCCACTTCTCCGATGCCCTGCGCGCAGCCGACAACGTGGTCACGCTGAAATACACGATCCGGGCCCTGGCCGCCCAGAACGGCCTCGTAGCGACGTTCATGCCCAAACCGATCTTCGGCATCAACGGGTCAGGAATGCACACCCATCAATCGATTTTCGATCAGGAGGGAATGAACGTCTTTTTCTCGGCCGATGACCCGTTCCGGCTGTCTGAGGTTGCCTATGGTTTTATGGCCGGGCAGCTCGTTCACGCCCGTGCCTTGGCGGCGGTCGTTGCTCCGACCGTAAACTCCTATAAACGCATCGTTCCGGGATATGAAGCGCCGGTCTATGTCTGTTGGGCGCAGATCAACCGCTCGGCCATGATCCGCATTCCGAGCCATACCAAGGACCGTGATTTGTCAATCCGGGCTGAAATCCGCTGTCCGGATCCATCCTGCAATCCGTATCTGGCTTTTGCTGCGATGCTTTCCGCCGGGTTGGATGGGATCGATCGGGGCCTGGAATGCCCACCGCCCGTGAATAATTTAAACATCTATGAGATGACGGATGAAGAGCTTCGGGCCAAGGGCATCGAGCAGCTGCCGGGTTCACTGGCTGAGGCCCTGGAGGAACTCGCGGGGAACGAGGTGATCAAGAACACTTTGGGACCGGAGTTGTATGAAGCCTTCTCTCGGGCGAAATGGGCTGAGTGGAACGCATACCGCACGCAGGTTTCGGATTGGGAGATCGAATACTACCTGGAGACGGCGTAGCGAACGTCGCTCGTCAGTCTGGCGGCATAAGTGCTCACGGTTTTGTCCGCTTCAAGGGAGAATTGGATGCAGGGGCACGGCGACGCCGTGCCCCTGCCGCAAATTCATCCATGATCATCCGGGTGGAGTTCAAGATTCGAAGCGCAGCGGGGTGAAGCGGGTATCCCGGTCAAACACGTCGATCCCCTCGACGCGTTTCAATCGATTGACAACCAGGTAGGTGAGCGGAGTGGCCAGGGTTTCATAAGCGGTCTTCACGCCCCACTGGGAGAGGATCGCGGACAGCAGCACACTTCCCGGCAGGATGCCAGAAAAGGCGATGCTGATGAAGATCAGCGAATCAAGCCCCTGCCCGAGAATCGTGGAACCGATGGTGCGGGTCCAGAGATAGCGACCCTGAGTGACCAGCTTGAGTTTCGCCATGACGAAAGCGTTCACGAACTCCCCCGCCAGATAGGCGCTGAAGGATGCCAACAGCAAACGGGGTGTAAAACCGAGAATGGCTTCAAACGCCTGGCTGGCTCCTATTGGATCGTTGAAGACACCTGCTCGCCACTGTGCGTCTGCCGGAAGCAATCCCGCAATCCAGATCGCAAGCACGGCGAGCAGGTTGCAGCCAAAGGCAATCCAGATCGATTGGCGGGCTCGTGCATATCCGTAGACCTCGGTCAGCACATCTCCCACGATGTAGGCGACCGGGAAAAGGATCACGGCAGCTGGCAGAGTCAGCCCCAGAATCGAAACGATCTTGACAGCGATGATGTTTGAAACGATCAACGAGGTGACAAAGATCGACAGGACCAGCGAGTACCAGCGTGAATTCTGAGGGGCGTTCATTCAGCCTCGATTGTCCTGTTCAGCCTCGACGGTGATCTGAATCCCACCACGAATATTGAAATCCGCCACCACCCGGCACCAGCGCGGGTTCAGGGTTCGCTCCAGATCGTCAAGGATCATGTTGGCGACATGTTCGTGGAAGACTCCTTCATCACGAAATGACCAAAGGTAGAGCTTGAACGATTTTGACTCGAGCACCCGGGCGTCCGGAATGTATTCCACGGTTAGATGGGCGAAATCCGGCTGACCGGTGGCCGGGCATAAGCAGGTGAATTCATCGCTTTGCAGGCGGACGATGTAATCGCGTTCGGGGTTATGGTTCGGGAACGTCTCGAGTTGGCGGGTGGGTTTGGAGGAACCTCCCAGCAGGGTCAGCCCCTCGAGATCAGAAGCCTCCGTCATAAGCTTACTTCCTTTCCACCAGGATGGTGCGATCATGGACTCGCTGTTTCACCCGGCAAAATGAGCACAAGCCGCTGGAAGTCGTCAGGCTGCCGCATTCCGGGCAGTGCTTGAATGCCAGCTGCTCCTGGACGTCATCGAACTGCAGATGGCCTTTTGCCCGCAGGAACGAGAGATAAAAGGACTGCTTTGTGCCCGGGCGTTCAAGCTCCATCCGGTTGAGCACCTCTTTATAGTAAATGGATTTCGCCCCGCTTGCATACGGGCACTCTTCATCGATGTATTCAATCGAACGCAGAAAGGCGTAGGCGGCCGTCTCGCGTTCGTACAGGCGGCAGAAAGGTTTCGCTTTGCGCACCAGCCCGGGCTTTGCTTCCAGCACGGGCCACTGGCGCTGAAGATACCCGACCTGCCAGTGAAGGGTGTTGCCAAACAGCGTGGCAGCCTCGTCATCAAGATTGTGCCCGGTGACGAGCACGTCATATTCGCCCTCGATGGCGATGTGATTCATGATGTGGCGTTTGGTTAATCCGCAGACGGAGCAGGGTTTATCCCGGCCACGACGTGTGTTAGCAGCAGCGTCCGGGATCCCCATCCCGAGGTAGTCTGCTGCCCGGGCGATGATCAGATTCAAGCCACGTTTCCGGGCGAACCTCTCAACATATGCCTGCGAGGCATGCGAATAATCTTCTGATGCAATTCCGAGATCGATATACAAGCCGTCCGCCTGATAGCCCAGTGTGAGCAGGACGTCCCATAGCGCGAGCGAATCCTTGCCCCCGGAAGCCGCAACCAGCAGCCGGTTGTCGGCCTGGAACATGGCGTAGGTAACGATAGCGCGCTGGGTTTGTGATGGGATCCATTCCATGAAGTGATCGCGGCAGAGCGCCAGCTTGTGCTGTCTCATGTGGATCGAAGCTTTTTCGCCGCATTTCCGGCATTTCACTGGCTGGATCCGTTTCCGGCAGTCGCCCCGCCTGAGATTACGGCGATCAAGCGAATGACGTCATCTTTACGAAGGATTTCATCATCGGTGACCAGTTCGCCTTCGCGCGTGGGAAGATAGGCACCCGGCTGCAGGTCGAGCGCGAGCAGCGCTGACCGTATGGTCATGCCGTGGCGAACTTCAAATCGCTGGTTCCGAAGAAGCAGAGTGGCTGACATCGGCGCAGGTGATTGTACCGACTCGTTATGTCACCGTCAACGAAGCCCCGATCGAGGCTCCCGTGGCATCGCCCAGCAAGCGGCGCAGAATGGATGGCTATCGAAGGAATGGCCACGGAACTTCGAACAAATCGTACCGGGCTTGCAGCTTTCTGGTCAGCTGGCAGCCGCCTCACGCGTGGGCATTCCGGCCGATTTGCTTTCCTCGTCTGCCCGCATCCGCTTGAACGCGGCAATGGCGACTTCCAGCATCTTTTCGTCCGGTTCGCGCGTGGTCAATTTCTGGAGCCAGAGGTTGGGAGCGACCAGCGGTCTTGCCCAGCGGTAGGGCAGCAGCCGGGCTGTAAAGCGAATGTATTCGTAGGCAAGCGCGGCCAGCAGCGGGAGCAGGATCAGCCGGCTGAGCAGCTTCGGAATCAGCGGCAGCGGCCCCAACGCGCTGAAGAGCAGGATGGAGAAGACCACGACCGTCAGCAAGAAAGCCGTTCCGCAGCGTGGGTGCTCCCGGGGAAAACGCATTGCGCTCTCCGGTGTCAGCTCTGCACCTGCCTCATACGCGTTGATCGTCTTGTGCTCGGCGCCATGATACCCGTAGACGCGCTGGATATCGGAAAGCAAACCGATAGCCCAGATGTAGCCGATCAGCATCGCCAGCCTGATCAGACCCTCGACCAGGTTCGCCCACCCGCTGTGCCAGTCGAGAATCGATTCGAGCAATTGGGAAACACCAGCCGGGAGCAGGAAGAAGAACCCGACACCAAGTACCAGGGCCAGCAACATCGTGAGCGCCATCGAGCGCGGATCGATCGGTTCATCCTCACCAGCCTGGACGTTGGCCGAAAAGGTCAGAGCCGAAACCCCCAGGACAAGCGAATCCCAGAGCACGAACAGGCCGCGCACGAAGGGGATTCGAGCCAGCTTGCTGCGGTAAAGTGCACCCAAAGGGACGTCTCTGAAAACGATATTCCCATCCGGAGTGCGGACGGCCACGGCGCAGGTCTGCGACCCGCGCATCATCACGCCCTCAAGTACCGCCTGTCCTCCGTACGAAGGCAGGCTGCGGGCTGTTGCGATCGGTGATTCGGAGCTCATTGTCCATACTCGTTCAGGAAGCGGATTACAGTCTCGACACCCCTATACAGGGTCGGCATGTGCTGCTTTTCGTTTGGCCCATGGATGTTGTCATCGGGCAGTCCGAAACCGAGCATCAGGGTGTCAACACCGAGCTCGCTCTGCAGCATGTCGACGACGGGTACGGTGCCGCCCAGCCGATCATAGATTGCAGGTTTTCCCCACGTCTCCTCGAACGCACGAGCGGCCGTCTGGACCGCAACCGAGTTGGTATCGATCACGGCCGGATTGGCATGTGCATGGTCGATCAGTTCCCAGGAAACGGTTGAGGGTACATGCTCCTCGAGATACTTCACCAGCGATTGTTTGATCTTTGCAGGGGTTTGATCCGGCACCAGCCGCATCGATATCTTCGCCATCGCACGCGCTGGAAGGACGGTTTTGGATCCCTCGCCGGTAAACCCGCTCAAAATGCCATTGACATCGAATGTCGGCCGGGAACGCGCCCGCTCCGTCGCCGAATAGCCCGGTTCGCCGAAGAGCACTTTCGCGCCAGCCTTCTCCTTCCACCATGTATCGGAAAGCTCCGGCAGCATTTCACGGTCATGCGGGGTCAGTTCACGCACGTCGTCATAAAAACCCGGAAGCAGGATGCGTCCCTTTTCGTCCTTCATCCCGGCCAGGAGCCGGGCCATGACCAGGGCCGGATTGTCGACCACACCGCCGAACGTGCCCGAGTGAAGGTCGGATCGCTGTCCATGCAGGCGAATCTCAAAATAGGTCAACCCGCGCAGCGCGACAGTTATCGCCGGTTGATCTTCGGACAGGATGCCCGAGTCAGAGTTCAGACACAGGTCTGCTTGAAGAAGCCCTTTATGGGTTTGAATGAATTCCGCCAGGCTGGGGGATCCGATCTCTTCCTCACCCTCAATCATGAACTTGAAATTCACCGGCAGCCCGGATGTTTCCTGAAGGGCCTCGATCGCCTTCAAGTGTGCAATGAGCTGCCCCTTCATATCGGAGGCCCCCCGGGCATACAGGTTGTCATTCCGCAGTTCGGGTTGGAATGGATCGCTTTCCCACTCATCGATCGGGTCGACGGGCTGGACATCATAATGGCCGTAGAGAAGCAAGGTGGGGGCATTGGCTCCAGCCTTGAGCCACTCGCCATATACGACCGGGTGTCGGGCGGTGGACATCAACGCGACATTTTCAAAGCCCATCGCCCGCATCTTGCCGGCGATCCATTCCGCTGCCCGTATGATATCCTTCTCGTGTTCGGGGAGGGTCGAGACCGACGGAATTCTGAGCAGGGTCTTCAGATCCTCGAGGACCTCTGCCTGGTGGTCGCGGGCGTATTGGATGGCAGTAGTTGGCTCGGGCATGCCTGACTCCTTTTTTTTGGTATGGACTACGCCGCTGATTGGTGTCTTTGAATGGCGGAGCGAGGTGGATGCCAGGCTGATACGTCTTTCCGCCAAACCCGATGGTGTGAGGTGAGCACACCGGAGACCCGTACGAACGGCAAAGTGAGATAATTCTACCACTGCGAATCACCCGGTCGATGAGGCTTGCCGGGTTTCTACTGGTTGCAGGGTGATTCCGGTATGGAGGTTCATGATGGTGGAGGGGTTGGAAGAATCAAAGCAGCTGCGCGTCTTCAATGATGTTGCCGGAGCGATCGGGCATACCCCCTTGGTACGCTTGAACAAGGTCACCGAGGGAATAAGGCCGGCCGTATACGCGAAATTGGAGATGCTGAATCCCGGTGGCTCAGTGAAGGACCGAATCGCATTCAGCATTCTCGACGGGTATGAGGCTTCGGGCGAACTCAAACCGGGTGGCACGGTTGTGGAAGCAACCTCGGGCAACACCGGTGTCGGGCTGGCCATCGCCTGTGCGCTGCGAGGGTACAGCGCGATCTTTGTGCTGCCTGATAAGATGAGCCAGGAAAAGATCGACCTGCTGCGAGCCTATGGTGCCCGGGTGGTAATCACCCCGACAGCGCTCGCCCCTGACGATCCCCAGTCCTACTATTCGGTCGCTCGGCGGCTGGTGGATGAGACCCCGGGAGCCGTGCTGGCGAACCAGTATCACAATCCCGCCAACCCGGCGAGTCACAAACGCACGACCGGCCCTGAAATTTGGGCTCAAACCGGGGGGCGAGTAACGGACGTCGTGGTGGGTATGGGCACGGGGGGAACGATCACGGGGATCGCCCGCTATTTGAGGGAGCAGGACGCCGGGGTGAAGGTGATTGGGGTCGATCCGTTTGGTTCGATACTCTACGATGCATGGCGCCAGGGCGGGGATGCAAGCGGCCTGGAGGCTGCTGGCTACCTGGTCGAGGGGATCGGTGAGGATTTTATCCCCTCCACGCTCGAATTGCGTTTGGTCGATGAAGTCCTTCGGGTCACGGATGAAGAGGCTTTCACCTGGACACGCCGTCTGGTTCGTGAGGAAGGTATCTTCGCTGGCGGCTCCTCGGGAGCTGCGTTGGCCGGAGCCGTGAAGTACGCTCGCCAGCTCGGCCCCGATCGTTTGATCGTCGTCATCTTCCCTGACTCGGGCTCGCGCTACCTTTCAAAGATTTTTAATGATCATTGGATGCATGATCATGGCTTTGACGTCCGTGGAGAACAGCCGACCGTGCTCGAAGTATCCAGGGCGCGCGGGATGCCGGAGGTGGTCACAGCCCAACCCGATGATCCGCTGGAGGCTGTGATTTCCAAGATGCGTCAGTACGCGATATCGCAGCTGCCTGTAATCGATCATGATGGACGCTTGATGGGTATGGTGACGGAGGTTGACCTGTTGAAAGGGCTGTTGGGGAGCGGCCACGGCCCGGTCGATGACCTCGGAATTGACCGATGGATCAACCGCGAGGTGCCTTCTGTTCCCGAAGATACGCCCTTTCGTGATGCCCTGGGTAAGCTCGCGGATCATAAGGTGGTCGTGCTGGTCGATGGGGAGGGCAGGCCGCATGGCATCCTGACCCTGATCGATGCGCTCGAGTATGTCAGCACGCGAGGTGGGTTATGAGACCCTTGCCTGAATTGCCTGAACTGCGAATCGTGACGACACACTCGCTTCAACCCCATGAAGATGTTGATCCTGCACGCATCGAACCACTTAAAGAAGCGCTGAGCCGAGCGGGGGTTCTTCGCAATCCACCGATTGTCCTGCCGTTGGATCAAGAACCGGAGCGCTATATCGTGCTGGATGGGGCCAACCGGACCACGGTATTTCGAGAGCTCGGAATTCCACATATGCTGGTGCAGGTCGTTCACTTTGGATCCGAATCGCTTAAGCTGCGAACCTGGAACCGCGTAATTTTCGGAACCCCGTCTGCCGAACTTTTCGATTCGATTGCGACGCTTGTTGAGAGCTTCCCCTTGCCGAAGGAGAGGAAAGCACGCCTCGAAACGATCGCAATGGGTGACCGGCTGGCATACCTCTCGCTTCCCGACGGAAGCGCCTGGGGCCTGGGGCGCGAGCGCGAACGGCTGCAGAGTCGGATAGAAAAATTGCAGCGATTGCTGGCTGCCGTGGAAAGGATCGGAAGCTCCGAGCGGAGCGGCGAAATCGATCTGCAACCTCTTGTCGAGGTCTATCAGGACCTGGCAGGCCTGCTGATCTTTCCTGCGTTCGAAATCGAGGAGGTCATTGAGGCGGCGAATCAGGGGATTTGCCTGCCTTCCGGGCTCACGCGCTTCATCATTTCGCCCCGGGCTTTGAGGGTCAACTATCCGGTGGATCGGCTTGCAGCCGATGATGCGCTTGAAAGCAAACAGCGCGAGCTGGAAGCCTGGATGCAGGAGCGGGTGCTCGGCCGGCGAGTCCGTTTCTACGCTGAATCGACCTTTCTCTTCGACGAATAAAGTTTACGAGCTGGCTTGAAAAGCGCGGTCGAGATCCTCAAGCAAATCATCGATCGCCTCAAGCCCGACGGACAGGCGGATCAAGGCCGGGTCGACTGCAAGCGGTGAATCCTGGGTCGACGCATGGGTCATCAAAGCCGGGATCTCGATCAGCGATTCAACGCCACCCAGTGATTCGGCCAGGGTGAAAAGTTCAGTCGCCTCGACAAACGCACGGGCTTTTTCAGGCCCTCCGGCATGGATGAATGAAACCATCCCCCCGCCGTTCCGCATCTGCCGCCTGGCCAATTCGATTTGCGGATCGGCTTCCAATCCTGGATAGAAGATCTGTTGTACCTGGCTTCGTTCCGCCAGGTCGTTAGCAACCGCCAGTGCGTTCTCGGCATGCCGTTCCATGCGCAGCGGCAGGGTTTTGATCCCGCGCAGTACGAGAAAACAGTCGAATGGACCGGGCACGCCGCCCACGGCGTTCTGCAGGAAGGAAAGCCTCTCTGCCAGTTCAGCTTCCCGCACCACGAGCGCGCCGCCGACGACATCGGAATGGCCCCCGAGATATTTGGTGGTCGAATGCAGCACCAGATCGGCACCGAGCATGAGCGGCTGCTGCAGATAGGGGGTGGCAAAGGTATTATCAACACAAACCAGGGGACGGGGGGAAAGGGTTCCAGCCCACGCGCAGATCTGTTCAATATCATACAGCTTGAGCATGGGATTGGTCGGGGTTTCGATCCAGATCAAGCTCGGGTCTGACCTGCCCGCAGCTTCCGGGAGATCGCGGGCAAATTCGATCTCCATACCGTACCTACGAAATACTTGCTCTAGGATCCGGAAGGTCCCGCCGTAGAGGTCGCTCACGGCCAGAATCGAGTCACCGGGTGAGAGCAGGTGCAGGACGGCGTCGGTCGCGGCCATCCCGGAGGCGAATGCCAGTGCACGATAGCCGCCTTCCAGGGCGGCGAGATTGACCTCGAGTGCCGTCCGCGTGGGATTGCCGGTGCGCGAATACTCATAGCCCAAATGTTCGCCTACAGCTCTTTGACGGAAGGTGGAAGTTTGGTAAATTGGTGGCATCACGGCGCCGGTGACCGGATCCGGCTCCTGGCCGGCGTGGATTGCGAGCGTATTGAACTTCCAGCTGGACATGGCTGTATTCCTTTGGGTGGTTGCAGGCTGAACGGACGACCTATTCCGAATGCGATCATCATACCTTATACTTCAGGTATTGACCCATGTTTATCCAGATCGAGGAACCGTCCGAGATCCCCGTCCCGCCGGAGGAAGTTCGCTTCCGCCAGCTTGCGGTCGATCCATACCCCGACGGTGGCAGGGTTCGATTCACCTTCGACATCACGCCCTTCCAGAGCGGACCGAATCTGGAAGTGGAGGTGTACGATCAGGATGAGCGGGAGGTTGCCGCATTGGTCGTCGTCGGTGCGCATACCAACGAATTATCGCTGACGGCCCATCTGCGCCCACGGGATCCCAACGGGGAGTATGATATGCGGGCGCGACTGTCCTACGAAGAGCTGGGGCAGGTGGATGAGCTTGAATATCATTTCACCGTGAATACGGGAGATGGGTCTCCGGATGGCTAAGCTGGATTCGGTCGTTCGCCACGCGATAACAGCCCCGGCCTTCGATCAAACCAAGCTTCACCGTGAGCGGTTGGTGGATGAAATCCACGCCAATGTCCCGCGCAAGCTCATCGCGGTGGTCGCCCCGCCTGGCTACGGCAAGACCACCCTGCTGGCCGATTTCAGCGAGCACACCGATCTTCCGGTCTGCTGGGTGCGCATCTCGGAAGCCGACCGTGATGTCTTCCGCTTCGCGCACATGCTGCTGGCCTCACTCGAGCGCCGTTTCCGAAGATTGAAAGATCAAATCGATCTGGACAGCCTGGTGGGCTCGACGCCGCAGGCGCTGGCGCGGGTGTTTGCCGAGGTGATCGATGCCCGCGTGAGTGAGACTTTCCTGATCGTGCTGGATGATATCCACCTGATCAACAGTTCCGAAGCGACGCGTTCGTTCCTGGACGAATTGCTGGCCGTACTTCCAGAGCAGGCGACCATCATCGCCGCCGGCCGCGAGGTGATCGAGGTCTCGCTGGCGCGTTTGATGGCGGATGGCGACCTGAGCGGCATCGGCCCGCCGGATCTGGCACTGAGCCAGAACGAGGTCATCAGGCTCGCCGAACTGCAGTCTGGCTTCAACCTGACCGAGGCACATGCCGCCCGGCTCCTCGAGGAGACCAAGGGCTGGGTGACCGGCCTGCTGCTATCGGGGGAACTGGCGGGTGGGGACCTGCCGTCACTCGTGTTCGACGCTCGCCCGATGGTATACGAGTACCTGGCCTCGGTCGTGCTCAACCGCCAGCCGGAGGATATGCGCCGCTTCCTGCTTGACAGCGCGGTTTTCCCGGTGATGACCATCGAGGGCTGCAACGAGGTTCTTCGACGGGATGACAGCCAGCGCTACCTGACCCGACTCGTACGCGCCGGTCTGTTTGTCTCCGCGACGAATGAAACCCCGCGCACGTATGAGTACCATCCTCAATTCCGTGAGTTCCTGATCGAATCGCTCGAAAGCGCCGATCCGAAACGCCTGCAGTCGCTGCGCAAGCGCGCCGCAGCCTACCTGGCGAAGCATGATCTGCCCGAACAGGCTATCGACCTCTACCTGAAAGCCGGCCAGGGAACCAAGGCGACCCAGATTGCCGAGAAATATGCCCAGGAGATGTTCTACCGCGGGCGTGTGGGAACGTTGGAGGATTGGCAAATTCGATTGAAAAACGTAGGAGAAAAAGTTCCGAGAATTCTCCTGTACTTAACGTTGCACTATACAGATAGAGGTGATCTTGTCTCCGCTCAGAGCACATTCGAACAGGTCGTGCAGGACTTGCGGGGTATCAAACAGAAAGATCTCTTGGCTACTGCCGCCATGGTCGAGGGATATATTGGTAGACTAAAAAATGATCCGAGGCAGGTGGGGAAGGCTGTTAAGAAGTTCGATGCCCTTGTTTCGAAACGCACCAGTCGTTTGCTCAAGGGTTCACTCCTCCGCCTGAAAGCCTGGATTTCGACCTATGCGGATCATGATCTTCAAGAGGCGGAGAAGCAAACCCATAAGGCAATACAGATTCTTGAGAGGACCAATAAACCCTACGCAATCGTGGTTGCTATTCAGGACTTATCCTACATTCAGATCCTGCAAGGCAAAGCGATCGAATCCCACATCACAGATCAAAAAGCGCATGAGATTCTCACTACATTGGGGGCACCGTTGCCCCTTGCCCACTCGTTCAACAATCTTGGCTACCACGCTCACCTTTCGGGCAATTACCAGGATGCGCTAGCGCTGCTGAATGAAGGTTTGAAATTCGCTCGCCAGGCGGCAAGCGGCTACCACGAGGCGCTCGTGCTTTTTAGCCAGGCCGACCTGTTCTCGGATCTCAACCTGGCGCTGCAGTCGGCCGAGCTTTACGGCCAGGGCTTGATGA
>JBJYWH010000007.1:0-7073 GCA_046259355.1 Anaerolineales bacterium
GTCGGGCCGAAGTCCGTGCCCAGCTCGACGTCGCGCGTGAAGGTCCAGGTGGTGTTGCGGATCAACACATCGATCTCGTTGGTCTGCAGCGCGGTGAAGCGCTCCGCTGCAGTGAGCGGGCGGAATTCAACCGCCGTTGGATCGCCGAAAATGGCGGCGGCGATGGCGCGGCAGAAGTCGGTGTCGAAGCCGACGAAATCACCGGCCTCGTTCAGGAAACCGAAGCCCGGCACGCCCGAGTTCACGCCGCAGCGCAGCACACCGTTGGACTTGACGGCCGCCAGGCGCTGCGATTCCATCGTAAACTCGACCGGGACGTTCACTTGAACTTCCTGCGTTTCAACGACGGTCACTTCCTGGGTTTCAATCTTTGTGATCACTTCCGGCTCTGCCGGCTGGCAGGCGCCCAGGGCGATGAGCAAGACCGCGGCACCCAGCAGGAATACGAGCAATCTACTTCTTCGCATCTTGAAATCTCCTCCTCAGCGATATCCAATTTGGCGTAGCCTACGAACGGGGGGTATGTGATTTCTGACAGGTTGCTCTCGCATCACCTCCTTCGGCCCACCGGGGCGGTTGTTCTTCTGTTGTTGAAGCAGGATACCTGCGTGGTTTGCGAACCAGACCTTTGGCAATCCGTTCACGCACAGTCATCAAACGAGGTTTGCCTATCCTAGGTTAACTTGCAGGCGGAGTCAAGCGCCACTCCACCGGTACGATGGCCTCTGACCTTTTTCCCCTTTTACGGCACGCGCTGGGCGTGGTAGCCTGTTCGGGGAGGGATCCTTGACATCTTTGATCGGCACCCGGCTCGAGCACTTCCAGATCAAGTCGCAGATCGGCCAGGGCGGCATGGCGACGGTCTATCGCGCCGTCGATGAACGATCCGGCGCGCAGGTCGCGGTCAAGGTGCTCTCCCCGACGATCAGCGGCGACCGGCGCTTCATCAAGCGCTTCCGGCGGGAAGCCCAGCTCGTCAGCGAGCTCAAACATCCCAACATTGTCCCCGTTCTGGCGTATGGGGAATCCGGGGGTTTCGTTTACACCGTCATGCCATTCATCGATGGCGAGACGCTCTTCCGACGCATGACGCGTGCCCCGTTGAGCAGCGAGGAATGCGGCCGCTGGATCGGGCAAATTGCGGATGCGCTGCACTACGCCCACCAGCACGGGGTCGTCCACCGTGATATCAAGCCCTCCAACATCATGCTGCGCTCGGACGGACAGGCACTCCTGACCGACTTCGGCCTGGCGCGTGCGATCGAGGATCACAGCAGTCTGACCGGCTCGATGTTGATGGGGACCCCGGCGTATGTGTCCCCCGAGCAGGGCCGGGGCGAGACGATCGATGCGCGTTCCGACCAGTATTCGCTGGGTGTCATTTTGTACGAGCTGGCGATTGGCAAGCTGCCGTTCGAGTTCGACTCGCCGATGGCCACCGTCATGGCGCACATCCAGGAGCCGATCCCCCGCCCGCGGCGTTTCAAGCCCGATCTTGCGCCGGATCTTGAAATCGTGATCCTGAAGTGCCTGGCGAAGAAGCCTGAACGGCGATTCGCCAGCGTGGCCGAGATGAACGAGGCCTACCAGGCTGCCCTGGCGGGGAAGCCGCTGCCAGACTTCGAGCGCATCGCGGCCGCCCCAACGCAGTACATCGCACAGGCCAGCCGCCGCCCGTCCGCTCCCGATGTTCCGGCCGCGGCGCCGGCTCGACCGGCGGGTCGGAAGCTGGGATGGCTGGCGCTCCTGGTGCCGGTCCTGGCCGGAGGGGGATTCCTGCTCTTCCGGGCCCTGGGTCCCTCCCAAGCCGCTCCAATCGCGCCCGAAGCGACCTCCGCCCTGCCTCCCACGCAGGCCTTCACCCCCATTGTCCTTGGAAGCGGCGTGGAACCAGCGAACGCGCTGGAAGCCACGCCGGCCCCGACGCCGATTCGATCGGCTGCCTGCCCGGATCTCACCCTCTTCCCGCTTCAAGTCAATGCCAACCAGGCGTCCTGGCTGCTGGACAACCAGGGCGCCCAGGCGCGCGAGCTGATCGACATGAGCCTGGCTGATTTCCCCACCGCCAACGGCGTGCCGGAACGCGTGGCGCTCGGGGAGAGCGTGCTGTGGGAAGGGGATTTTTCGGCCGGCGCGAGTTTCGAATTTCGAACGGACGCGCGCAAGACTCTCCCGGCCGGCGCATCAACGCTCTTCACCATCACTTTCCGCTACCCGGCCGGCCCACAGGGCTACGCTCTCCAGCTGACCTTTGATGGAGGCTGTTCGCTGGCCGGTGCGTGGTAATCCCGATCGCCGCCGCGCGAGGTCACAGGCGGCGAGAGGATCCCCCGTTGTTCCGTCATGGATGGGCTTCCTTGAGCCGTGCCGCGCCATGGTGCGCCGCGAGAAACCCCCGGCACCATGCGCCTCGGGAAAGCACGTCTCGGACCCCATGGTTGTATAATTCCGTACGGTCCTCACACCGCCGTCGAATTCCCCGGAGGCATTCCATGACCGATCGAAGGCTGGAAAACCTGGCCCGCATCCTCGTGCAGTATTCGACAGAAATCAAGCCCGGTGATCACGTCGCGATTTATACCCAGCCGGTCGCGATGCCGCTGGTCGAACAGGTTTACCGCCAGGTCCTGGCGGCCGGCGGGTATCCCTACGTGCAGCTGGGCGCCTTGAGTTCGCGCGTGGAAACCGAGACTCTTGAGTACCTGCTCCTGACGGAGGGCAGTGACGATCAACTCCAGCACGTGAACCGTTTCGACAAGATCATTCGCGAGGAATTCGAGTCGTTCATCGCGATCTACGGCCAGACAAACACGCGCTCGCTGAGCAATGTCGATACCGCCCGGCAGCGCCTGCGGGCCCAGGCGTATACGGATGTCGTCCGCGCCTACCAGCAGCGCTCGGCCACACGGGATCTGCGCTGGGCGCTGACGCTCTATCCCACCGAGGCCTATGCCCAGGACGCGGAGATGAGCCTGGAGGAATTCTCGGACTATGTCTTCCAGACCACCTTTGCCGACAGCGACGACCCGATCGGCGAATGGCAGAAGCTGCGCCGTGAGCAGCAGCAGCTGGTCGATTGGCTGAAGGGCAAGAAACGGCTGGAAGTCAGGGGGCCGAACATCGATCTCAAACTGTCGATCGAAGGCCGTGATTTCATCAACTCGGATGGGACGCGCAACATGCCGAGCGGGGAGGTTTACACCAGCCCGGTCGAGGATTCGGCCGAAGGCTGGGTCCGCTTTTCCTATCCGGCCATCCGGCAGGCGCGTGAGGTGGAGGGGATTGAGCTCCGGTTCGAGGCTGGCAGGGTGGTCAAGGCCACCGCAGCCAAGAACGAGGACTTTCTGAATGACATGCTGGATACCGATCCAGGCGCCCGCTACCTGGGCGAATTCGCCATCGGGACGAACCGGCGCATTGACCGCTTCATCAAAAACATCCTGTTCGACGAGAAGATCGGCGGCACGCTCCACATGGCGGTCGGTTTCGGTTTTCCCGAGGTGGGCAGCAAGAATGAGAGCGCCATCCACTGGGACATGATCTGCGATATGCGCGCGGGCGGGCAGATCTTCGCCGACGGCGAATTGTTCTACGAATCGGGTGCGTTCAAGATCTAGATTGATCCCTTCCAACCTGGAGGCTCTACGGTGGACTACCGCGTCGAGAATTTAGCCAAATTGATGATCCAGCATTCGGTTAAGGTGCAGCCCGGCGACCGGGTGGCGGTGTTCGGTTCAACGCTGGCCGAACCGCTCATGCTGGCGCTGCAGCGCGAGATACTGCGTGCCGGCGGGCATCCGCACCTCCTGCCGTCCTTCCCGGGTTCGGAATACATTTTCTTTCACGAGGCGAATGACGAGCAGCTTCAGTACATCTCGCCGCAGATCAGGGCTGTCTACGAAGAGTTCGAATGCCTGATCCAGCTGTTCAGTTCGGCGAATACCAAATCCTTGAATAACATCGATCCCAACCGCCATACCCTGCTGGCGAAAGCACGGGCGGATCTGATGAAGCGCTACATGGAGCGGTCTGCGCGCAAGGAATTGAAGTGGGTTGTTACGATGTTCCCCACGGAAGCGCATGCGCAGGATGCCGAGATGAGCCTGTCCGAATACGAGGATTTTGTATATGGGACGACCTTTGCCGACAGCGATGATCCCATCGGCAAATGGTCCGCGCTGCGTGATGAGCAGCAAAGGCTGGTCGAGTGGCTGGCAGGGAAGGAACAGGTTGTGGTGAGTGGGCCGCATGTCGATTTGAGGCTCTCGATCTCGGGCCGTGCGTTCCTCAACGAAGCCGGGGAGTACAACCTGCCGGATGGCGAGATCTTCACCAGCCCGGTCGAAGATTCCATGGAAGGCACGATCCGTTTCACCTACCCGGCAATCCAGTCCGGCCGCGAGGTCGAGGGGATTGAGCTGCGGTTTGAAGCTGGCCGGGTCGTCGAAGCAAGCGCTCGAAAGAACGAAGCCTTCCTGCTCGAGATGCTGGAGGTTGATGACGGGGCGCGCGTTCCGGGCGAATTCGCCATCGGCACGAACCATCGCATCGACCGCTTTACGAAGAACATCCTGTTCGATGAGAAAATGGGCGGTACGATTCACGTCGCCCTCGGAGCGGGCTTTGAGGAAATCGGTGGCAAGAACGTTAGCGGCCTGCACTGGGACATGATCTGCGATATGCGGGAGGGGGGCCGCATCATGGTGGACGATGAATTGTTCTACGATTCGGGTGATTTCAAGGTTTGATCTCAACCCCGGGAAAGGATCTCATCATGGATGAACGCGTTGACAATCTGGCCAGGATCCTGGTGGAATACTCGTTAAAAGTCCGGCCTGGAGACCGGGTTGCGATCAGCGGTACGACCTATGCCGAACCCCTGATGATGGCGGCTGCGGAGCATGTGTTTCGGGTTGGGGGCCATCCCGTGCCGGCCCCGGCTTTCGACGGTTGGAATTCGCTCTTCATGCGCAAGAGCTCGGATGAGCAGCTGCAGTTCATCTCGCCCTTCATTTCGACCGTGATCGAGGATTTCGAGTGCTGGATCAACCTCAAGAGCGACGTCAACACACGCGAGATGGAGGGGATCGATCCCAAGCGCCAGGCGCTGCGGGCCCAGGCGATGCGCCCGCTGCTCGACACCTACCGTGAGCGCTACAGCAGCGGTGATCTGCGCTGGGTGATCTCGATCTATCCGACGCCCGGCATGGCGCAGGATGCGGAGATGTCGCTCAGGGAATTCGAGGATTTCGTCTACGCGGCCACCTTTGCCGACCAGCCCGATCCGATCGCCGCCTGGCAGCGCATTTCCGACCAGCAGCAGCGCCTGGTCGATTGGCTGGAGGGCAGGGAACGCGTGCACGCGGTCGGCCCGAACGTCGACCTGCGGCTCTCGATCGCCGGCCGGAAGTTCAAGAACTCGAACGGCGACCGCAACATGCCGAGCGGAGAAGTCTATACCAGCCCGGTCGAGGATTCGGTCGAAGGCTGGTATCGCGGCTCGTTTCCCGCACTCAATCACGGTCAGGAGGTGCTGGGCCTCGAGCTGCGCTTCGAGAAAGGGAAGGTGGTCGAGGCGCACGCCGAGAAGAACGAGGCCTTCCTGCAGGAGATGCTGGCGCTGGATGAGGGTTCGAGCCGCCTGGGAGAGTTCGCGGTCGGCACGAACACGGGCATTCAGCGCTTCACGCGCAATATTCTCTTCGATGAGAAGATCGGCGGCACGATGCACGTCGCGCTCGGCTCGAGCTTCGCCGAGCTTGGGGGTGAAAACCAGAGTTCACTGCACTGGGACATCATCACCGACATGAAGGACGGGGGCAAAATCTACGTCGACGACGAGCTGTTCTACGACTCGGGGGAATTCAGGGTGTGATGCGGCCTGCGGGCCGGGGAGATTGGAATGACAGATCAACGCACGGTCAACCTGGCAAGAATCCTGGTCAACTACAGCGTGAACGTTCAGCGCGGCGAGCGGGTGGCAATCATGGGCACATCGCTAGCGGCGCCGCTCCTGCTCGAGATCCAACGTGCGGCGCTGCAGGCTGGAGGTCACCCGGATTTGATCGCAATGCTTCCGGGAGCGGATTATATCTATTTCACGGAGGCGGACGAGGAACAGCTGCAGTACCAGTCACCCCTGATGAAGATGGTCCTCGAGGAGTACGAGGTCATCATCCAGATCATGAGCTCCGCCAACACTCGCGAGCTGGCCAATGTTCCACCCGCGAAGCAGGGCTTGCGGGCCAAGGCAATGGCCGAATCCTTCAAACGCTACGTCGAGCGCGGAGCG
The DNA here is from genome assembly GCA_046259355.1 of Anaerolineales bacterium. Taxonomy (GTDB): domain Bacteria; phylum Chloroflexota; class Anaerolineae; order Anaerolineales; family E44-bin32; genus E44-bin32. The sequence goes on from JBJYWH010000007.1 coordinate 6,293, forward strand.
AGCGGCGAGCTGAAGTGGAACATCTCGATCTACCCGACGCCGGCCGCAGCGCAGGAAGCCGAGATGAGCCTCTCCGAGTTTGAGGACTTCGTATATGGCGCGACATTTGCCGACCACGAGAATCCGGTAAGCGCCTGGAATGAAATCCACGCGCTGCAGCAGCGGCTGGTCGATTGGCTGGCCGGGAAGAAACACGTGGTTGTCCAGGGACCGGATGTGGACCTCAAGCTTTCGATCGAAGGCCGGACATTCGATAACAGCGATGGCCGGCACAACATGCCGAGCGGCGAGGTCTTCACCAGCCCGGTGGAGGATTCGGTCGAGGGCTGGATCCGCTTCAGCTACCCGGCAATCCAGAGCGGCAAACGGGTTGAAAATGTCGAGCTGACCTTCGAAAAAGGCAAGGTGGTGAAGGCCACGGCGAGCAAGAACGAGGATTTCCTGAACGAGATGCTCGATGTCGACCGTGGAGCGCGCTACCTGGGAGAGTTTGCCGTCGGCACGAACCATCGCATCGATCGCTTCATCGGCAACATGCTCTTCGACGAGAAGATGGGCGGGACAATCCACCTGGCGGTCGGCACGGGTTTTCCCAACCTGGGCAGCAAGAATGAGAGCGGCATCCATTGGGACATGCTGTGCGACATGAAGCAAGGTGGCCGGATCGTGGTCGATGGAGAGCTGTTCTACGAATCAGGGGAGTTCAAGGTATAGAGCGCAGGCTGAGGGTGAAATGCACAGGCCTCCCACCGGGAGGCCTGTTTCTTTACAACCTGGCTTG
>JBJYWH010000008.1:0-3510 GCA_046259355.1 Anaerolineales bacterium
TCTTCTCGTTGACGCCGCCGATGGCCTGGACCCGGCCGTGTTGATTCACGCTCAATCGGGTTCGTTCTATGCCCACGCATAAACGCTGCCGGAAGACTTGAAAGCGCTCGATCGGCATTTGACCTGCTGATTTCAACGGACGCGACACGCGCAATGGAGTTGGCGGATCATCTGGACCGGATCAATCGTCGCCGACAGGATCTGACATACGAAGTAGTACTTGCAGCGACCGAACAGCTTTCTGATGAGAGCCGTACCGTTCTTTCTGCCTTCCACGAAAATTTCCATGAAGGAGTCGTTGGGTTAGCCGCTTCGAGGCTTACGGAGGAATATTTCCGGCCGTCGATGGTTGGCAAAATCGGGCCGAAAACCACGCGCGCTTCCGCTCGAAGCGTGCCCGGATTCCATCTTGCGCAGGCGCTCGATGCATGCTCTGAATTCCTCATTCGATACGGCGGTCATGAAAAGGCTGCCGGGTTCACGGTCGCGAATGAGAGGCGGGAGGATTTCCTCGCACGATTCGAGCATGTCGCAGAGCAGCAGCTCAATGAAGACCTACTGACGCCCAGGCTTGAAATCCATGCTCAAATCGACCTGGAGGATATTGATTCGCGCCTGATGACCTTTCACGACCGGATGGAGCCCACGGGCCAGGACAATCCCCGGCCCCTGCTCGCGTCTCGCGGCCTTCGAATTACGTACCGCCGCCGGGTCGGGGAGGATGGAAAGCATCTCAAGCTCCGGCTGGCTGGTGATGCAGCAGCAATCGATGCGATCGCATTCCGGAAAGGCGATCTTTACGATGAGCTTCCGGAACTCGTTGACGTTGCATTCCGACTTGAGAGGAACGAATACCGCGGCACCATCGCCCCGCAGTTGGTCATTGAGGATATCCGGCCCGCCTCACTCTGAAGCCCAGAAGATGCGATCAGGGATCGGTTGATCCGGGGAATCAGTCCACAAAGCGGTACCTGATGAGCGTCCAAACGGCTTCAAAGGCGTCTGAGAGGCCGATTTTCTTGCCTTCAGAATATTCACGCGGGTTGAAGCTGATTGGGACTTCAAAGATCCGGATTTTCCGTTTGAGCAGTTTAGCCGTCACTTCTGGTTCGAAATCAAACCGACGCGATCGCAGTGGAATATCCTGGATGATCTCACGCTTGAAGAGCTTGTAGCCGGTTTCCATGTCGGTAAGAATGCTGTTGTACAGCAGGTTGGTCATCAGGGTGAGAAGCTTGTTGGCAACCATGTGCCAGAACATGGCCACTCGCCGGGCTGCTCCGAGAAAGCGAGACCCATAGACGACGTCTGCTTTGCCTTCGACGATCGGATCAAGCAGCAGCTGAATATCGCGTGGATCGTACTCGAGATCCGCATCCTGTATCAGGATGAGGTCCCCTTGAGCGGCCTGGATGCCCGTTCTGACGGCGGCGCCTTTGCCCTGGTTGGTCTCATGCAGGATGATTCGGAGTTCCGGGTATCGCGCTTGGAGGGCAGGGAAAAGGTCTCGTGTTCCATCGGTCGATCCATCATCGACCAGGATGATCTCGTCCGCCAATTTGACGGCATCGACACGCTGCAGGATTGGTTCAAGCGTCGAGACTTCATTGAAGACGGGCATCACGATAGAGAGTTTCATGCTGGCATTTTATCTCCTGGTGGATGTGGGCACAACTTACTATTTGCTTGCGCATCCTGCGCTCGCTATAATCGAAGCACTCCCCAGTGGTTTGGTTCTTGCATGGCTGGCCGTTACACACCTGGAGGTATAGATGTCCTTACCACGCAGTCCTGTTCGCACGGTCGGAGTCGATGATCGACCGACGACCTCGAATTTAAGATTTGTTCCACCTCCGATCAGCCGCATCACCGACACCGGATTATCCCAACTCTGGCTCCAGGATCTCGCCCTTAAGATTTTATACTTCAGCGGATATATGACAGGTTTCAAAGTGGCGGAGGCCATGTCGTTGCCCTTTGCAGGCCTGGTCGATCAAATTCTGGAAGCGCTGAAAAGGGAAAAATTCGTCGAAGTGAAGACGCAGGTTGGTTTCGGAGAAGGATCCTACCAGTACGCCATCACTGGGGCGGGCATTGCCCGTGCGCGCGAGGCGCTCGATCGCAGCCAGTATGCGGGACCCGCACCGGTACCGATTGCCGTCTACAACGACTCCATCCGACGGCAAAGCCGCGGGCGCCCGACGGTGCACGAACATACGATGCGGGAAGTGCTGGACGAACTGGTCCTATCCGATAAGACCTTTAACCAGGTCGGCCCGGCTGTTAACTCAGGAACCTCGATCTTCCTTTACGGCCCGCCTGGAAATGGCAAAACCTCCATCGCGCGCGCCATTGGCAGCATCCTGCTTCAGGAGGACATGTATATCCCCTATGCCATCGATATCGATGGCCAGGTTGTGAAGCTTTATGACAGCGTGAATCACGTTCTCTCACCGGATGAAGAGAATTCAACCGATGGGACGGGCACGCTGAAGACCGGTGCCAAGCGCGACCCGCGCTGGGTTCGCATTCGGCGCCCGTTTGTCATTGTCGGTGGCGAGCTCACCATGCCTGGCCTGGACCTGGTTTTCGATGATGTGAACAAGTTCTATGAGGCGCCATTCCAGGTCAAAGCAAACGGCGGGGTTTTCCTGATCGATGACTTCGGCCGTCAGCAGGTCCGACCGCGCGATTTGCTCAACCGCTGGATCGTACCGCTGGAAAACCGAATCGACTACCTCACACTTCATACCGGCCGGAAGATCGAGGTACCGTTTGACGTGCTGGTTGTCTTTTCCACAAACTTGCCGCCGCGCGATCTGGTCGACGAAGCGTTCCTGCGCCGATTGCGGCACAAGATCGAAGTGGAAGATCCGTCCTATGAGGCGTATCGCGATATCTTCAAGCGGACAGCCGTGCAGAAGGGAGTGGAGTACTCGGACAGTGGCCTGGCTTACTTGCTGCAGGAATGGTACATTAAACGAAACCGGAAACTGCGAGCCTCCCACCCGCGTGATATTTGTGATCAAATCCTCGATATCTCGCGGTACCTCAATGTCGATCCGGTTATGACCAAAGATCTGATCAACAAGGCGGCCGAGGCCTATTTCGTGGAAATATGAATCATGTGAATTCTTTATCCTGGACATCACAAGCCCCGCTGGTGATTGCACACCGCGGGGCTTCTGCCTTTGCGCCTGAGAATACTCTCTCCGCGTTCACCCTGGCCGTCAAGCAGGGTGCGGACGCGATCGAACTCGATGCGAAGTTGACCGCTGATGGCAGGGTGGTCGTCTATCATGACCTGACACTCGATCGAACAACCAGCGGAAAGGGAAAGCTGGCCGAAAAGTCGCTGGCCGAACTCAAACGGCTTGACGCCGGCAGTTTTATGGGACAGGAATTCCGGGGTGAACGGATACCGACGCTCGATGAAGTCTTCGAAACCGTCGGCGATACATTGCTGATTAATGTCGAGCTCACAAATTACGGCAGCGTGCTCGACCGTCT
>JBJYWH010000009.1:0-5840 GCA_046259355.1 Anaerolineales bacterium
CGTCATACGGATACTTGCCGCGGACGGCGTCCAACCTGCCCCTGAAAAGGGAAACCGTTACGATTGGCGCGCCTGGGCACTTGGTTTTGAATACATCAAAGGCGAACCCTACCTGACCGTGAAGGTTCATTTCCACGGGGACGTATAGAACGGACCATCTCATTCTGCTCGTGGCAGCATCCTGACACCATACGCAGCAGCTTCTTCCAATTTCAACGCCTCAAGAAGATCGAGCAAGTCATCACGCCAGGTCTCGTTATCATGAGTTTGCAGCCACACGCCGCGTTTACTGCGGCGTACTTTGTCTTCGATGGAAGGGATGGGAACCATCTCTCGTTCGGCCGGGATCTCGAGCAGGATCTGACCGTTCTCATGGAGAATCCGATCAATCCCCGCATGCGTTGCGGCGATTTTCACCTGCAGTTGGTATAACAAGTGAAGTACTTCTTCCGGCAGGGGGCCGAAACGATCGCTGAGTTCATCCCGAATCGTGGAGAGAGCTGCCGGTTCCCGAATCTCCGCCAGCCGGCGGTATAGCTGCAGACGCAGATCCCGATTCTCAATATAGCTTTCTGGAATCGAACCAGCAATCGGAAGATCAATAGCGGAGGGCGGCAGCTCTATTCCCGCTTGGAATGGAATTTCGATCTCTCGTTCGGCACCAATGGTTGATCGCAGCCGGCGCACGGCAGAAGCCAGCAGGCGGGTATACAAATGGAAACCGACCGAATTGATATATCCGGATTGGCGGGTTCCAAGAATCTCACCCGCCCCCCGCATTTCTAGATCTCGCATGGCGATCGCGTAGCCCGCACCGAGCTGGCTGTTCTCCGCGATGATCTCCAGCCGTTGAAGCGCCTCTTCCGTAGCGCGTTTGTTCACCGGGCGGAAGAAATAGGCATATCCCTGAATGGCGGCCCGGCCCACACGCCCGCGCAATTGGTAGAGCTGCGCCAATCCGAAGCGGTCGGCGCGGTCGACGATCAACGTGTTGGCATTGGGAATATCGAGTCCGGATTCGATGATCGAAGTGCTTACTAAAACATCGATCTCGCCGTTCGAAAATGCGTCCATGACCTGCGACAGCTCCCCTTCAGGCATTTGGCCATGGGCCATTCCAAAACGGGCTTCAGGAACCAGGCCTTCCAGCCGCTTTACCATGCTGGCGATGGTCTGAACCCGGTTGTGCACAAAGAAGACCTGGCCCCCCCGATCAAGTTCCCGCAGAATAGCGGCACGGATGATGCGGGGCTCGTAGGGCCCGACATTCGTGATGACGGGCAGGCGATCCTCAGGCGGTGTGCTGATGGTGGAGATATCGCGCGCACCCGTGAGCGCCATGTAGAGCGTCCGTGGAATCGGCGTTGCAGTCAGCGTAAGTACGTCGACCTCCGTTCGCATCTTCTTCAGGAATTCCTTGTGCGTGACACCGAAGCGCTGTTCTTCGTCGATGATCAGCAGACCCAGGTCCTTGAACTGCACATCGGGCTGCAGCAGCCGGTGGGTACCGATGATGATGTCAATGCCACCGGTTCCAAGGCGATTCACGATGGATGCCGCTTCGGCTCGACTGCGAAAGCGCGATAGCATTTCCACTTCGACGGGAAACGCTGCCAGGCGCCGGCGAAAGGTATGAAAGTGCTGCTGGGCAAGCACGGTGGTCGGCACCAGAATGGCAACCTGTTTGCCGTCCATTACGGCCTTGAACGCTGCACGTAAGGCAACTTCCGTTTTCCCGTATCCAACATCACCGCAGATCAGGCGATCCATCGGGCGCGGGCGCTCCATATCACGCTTGATGGCCTGGAGAGCCTCGATCTGATCCTCCGTCTCTTGATGGGCGAAGGATGCTTCCAGTTCACGCTGCCAGGGTGTGTCCGTTGAGAAGGCCGTCCCGCGCACGGTAAGGCGGCGGGCATAGAGGTCGAGCAGGTCGCGGGCGACCTGCTCGACCGCCTCGCGCGCTTTGGTCTTGCTTCGCTCCCACTCGGCACCACCCAGGCGGGAGAGAGCCGGCTCGCCTGCATCGGCGCCGATGTAGCGTGATATGCGGTCAGCCTGATGGATGGGCACGAAGAGCTGATCGCCATCTGCGTACTCAATGAGCAGGTACTCCCGCCGTATATCCTCCAGTGTGCGTTCGACCAGCCCCTGGAAGCGTCCGATCCCGTAATCGATGTGGACAACGAGATCTCCGGTGCTGAGGTCAGCGTAAGCCTGCTCCGGCGCTGTGGTGCGGGGGAGCGAGCGCCGACGCGGGCGTGGTCGGCTCCAGCCGAAGAGTTCCGCATCCGTGAGCAGGTGAACCCGACCCAGCTTGGGATGATCCATGATCCATCCCTCGGATAGCGGGCCTGGAATGAAGGTCAAATCACCGGGGTGAAATTCCTCCGACAAACTGTCCTGGATGCGTGCCTCGCCCTCTTCTTCACGCCACAATTCCGACAGGCGGGGCGCCTGCCGGCTCACAACGATCGTGATGTCAAGCGCCTGGCGCTGGACATGAAGCTGCTCCATGATCGACCCGATCTGCCCCCCAAAACGAAGTCCGGGGGTGAAAGCCTGTTCCAATGACAGCAACAGCTCACCTTGCTGCCGTTCGATCCCGAAGTCCATGACCGTCAGGTTCGAAAGGTTTTCCTGAATCTCCGGCCAGGTCAGGTAGGGCAGTGGGAACTCCTGGTTGAGCCTTGCGGCTTGATCCGATTCCCGCCGCATGCCTACGGCCTGTTCTTCGACCTCCTCGATTGCATGCTCGATTTGCACACCATCATCGATCAGAATCAAGGCTTGTTCGGGGAGAAAATCGAGAACACTGTTGGGGTTGGGGTTCATGAGCGGCAGGAAAAGCTCCAGCAGGGCCTCGGTGGATGGCAGGCCTTCCTGGACGAATTGTGGCAGCATCGGGGACCAGCCGCGCTGGAAGTAACGCGGCAGCCCCTCTCGCGCCGGTGTTACGAGCAGCCAGTCGAGCATTTCTTCCGTGCGCTGGCTGGCCGGTTGGAATGAGCGCATCGAATCGATGACATCGCCGAAGAATTCCACCCTGACGGGATTCGATTCGACCGGCGGCCAGAGATCCAGAATTCCACCCCGTCGGCTGAAATGGCCGGGTTCCGTGACAAGATTCGTGTTCGTGTAGCCAGTATCGACCAGGAGCTCCAGCAGTCTCTGAAAACGGATCGTGCCGCCCACCCTGATGACTCGAGTGTTTGCCAGGAACTGTTGGGGACTGAGCGTTCGTGTCATCAACGATCGGGCAGTCGTGATGACGACGGGCGAGGATTGAATGGCATCGCTGGCAGGCAGGCCAGGAGTTCTATCACGTATCAAGGCTGAAAGTGCGGCCGCACGCCCCAGTCGGGTCGGTTCTCCCCAGGGGGCTATCTCGTAGAAAAGCGGATCAGGTTCGGGAAGGAGAATGGGCGTGATCCGTTGATCCCAGGCGGGCAGTTCTTCTTTCATCGCAAGCACGCGATCCTGCCGGGCGCTTGCATAGAGGATCGGCAGATCGAAATCCTGATGGAGCGCGGCTACGATCGCCGGTCGAATCGAACGGGGCAGGTGGACCTGGAGAAACACTCGCCTGCCCGGATTTACCCGGTCTTTGAGTTCGTCATATCCTGGCAATTGACGCAGGACGGGAAGCAGCGGGGAAAGATCCATCATGTTTCCGCGGGATTGCAGTGATTCATGCAGGCCTGCAGTCCTTCATCGAGCAGAAGTTCCACACACACAGCACCGCGCTGCAGCATCGCTTCGATCGGCTCCTGCTCCTGAGCTTTGAAATCCTGCAGTACGTAATCGGCTGGATCCATCTTTCCGGGCGGCCGGCCGATACCCAGACGAATGCGTGGAAATTCATCCGACCCCAGGTGCTGTATGATGGATTCCATCCCTTTGTGACCTCCAGAGCCACCACCCGGCCGAACCCGTATGGTGCCGGAGGGTAGATCGAGATCATCGAACGCGACGATCAGATTCGCCAGATCAACCTTGAAGAAGCGTTGAAGCGCGGCTACCGCGCGTCCACTGGAGTTCATCCAGGTTTGTGGTTTGGCCAGAATGATCTTATGCCCGGCTCGGCGCGTGTCGCAGACCAATGCATCCGACTGCATTCGTGAGAACTCCGTCCCCCATCGGTCGGCCAGAAGGGTGACCAGTGCGAACCCGATGTTGTGCCTGTTCTCTTTGAATCGCCGACCGGGGTTTCCCAGGCCAACGATGAGGTACGTTTCTCGCTGCTCCATGCTCAGTCTCGTTTTCGATTCCTTCGATCCTGCTGCCACAGCATGCGCCGAGTGCGCATCATGCCAAGGCGAATTTTCATGCGACGGCGAGCGATCACATACCCTCCACCCAGGATCAAGGTCAAACCGCCCAAAATCGCGCCGATCGCGAAAGCATGGAAGACGCCCTGGCTGCCATCACCGGTGAGAGCCGGCAGAGGGGTAGGCCGCGGCGTCCGGGTCGGCAGAGCGATCGTTGGCGTGGGCTGTGAAACCACGGCCCCCGGTGAGCTCGTCTCCACGGCCGTGTAATTGCGCACACGGAGATCGTCCACAATTACTTGCAGGATATTTCCATTGGTCAGGAATACCCGCAGGCGCAAGCGGTAATTTCCATCCGTGATCCCGGTCGTATCCCATATCGCCAGCGGTCCATCCGTCACAGGCTGGTTGACCGGATCCGTAATCAAGAACCAGGTTTGCGAAGGATCGGACGGATACGCAAATGCGAGATCATAGGCTTCGAAAAAGGGATGGGAAGCAGAACCATCGATCGTAATCAAACCCTGAACCGCCTGCCCGTCAGCCGGTGATGTGATATCTGCATAGCCCGGCGCCTGGGCAGCCGCCGGGAGGTGCGCAGCGAGCACGGCGGCCATTACCAATCCGCCCCCAATGATCTGTGGAGCTATCCGACGAAAAGCGCCCATCGTTCACCTTGAAGTTGCCAATCTGTGAGTCTAACATGCCGCGATACGGCGGTCAACGAGCCTGGGCTGTACCGAAAGATCGCAGGCTTCACCAGCCAACCGTTGACGAACCGTGCTGTACTGGGTAGAATGCTCGTGGAAGTGCCGGGGAATTCCCTGGATAGAATCAGGGAGCCCCTCTTTTTTGTGTCGATCGAGGGTGAGACATGGCCAAGTCGATGGAGCATCTCCCGGAAGAAAACCTGCAAGCGGAAGTTATTCAACTCCGGGGCGGTACGATCGAGGATGTCGAGGCGGAAGTTGTCCGAATCCATCAGGGTGGCGCAAACCGCATCTCGGCGACAAGCGTTGACATCCATCAGGGTGCGGCGGTATCCATATCGAGTGATACGATCCTGGCCCAGCAGGGCGCAATCGGAATCGTTCAGGCTGAATCGGCAAAGCTCGAGCAGAGCAACGCCGGGACCGTGGTTGGCCAGGATGTGCGTGTGGATTCTTCCCGTCTCGGTCTTACGATCAGTCGGGAGGCAACCTTGAATAACAGCCGGACCGCGATTCTGTTGGCGGGAAGAGTGAATGGAAATGTTGAAACGCTCATGGATACCCGTCAGGCCATGCTGGCCGGATTGATCTCAGGTGTTGCCGTGGGTCTGGTGCTCTTCGTCACGAATCTTCTTACGCGACGGCGGAGTTGAGAAATCAGCCGGGATTTATCCGGCAGCCAAATGGGGCGAGGGTAACCCGAGAAGGGTGAGAGGCGCCCCGGAGGGAAAATGATGCAAGCTATTGAACTGAACGCAAAACGAAGGACCGTTATTGGAAAGCAGGTCGGTGCACTCCGCAGGAGTGGTCTGATCCCGGCTGTGATTTCGCGATCGCCGACGACTTCCTACTCTTCACG
>JBJYWH010000010.1:0-3422 GCA_046259355.1 Anaerolineales bacterium
TCTTGACGATATCCTGTGCAGCCCATACAGGGTTTTGAGTCACCAGACGCCCTGCGCACGAAGTTCTTCCATCGCAGCCGTGAAAATGCTAATCACCATTGTGATGTCCTCGTCGATATCCGCAGGCTGGAGCGGAGTCCTGTGGAGTCCAAGAACGTAAGAAGCTGGGCAGGTGACCATTTGGCTGCTTCCGCCTCGACTATGCTTCAGCCCCTTGTCTTAAAGAATCTCGCGGAAGAATTGCACCGTGCGGAGCATCGCCTGGTCGAAGTAGGGCGAGACCAGGTTGTGGCCGCCGCTGGGGTAGATGTAGAACTCGTAGGGCTTGCCGAGCGCCTGCAGCGCGGCGGCCAGGCCCTGCGAGTAGCCGATGTTCACCACCGGGTCGTCCTGCGCATGGTGCAGCTGCAGCGGGTGCTGGAGCAGGTCGAGGTGGGCGGTCAGCGAGACCGCATCCCAGTACGGGTGGCCGGAGCCGGGCCGGCCGTAGAGATCGAACAGCAGCTGGGAGCGGCGAGGTTGAGCGTCTCCACCTTCCGGTGTGGCTGGCGGCCGGTAGGTGTTGTCGTCGATGCCGTACTGCGCGAAGTCGTCGTAGCTGTAGACGGCGCCGGCCCAGATCACGCCGGCCTTGATCCCCGGCTCGAGCAGCATCGCCCGCAGCACCAGGTTGCCGGCCATGCTGTGCCCCCACATGCCAATTCCGTCCGGATCGACGAAGTCGAGCCTCTGCAGGCTCTTGAACGCCGCGATGGCGTCGATCGTGTAGCCGGGCGAGAAGTAGGATCCGGAGGCCTCGCCCTCCGAGTCGCCGTGACCGCGATAATCGATTTTGAAGACCACAAAACCGTTGCGGGCCAGGTAGTCCACATAGGCGGTGTAGCGTTCGGTGGTGCGGTATACGTCGGGTGGAATGTAGCCATGGTTGAAGACGATTGCCTTGAAGCCACCCTCTGGCATGGCCATGATCGGGACGGTCAGCAGGCCGTAGATCCTGTTTCCTTCCGAGATGTAGCTGGCGATGTAGCGGCGGTAGTAGAAGGTCGCCGGCAGCTCGCGCTCGATGGTGATCGCGCTGCCCTGGATCTCCTGCTGGAGCAGGTAATCGATCGTGAGCTCTTCCCCGACCTCAAAGACAACTTCGGTCGCGGTGGGGGAGGGTGTGATGGTGGTGGTGGATGTCGGCTTCAGGGTTTCTGCAGGCTTGGGTTCGGTCGAGGCCGTTGGAGAGATCGGGTTGGATGTCGTGCCGGGATGGGTGGTCCAGCGGCCCACGCCGAACACGCCGCACCCGGCAGCGGTGACCAGCAGCATGGCCCATATGACAGGCGATAACCAGCGATCCCTCATTGCTCAGAAGACCTCCACGGGGTGATCCCGGGCCGAGTTCGTGCAGGAGATTCTATCCGGTTTGATGGATCAGCGTTGACCATCGAATGACTCCCGGATCCGGATTCGTGGCCGTATCCCCTTCGGGCCAACAGTTGTGAGCTCAAATAAGGACTCGATTCGCCCGGATGAGATTCACCCCAAGTACGAGGAATGCAATATATAATTGACAAAATGCAAACTATAGTTTACAATTCTGGCGATCTACCACTTGCCGAGGGTCGATGAAGGAACTGCGGATCGGAAACAACCTGAAGGCGGCACGCGCTGCGGCCGGGTTGACCCAGGAGGAATTGGCCGACCGGGTCGGCGTGGCGCGGCAGACGATCGGCCTGATCGAGGCGGGCCGCTACAATCCCTCGCTCAAGCTGTGCCTGCTGCTCTCCCGCAGCACGAACACGCCGCTCGACGAATTGTTCTGGGAAGAGGAGCACGCCGATGCCTAAATGGATCCAGATTGATGAACGCGCCGAGCTTGTTTCAGGAAAATTGGCTTTCATTTTCCTCGGGATGACCCAGGCCGGGTTGTTCAGCGCGATTATCTACCAGCGTTATATCCAGGCCCTGCCTCCTTCGTATTACAACGACCTGGCGGTAATCTTTGCCGCCTCTGTGCTCGGCTACTGGCTGCTCAGTTTGTATCTCGGCGGGGTGCTGCCGGTGCTTTCGCTGCGCAGTATCCTGGCAGCCTATCTGTACCTGACCCTGTCGATCGGGCTCCCTTATACGCTCATCCGCGGCCTGCCACAGGGCCCGGAGTGGGCAGACCGCCTGCTGATCATTCTCGGCGGACCGGGGGTTCTCGTTGGCGGCTACGCAATCGTAGCTGCGCTTGGCAGGAGGCGATTGGAGCGCATGACCAAGGGCTGAAAGCGACAGAATGGATCGATTGGAAATCCCCCGGTTGAAGAGCTTATGCAGGGAGGTCGGGATGCAGCATGATCGCAAGAAGGACAAGGTCAGTTTGGGCATGTTCCTGCCGATCGGTATCGCTCTGGGAACGGGCATCGGTGCGCTTATAGGCAATGTCGGTGTCGGGATGGTTTTCGGCGTTGCAGCAGGTACATTGCTCAACCTTTTAGCTTTCTACCGGGAGCAGGGCAAATAGCGGCTTTCCCCGATCGTCGAATGGCGGGGAAAGGTTTGGCGAGGGGGTCCTCCGGTTTTCGTTCCGAATATTATCCCGGCGTTTCGTCGGGAGGGTTGGCTATCGCTCCACAACGAGGTGGTTCACATGGATAGCAGGCACAATCAATCCTTCCCACGCTGGATGTTTGTGGTGTTGGCTGTCACGGCAGCTGGGGCTTCGGGCATTTACGTTGGAAAGATGACCCTTCTGGGTGCATCGGCTCAATTCCTCTTTCCGGTATGTGGTTTCGGTGGGCTCGCGCTGGCAACCGCCTATGGAGCGATCAGGGCGCCGTAGCAACTCGATTTGCTGGCCCGCAGAATCACACATCCCGGGAAAAGGCCCCACCGGGCTGATATTCCGTAGCCGGAGCGCCGTTCTTCCTGCAACGCTGAGCAGACCCCTGTCGGCCCCGGCTGATGATGGATTTTCCCGGCGTTGTGTCGATCCGCCAAATCCCGAAGAATTCCACCGCAAGACCTTGGCAAGAATTAATCCCAACGAGAGATCGCCTCTTGAGATGTCGAGGCTATACATACTATGGCAATGGACGCTTCAGTCCAGCTCGACGGATGGGATACTGCTGAAATGACCGCTGACAGTCACGTTGGCACTTCGTATGCCGATTTCAACAACGATCCACAGGCGAATACTTTCAAGGATGCCCGTATGCTGAGGGGTTTGCTGGATCATGATTCCTGAGTGCCTTTCGATGGATGATCCTGGAGAGAAATGCACAAATGGAGCCGACGATGGCTCTGGAATTCAACGATTGCCAGGGATCTTGCGTGACCGAAAATCGGACTCAAGATAAGGAAAAAGAGAGGAGTAGTCCTTAAACTGACCTTAAGCGGCGGTGTGCGATGTCACTGATATGATGGAGTCGGAAATGTGTCGAGGTGGA
>JBJYWH010000011.1:0-21007 GCA_046259355.1 Anaerolineales bacterium
AACATCCCGCGCTCCCGCTCAAGGAAAAGACATCATGACTGCATCGCAGGCCGCCGTGCTGGAGGGAATCAGCGAGGGTTTCAAAGGCAAGCAATTCAATCTGGGGCTGGAGGCAATCCGCCTGGGGCGTGGTTCCTCCTGCACAATCACCATTCTCGACCCTCGCGTATCGCGTGAGCACGCCGAGATTCGCTTCGAGAATGGCTTTTTCATCATCACCGACCTGGGCAGCACACACGGCACTTTCGTCGATGGAGTTCGCGCACAGCGGGTTCAGCTGCAGAACGGTTCTCGCATTCGGCTCGGGGACACTGAATTTTCCTTCCGGGTGATCCAGGACGCCATCCCGACGGTGATGGATGCCGGGCAGGGGAGGGCTGTCGATGTCGCGCCGCCTGTTGCGGCCTCGCCTGCGCCCCGAACGACATCTCCGCCCACCCCTGTTCAAACCCCGCAAGCCACCTCTCCACCCACAGACTCAACCACCAAAGCCGAGACCGATCAGCTGCACGCACCGACGCCCGTCAAGCGCAGCCGGAACAAGCTGCTGATCGGCTGCGGCGCGCTGCTCATCGCCGTGGCGGGCATATGCCTGGCAGCTGCCCTGCTGGTGGCTGTGTTCTACCCGGGCGGACTGAGCGCAGCGGCCGATCGCATCATGGGCCGCGCCACGGCCGGTTACAGCGACGCGGATCTGGCGCTGGCGCTCAGCGTGCCGCCGGTCGATGAACGGCCGCAGGTTCTGGCAAGCCTCGGTCTTCCGGATGAATTCGACATCGCTGTCGTCGACGTGGAGGGCGGCCAGGTGCGGCGCGAGTCCTGGTACTACTACGGCTACGGCACGCGCGTTGACTTCGTCGACGGGACTATCATCTGGACCCTCGATCTCGAACCAGCGGCGGAGGGCACAATTTTCCCGGCCTGGTACGATCCAACTGTTTTCGAAAGCGGCATGTCGATTGAAGCGGCCTCCCGCGCAGCGGCGGTCGCCTCGCCCGCCGGCACCGCGCCGGAAGCGATTGAGCTCTCGGAGGGCGGCGAGGACCTGGCCGGCGGAGTCCTGCTGGTTGGAGATCAGATCACGCTCGCCTTTCAGGATGACGCGCTGGTGTATGTGGAAACGATCGGCGTGACGGCAGGAGTAGACCGATGAAGAACAGGCGATTGTCCCGGGCGATCCTGGCGCTGCTGCTGGCGGCGATGATGGTTGTCGATGGCCTAACCTGTGTTCAGCCGGCTCAAGCCGGCGGGGTTCTGAACGCGCTTCTCGGCGGGGTGCGGGTGCTCAACGCACTCAACCGCCGCAACCGCACCTACCGGGCGGCGCGCGATACGCAGCGCGATTTCAACAGCTACTACGGCTCGCTCTCCGACACAGCCCACGACCAGCTGCTCTCGGGCGACCTGGAGAGCCTGCGGGAGGGGGCGGAGGGACTTGAGCAAGTCCGGCTGGCAGCCTTTATCAAGCTCTCGGCTGCCCTGCAGGCCGAGCACGACGCGGTCACGCAGGCGATCGAGGCCGAGAAAAACCTGGCTCGAATCGAGTTCAACCGCACGCTGGTGCGGCAGCTGCAGTCGGTCATCACCCAGCTTCCGGGAGCTCAGCGGGTGTTGGCCGACGTGCGGAACACGATCTCGCGCATCCGCTCGACGGTGATCGCCGTTCAATCCGCGGCCGCGGCCGGCCAACCGGTTGAGACGCTGACCCAGCAGCTGGCCGAACAGGTAGCCCTATCGGCCGAGCTGCAGCAGGGCGTGCGCAACCTGGGTTCGGCGCTGGGGGCGGGGCTCGATCGTTCGCTGGGCGGCGCGCTCAACCGGTTGGATCGCACGTTGGAGGATGTCCAGCGAGAGGCGGGCCAGGCGGTGGACGCGCTCGACACGATGGAGGCCGAGCTGGACCGGGTCGATCTGACCTCGACGGAGCTCGAGACCGGCGGGGTGGAGCTCAACCTGCCGGGCGTGCACCTCACCGATCGAACGACGGCCGTGATCGATGTCGCCTCGCAGGCGCTGGCCTTCCTCTCGGCTGCGCAGGGCACAGGCGGGAAGACGCGCGAGCAGCTCTATGGCGAGATTCGGGCTGAGCTGCTGGAGGGGCGCAACCAGCGCCTGCTGGAGGCAGTCCAGCATGTGAGCCAGGTTGCGTGCACGGCGGTCGGAAAAGGGGAGTACGAGGCGGCAGCCGGTATGCTCGGCCAGTCGCCGGCGTCGGCCGGCGACCCGGAGAAGGCACGCTACATGGTGTGCACCGACCGGGAGACGGGCTATGTCATTCGCGCCTGGATCGTTGAGGGCGGGCCGACCTCGACTCCTGAGACCGGGACTACGGCCACCGACACGCGCAAGCCGGGGCCGACGGCGGTTCAGGGGACGCCGGCAACGGTAGCCTCCTGTGACGCGATGCAGTACCTGGAATTCGGCCCGGTGGGTTACGACAATTATATTGATACAGGCAGTTGTGACACCTACATTTATGTCACCAACGCGAATGAAACCACGCCTGCTCATTACGTATGGCGCTATACGGGTGGGGATGTTCAGGTACGCGATTTCGTCATCCCGCCAAATGATTATGCCCAGATCTATCTTGCGGGAGGGGAGACATCCACACACGGTTTCATGTACAGCCTCGACTGGTTGGTGGCATGGCTTGACACCGAGCCGTGCAACGAACTGTTTGCCGATGTGAGCATGGAAAAAATGCCCGAGACCGGCTTGCAGGTTTACACGACCGATGTGACGACCTGCGTTTGGTCAGCGGGCACTCGTCCTTGACTGGAGAAGGGCAACCCTCGAGCTGGTCGACGGGATGCAGGCTTGCACCGGTGCGGGTGCGGCGGGTGGATTGGGTCAAGCGCGGCGCTGTACTTCCGCCAGAAGAGGCATCCGCAGCCCGGGCAAGCGATAGCCGCCCGCTGGATGTAACCGGGCGCAGAACGCCGGTTCAGCGCTTGCTGCGTTTCTTGCCCTTGCCGCGGTAGGAGGGTGCGGTGATCGGCGCGATCTGCACCAGGCGCCGGTCCATCAGGCGCGACTGCAGTCGGGGGTCGATCTCGTCCAGTGTATCGGCGGTCGTGATGACAGTCGGCAGACCGGCGTTGTAGCGGAAATTGATCAGCTGGTAGAGCTTCTCCTGCACCCAGGGCTTGGCCGCCTGAGAGCCCAGATCGTCCAGCACGAGCAGCGGTGCGGTGCGGATTTCATCAAAGCGCCTATCGTAAGACACGTCTGAACTCGGGCTGAAGGTCGCCCGCAGGTGGTCGAGCATGTCCGGAACGACGACGAACATGACCGGAAAGCCCTGGCTGGCACGGTAATTGGCGACGGCTGCCGCCAGGTGCGTTTTGCCGCTGCCGTAGGGTCCCATGAAGACCAGCCAGCCGTTGGGTTCTTCGGCATAGGCCTGGGCCGTTTGGAAGGCTTCATCCAGCGTCTTCAAATCATCCGCCGGCAGCTTCTCTTCCTTCCGCAAGCTGAAGGTGCCAAACGTTTGTCCGGCGTGCAAACCAAGGCTGGAGAGTTCGTGCTGCCCGGTGTCCTCGACCGGCCGGCGGTAATCGGGTGCCAGGATCCGCACGTGTGTCACGAGTTCGGGATCGGAAAGGCGCGAGCGCACGCGGCCTTCGAGTTCCTCCAGTGCTAGGTTGGTCGTGATCACCAGCGGCAGGTGGTTGATGTAGCGGAAGTTGAGAATCTGGAACAGCTTCTCGCGCGCCCAGGCGGTGGCGCTCTGGGTCCCGAAGTCGTCCAGGATCAGCAGCGGGGCCTCACGCACCTGCTCGAAGCGCTGTTCGAAGGTGACATCCTCGGAGCCATAGGCGAAACGCAGCTGATCGAGCAGGTCGGGCACCGTCAGGAAGAGCGTCGGGATGCCGAATTCGACGACCTGGTTGGCGATCGCCGCCGCCAGGTGAGTCTTCCCGCAGCCGTAGTCGCCTTCGATCAGCAGCCAGCCCTGCAGGTTGGAGGCGAAAGTCTGAGCCTGGTTGAACGCCCGTTCGAGCGTATCAGCCTGGTGGGTGCCGATACCGACCCGGCCGCGTGGATTGAATTGCTCGAAGGTCAGTTCCTTGAGCTCATCGAGCTGGCTCAGGCTGAAGAGCAGGTGACGCATACGGGCCCGCACGTCGGCCGCACGGCAACTGCAGATCTGGAGCCTGCCGAAATCGGGATGGTCGATTGGCAGATCGGCACGCAGATAGCCGCTGCCCCCGCAGTGCGGGCAGTTCGGGTCGCCGAGCGTGCTGCGGGGTGATGGACCTTCAGGAGTCCCAGTAGTCCGCGAGTTTGCCCTGGATGTAGCGGCGGCGAGCCTTTTCAGAGTCTCCTCGATCTTCTCGCTCATGCCTGCCTCGCCCCTTCCAATCCTCGAGAATGGCCTCGATATAGCGCCATTTCCTGACGTTGTTTTCGACCGCAATGCCGATCGCTTCCTCGATCCACTCGGGGGGGAAGCTCTCCTCGGCCGCCCGCAAGCGTTCCGCCAGCATGGGCGTCAGCGGGCCGATGTTCTGTTCGTAGAGAGTATAGATGTTCGGCCGTTCGACGGCCAGATCCAGGAGTGCCGAGGGCTCGCCGCTGGGCGTCCACTCCCCGGCCTCCACCGCCGCGACAGCAGCACGTCCCTTGGCGCTGTTGACGAAGTAGAACTCTTCCGTCCCGGTGGCCAGCTCGATGCTCACGTGCAGGAGCGTGCCGCGCGTGACCGCCCGTTCCAGCGCTTCCTGCAGCGCCGCGGCGGGTTCGAGACCGGGTTGGGTCAGCGCTTGCATCAGGCGCACATCGGCCAGCATTTCGCTTCGCTGCAGGTAGCGGAAGCGGCCCTCCCGCCGGGCCAGGACCCAAAAAGCATACAGCGTGACCTGCAGCTCACCGAGGTGATCGATCTGCGGCAGCAGCTCGCTGAAGAAAGCCGCCGGAACCGGGATCAGCGGTTGTTTTCCTGGCGGGAATCCGGCGAAACCAGTGGGAGACATGAGTCGGGGATCAGGTGCTACACCGCGGTCAGGTCGACCGGGCGGGTGGCGGCGTTCTCGAATTTGGCCAGCGATTGGCGGAAGACCAGCTCGACGCTGCCGACCGGACCGTTGCGGTGCTTGGCGACGATGATCTCGGCGATGTTCTGCTTCAGCGTATCGTCTTCATATTGATCCGGGCGGTAGATGAACAGCACCACATCGGCGTCCTGTTCCAGGCTGCCTGATTCTCTCAGGTCCGAGAGGATCGGGCGCGGCGGGCGGCGCGATTCCACGGCGCGGGAAAGCTGGGCCGCGGCCAGGACCGGGACGTTCAGTTCGCGCGCCAGCGCCTTCAGGTTGCGCGAGATGTAGGAAACCTCCTGCACGCGGTTGTCGATGCGCGAGTCGCCGGTCATCAGCTGCAGGTAGTCGATGATGATCAGGTCGAGCCCGACCTCCATGTGCAGCCTTCGGCACTTGGTGCGCAGCTGAAGGGGCGTGATGGCCGGCGTATCGTCGAGGTAGATCTGCGTGTCGCCCAGCGCGCTCACGGCCTGGGTGAAAAGCGGCCACTCCTCATCCTGCAGATCGGCCAGGCGCAGCCGCTGGGAATCGATCCCGGTCTCCTGCGCCACCAGGCGCTGGACAAGCTGCTCGTTCGACATCTCGAGCGAGAAGAGCGCCACGTGGCGTTTGTGAATCTGGCTGGCGTTCTTCGCCACGGAGAGGCAGAAGCCGGATTTGCCCTGGCCGGGCCGGCCGGCGATGATCAGCAGATCGCTCGACTGCAGGCCGCCGAGCAGCCGGTCGAGATCGATGAATCCGGTCGGAACGCCGAGCGTTTCGTCCTTGTGACGGGCGAGATAATCGATGCGGTCATAGTATTCGCTGAGCACGCGCTTGATTGGCTGCAACTGGTGCGTCAGCCGACGCTCGCTGACGCCGAAGATCGACTTCTCCGATTCGTTCACCACCTCTTCGATCGCCGTCCCGCCCTGATAGGCCAGCTTGGCGATCTGGTTGGCGGCAGCCAGCAGCCGCCTGCGGGTGGCGGTCTCCTCCACGACCCGGGCGTAGGCTTCGGCGTGCAGCGAGGAGGGGACGTTGTTGATAAGGGCCGTCAGGTAGGCCGGACCACCGGCCTCGTCGAGACGCGACTGGCGCTCCAGTTCCTCCGAGACCGTCAGGATGTCGACCGGCAGGCGCTGTTCGTGAAGCGCTGTGAAGGCTTCCCAGATCCAGCGGTTGCGATGGATGAAGAAGTCATCGATCGAGAGCGTGTTGGCGACGTCGTAGTAGACCTCGGGGTTGACCAGCACCGAGCCCAGCAGTGCTTCCTCAGCCTGACGGTCGTGCGGCATCTCCTGGCCTGAACGGCCATCGCCTGAACGGTTGGTTGGGTTCGGAGGTGGAAAATCCGTCATCGGCCTTCCAGGTGTTTGGTGGTTAGATGCGAATAGGATCCTCGTAACGAGGATCGCTGTTCAATCCTTCGGACTGGCAGGTACCAATTTACAGCCTGAACTTACTCGTCGTCTTCGGTGTCCGTATCTTCCAGGTCGTCCATATCGAGCGAATCCATGAAGTCCTTGAAGACCTCCAGGCGCTCATCCGGCAGGTCGCCACCTGCTTCGCTTTCCAGATCGGCTTCGGGCACGGTCGAGGCTTCGTCCATGATTTCTTCGGCCACGTATACCGGAACATGCACGCGCACGGCGAGAGCCAGGGCATCGGAGGGTCGTGAATCGATCGACATCTCCTGGCCGTTGACCTGCAGGATGATGCGGGCGAAGAAGACGTTATCGCGCAGTTCGGTGATGTTGATGCGGGTTACCTGCGCGCCAAGCTCGGAGAGCACGTTGCGCAGCAGGTCGTGGGTGAGGGGTCGGGCAACCTCGACGTCCTGCAGGCTGAGAGTGATGGCCTCGGCTTCATAGGGGCCGATCCAGATCGGCAGGTAGCGATCCGAGTTGATTTCCTTCAGGATGACGATCCGCTGCTGCGACATCAGGCTGACGCGGATGCTGTCGATTTCAACCTCTACCATCCTGCTCGCCTCCAGGCGTGCTGTTTGCTGGAATTGAGGCGATTATAACATGCTAACCCGGGATGGGCTTTAGCGGCGATGGTAGATGGCTGCCGCGCCCGTTATACTTTGACTCATCCCGTGAAGCTTTCGACGTATCATGATGTGGGGAGGCCGCATGTACGAGGGATTGTTTGCTCCGAAAGGTGTTGTCGTGGTAGGCGCCTCGCGCGATCCGGTCAAGCTTGGATACGGTGTCGCACGCAATCTGGTGATCTCCGGCTATCCCGGCGCGATCCATCTCGTCAACCCGCGCGGCGGCATGCTTTTTGATCGGCCGCTCTATCCCGACCTGGCGCATGTTCCCGATCCGGTCGATCTGGCCGTGATCATGATTCCGGCTGCATCCGTGCCGCAGGCACTTGAAGATTGCGGGCAGCGCGGCATTCAGTATGCGATCGTCGGTGCTGGTGGGTTTCGCGAGACGGGCGAGGATGGAGCCCGGCTGGAGGAACGCTGCCTGGAGGTCGCCCGGCAGCACGGCATTCGTGTGCTGGGACCCAACTGCATCGGCTACCTCGACACGCACCTGCCGATCGACACCAGCTTTCTGCCGCTGCCCGGCCCGATTCAGGGTGAAATCGCCTTCCTATCGCACTCAGGCGCCATCTGCGAGGCGGTCATCGACTGGGCGCGTGGGCAGGGATTTGGACTCTCGCGCCTGGTCAGCCTGGGCAACCAGATGGACTTAAATGAAGGCGACCTGCTGCTCGCGACGGCGGCCGACCCCAACACGCATGTCGTGGCGATGTACCTGGAGGGCATCGGCGATGGTCCCAGCTTCATTCAAAGCGCGCGCGAGGTGACCCACGCCAAGCCGGTGGTGGCGATCAAGGTCGGGCGTTCGGCGGCCGGGCGGGCGGCCGTCGCCTCCCACACCGGAGCGCTGGCCGGCGAGGATCAGGCCTTCGACGCAGCCTTCCGCAAAGCCGGCGTCATTCGCGCCCGGCATTCGGAGGAGATGTTCGATTGGGCCCGGGCGCTGGCCTGGTGCCCGCTGCCGCCCGGACCGCGCATGGCCGTGCTGACGAACGCCGGGGGACCCGGCGCGATCGCGGCCGATGCGCTGGAGGAGAACGGACTGCGCCTGGCCAGGCTGACAGAGGAGACCGTGGAGCAGCTGGGAAGCTTCCTCCCTGCGGCTGCCAGCCTGCACAATCCGATCGATATGCTGGCCGGTGCCGGCCCACGCGAATATGCCGACGCCCTGCGCCTGCTGCTCGAGGACCCGGGTGCGGATGGCATCATCGTCATCCTGCCGCCACCACCCGTCACCACCGCAGCCGAGGTGGCGGGGGCGATCATCCCGGTCATCCGTTCAGCCAACAAGCCAGTTGTGATCGCCTTGATGGGGGAGGGTTTGATCGCGCATGCTGCTCAGCTCTTCCGCATGGCACGCATCCCGGATTACCGCTTCCCGGAACGAGCCGCTTCCGCGCTGCGTGTGCTGTACCTGCGTGCCCAGGCGCTGGAGCGGGCGATTGCACCGGATGCACCCGTTTATGAGGTCGATCATGAAGGGGCGGTATCCACGCTGGAAAACGCCGCGCGCGGTACAGATCACTTTCTGGATGCGCAGGATTCGCTGGCGCTGATTGAAACCTACGGCCTGCCTGTCAGCCACCAGGTACCGGTCCGCGACCTGGATCAGGCGCTAGAACAGGCCGAGAAGCTTGGGTATCCGGTGGTGCTGAAAATCAATTCACCGGATGTGCCCCATAAATCCGACCTGGGGGGTGTGGCGCTGGATCTGCGATCAGCCGCAGACCTGCAAGCCGCATTCGTCGAATTGAGTCAGCGATTGGGAAGCGCGCTCCCCACACTGAGAGATTCGGGTTTCATCCTGCAGCCGCAAGCCGATCCCGGCCGGGATGTGATCGTCGGCTTCGCTCGCGATGAACAATTCGGCCCGCTGCTGATGTTCGGATCGGGCGGGGTAGAGGTCGAAGCCCTGCATGACGTGGCCTTCGCGCTGGCACCGCTTACGACGGAAGAGGCCGAAACCATGCTGGATGCGACCATGGCCGGAAAACGCCTGCGGGGTTTGCGAGGCCAGGAGCCGGCCGACCGCGGGGCCGTCATCGAGGCCCTGTGCCGGCTGAGCCAGCTGGCCGTGGACTTTCCCACGCTGCAGGAGGTGGAGATCAACCCGCTGCGGGTCTTCCCGGCCGGGCAGGGCGCACTGGCGCTCGACGTCCGTGCTCGCAGCACGGCTGGACCGTGATTCTGCCGGCCGATTCGGTATTGTATATATTCTTTACAAATACTTGACAAATAATTGATTTCCTGCTATGATCGTGCCATCACAGTTCAATCAGGAGCAAATCATGTTGGTACTGAACGAGGAACGCGAACTGGTTCTGCAGGAAACACCGAACGGGATCTACGTACCCGATGGTGGCAAGATGGAGCAGGTTATGGCATGGCGGGCCGGACAATCGCCTGACACGTCGATGATGGGCGCCGTCCGCACGCTGCTGGACGGAATCGGTGAGGATCCGGAGCGGGAAGGCTTGCTGGACACCCCCAAGCGGGTGGCGAAGATGCTGCGGGAGGTCACCAGCGGCTACAGCGTCGATCTCGACGCGGTGATCAACGGCGCCATGTTTGAGGAAAGCTACAGCGAGCCGATTGTCGTCCGCAACATGACTTTCTACAGCATGTGTGAGCACCACATGCTTCCCTTCCATGGCAAGGCACATGTCGCCTACCTGCCATCCGGCCGGGTGGTCGGATTGAGCAAAATACCGCGCGTGGTGGAGATTTTTGCCCGGCGCTTGCAGGTCCAGGAACGGATGACGGATCAAATTGCGAACTTCCTGTATGAAAAGCTTGAGCCACGCGGTGTAGCCGTTGTGGTTGAGGGCGTGCATTTCTGTGCAGTCATGCGTGGAGTCGGCCAGCCAGATGGTATGATGCGTACACAGGCAGCCCTGGCCGAATCGGACGACTTGCGGCGCGAGCTGCTTGGCCTCGCGGGAGGCGAGCGCTGACCCTCCGGGTCGAGGTGACATCCGCCGCAGCCGGATGTTGAAGGAGATGGTGCGATGACCGTACGCATTGTGACCGATAGTACCTGTGACCTCCCGGCGGAAGTCGTGAAGAGCTATGGTATCGAGGTCGTTCCGCTCTACATCAATGTGGGCGAAAAGAGCTATCAGGATGGCGTCGACCTTTCGCGGGAGCAGTTCTATACCGGCTTGCCGGGGTGGAACCCGCCGCCCACAACCGCCGCTCCCGGAGCCAAGGTGTTCAAGCGCTACTACGATCGCATGGCGGATGAAGGCGCAACGGAAGTGCTTTCCATCCATATCTCCGTCAGCTTGAGCGCCACGCCGGAAGTCGCACGCCAGGGGGCCGAGCTTACGACCTCCATTCCGGTCACAGTTCTCGACTCACGCCAGCTCAGTTTGGGAACGGGTTTTCTTGTAGAGCGGGCTGCGCAGGAGGCGGCGGCAGGCAAGAGCGTGGCGGAAATCCTGCCTATTCTCGAGGAACAGATCCAGCGCACGCATGTGTTTGCTGCCCTCGATACGCTCGAGTTCCTGCGCCGCAGCGGCAGAATGAACGGTGCAATGGCCGGGCTTGGGAGCTTGCTGCGGGTAAAACCGCTGCTGAAAATGTTCGACGGTGAGCCCACCTCCGAGCGAATTCGCACCCGTGAAGCGGCCCAGCGACGGCTGCTGGCGCTTCTGAAGGAACGCATGCCGGTCGAACGCATTGCCCTCGTTCACACCCATGCCGAAGCCAAGGCGCGCGAGCTGCTGACAAGGGTAGAACAGGACCTGCCGGCCGGAGCGATCCAGGCGGTGGATATCACGCCGGTCATCGGCGCGCATATCGGGCCGGGTGCAATCGGATTTGCGCTCTTGCAGGCGATGGGAGCCGGTTCGTAGAAACCGCCTAAAAAGCAGGCTTCGTGCCCCGCACATCGTGCAGGGCACATCCCCACTTCAACCGCCCCGCACGCTCAAGTTTTGGGGCGTTTTCTTTTCTGATGGTTCAGGTTGTGGGTCGACCCTGCTGTGCGAGTGCCTTGGCCAGCTCCGTCGCAACCCGGGCGTTCTGCTGCAGCAGCGCCAGGTTGGCCCCCAGGGTGGCTCCTGCTGTGAGTTCCGAAAGCCGTGCGAGCAGGAAGGGTGTGAGCGCTCCCCCGCTGATTCCCTGCTCCCGGGCTTCGGTTTCCGCGCTTTGCAGGGTTCCATCCAGTTCTTCCGGTGCGAGCGCATCCTCGGCCGGGCAGGGGACACAGACAAGGACGGCTGTCTGCGGGGACACATCCCAGTGCAGCCGCAGGAACTGGGCCAGTTCACCGACCGTATCGAAACGGCTGGTAACCGGCAGCCCGCTGCTCCGGCTGAAGAAGGCCGGGAACTCGTTCGTCTGCCAACCGATGACCGGCACAGAGGCGGTCTCGAGCCATTCCAGCGTGCGCGGCAGGTCGAGGATCGATTTCGCACCGGCGCAGACCACGGCCAGGGGTGAGCGCGTCAGCTCCGGGAGGTCAGCGGAGATATCCTCCAGGCCGCCGCGGTGGACGCCGCCGATGCCGCCCGTTGCAAAGACCCGAATGCCAGCCCGATGCGCGAGCGTCATCGTGCCGGCGACGGTCGTGCCTGCGCTCGCACGATGGTACTGGGCCAGGGCCAGTTCACGCCGGCTGGCCTTGATCGCGTCGGGGTCGAGTGCGAGACGCTCGAGCGATCCATCATCCAGCCCTATGCAGAACTCACCATCCAGGACGGCGACCGTCGCCGGTATGCCTCCCGCGTCCCGCACGACGCGCTCCAGCTTACGTGCCAGCTCGAGGTTGACCGGGCGCGGCAAGCCGTGCGTGATCACGGTCGATTCGAGTGCCACGACAGCCTGTGAAGTCCGAAGGGCATCTTCGACCTCCGGCAGGATGTGGATCCGGTCAGGGTCTTCGGGTCTCGCGCGGGATTTCAATGTCATGCCGTCCTCGAGGGTGGCTGGCTGCACTCACCGCAGGATCAGGAGGCGCCGGGCCTAGCGCAATTCTTCATAGAGTCGTTCGAGCGAAAGGTCGGGCGAGACGGTGCCGGAGGCGCGCAGCGTCAACGCCGCGGCCGAGACGCCGAGCCGGACGGCCTCATCCAGGGGGATCTCATTGATCAGCGCAAAGATCACGGCTGCCGTCAGGGCATCACCGGCGCCGGTCGGGTCGACGATCTCTGTTTTCACGGCCGGGATGTGACCGCTGGTATCAACTGTGGCGTAGCCCACGCCGAATTCAGCCATGGTGATGATGGCAATCCCCACGCCCTGGCCGACGAGATGCCGGGCGGCGTCGATGGCGCTGTCCCGATCGGCATGCGGCACGGGATGCGGGCACAGCGCGCCGGCTTCCGATTCGTTCGGCGTGATCAACCACAACCGGTCGAGGTAGGGACAGAGCGCATCCGCTAACTTCACGGAGGTCGGGTCGGCTGCAACTGGAGTCTTCGAGCGGTAGGCCAGTGAGATGGCAGCGCGCAGGGTTTTCTGCGGCAGGTTGGCGTCGACGAAGACGGCGGCTGCGCGCTTGAAAAGCCCCCGCCGTTCGCGCAGGTGCTCAGGTGGAATGCTCCCGATCACGCGCATATCGTCGATGCCGACTTCGAGGTTGCCCTCCTCGTCAAGCACGGCGAGGTAGAAGCTCGTTGGTGACTCATCGATCAGCAGGCAGTGCTCGACGTCCACTCCGGTTGCAGCCGTCTCCTCCAGCAGCCGCTGACCCTGCCGGTCAGCGCCGACAGCCGTGATCAGGATCACCTCGGTGCCGAGCCGGGCAAGGTTCTCGGCGACGTTGCGCGCCACGCCCCCGCGTGACATGCGCATGCGGCCGGGATTGCTGGTGCCGAGCTGTAGTGGGGCATTCGCCCGGCCTACCAGGTCTAGGCCGGCTGATCCGATCACCAGCACCGGGCCTTCACGAAACTCGGGTTCGGCGTTCATTCACCGTCTCCCCGGCCGAGTACATGCGGACGATTGAGCCGCTCCAGGTGCGCAATGGCACGTGCCGCGGCCAGCCCGGTTTCTGTCTCTTCCTCCACACTGGCCTGCAGTTTCTCCAATTGACGTTCAATCAGGGACAGCAGTTCATAGCAGCGGTACGTTTCACCCAATTCGCCGCGCTCCCACGTGCCGATCCATCCCTGGATCATCTCGCTCGAGAGATCGCGAACGCGCCCGAAACGCTGACGCTCAAGGAATGCCGGTGAACGGTACAGCTGCAACCGCTGATAATCTCGCCATGCGTTGAGCAAGGTCCGTCCGGGATCGATCTCTCCTCGAATCTCAGCACCCGGTGCGAGGCCGACCTGCCAGATCCCGACTCCAATCCAGTCCAGTTCCAATCCCAGGTAGCGTAGACGGCGGGTGAGCGCTTCGGTATGAAAGTGTTCCGTCAGCGCCCGGCGTGGAATTTGGAACTGACCGGCTTCGTCCTCGTTCTCGAGCTCCTCGCGGACACCGGTCTCGAGCCGGCGGTAAGGCTGGAGGGCCAGCAGGCTCTCCAGGGAGTGGCTGCGGACGAAGGCCTGCAGCTCGCGTTCGGCGATGCGGGCCAGCAGTTCGTCCGGCGTACGGGCCCGCTTTTCGAGAATAGGCTGGGCATAAACCAGGCGCCGGATGCTCTCCTCGTGGAAGGGATAGGCATTGGCGAGATTGCGTTCCTGGCCCCCGCCGTATACCCGGAAAACCATCTGGACATCCACCGCTGCCAGCGGCACGCCGTCCCGAGTTTCGGCGTATGTTTGCTCGAGCCGCACAATGCGATCGCGCAGATCGACCACCTCGCGCAGCCGTTCGAAGCCCTCGAGAAATGCCGCTGGCCGCCGGGTGGCCGTTGGCGGTTCGCGGCGGTCGTCTCCATGATGGGCTTCCATCGCCCTGGGATATACATTCGGAATTCCATGGACCGTTTCGAAGATGGCCGCAAAGCCGAGGTTGATCTGAAGGTAGCCCGGCCCACCGATGCGGGTGATCGGATTGTGGGCCTCCAGCTGCTGCACATTCTGGCGGTCAATGCGCAGGCGCGGGTAGCTCAGTCCAAAGAGTGAACCGAGCAGATAGCGGAAGGCGGTGCCCGGCGATTCGATCTCGAACAGGTCGCGCAGGTAAAGCGCTCCGAAGGCGATGCCCGCTGCGATCCCGAAGAAAACCGGGAGCAGGTGGAGCAGGATCTGCGGGTTGAAGAATGTGCTGGCAATGTTCACGAAGGGAAAGAGCAGCGGGGGGATTGTGCTCAAGAGATCATAGGGAATCTGGCCTGGGTACTGGAAGATCACGATCAGGATCAGCCAGAATGCGGCCAGGGCGATCCCTGCCAGGATGAAACGGACCCAGGCTGCGGTCAGGTCGCGGCCGAGCAGAAGCCGCAGAACCGACTGCAGGGTTGAGCGAACGAAGGAACCATCGCCCTGGGTATCGCGCTCAAACATGGGTTTCCCCCATCATCTGGCAGTCATCTCCGAGGCTCTCGATCTCTTCTGCCAGGTGCTGCAGTTTGGGGATCAACGGGCTGGTCTCGGGCAGTGGTCCCTCCGGCGCGAAGAGCGATCGAGCATCCTGCAGGATCAGAAGCAGAGTCTGTTTTCGGCCCGGTTGATCACCGCCTTCGAGAGCACGCGCCAGGCGCCCCGGAATTTGTTCGAGCAGCTTCAACGCCGCTTCTTGCTCGCCCCGCCTGCGGGTGCGATCGACCTGCTCGCGAGCATCCTGCAGGGCAGCCTGGATCTCGCCGTACCATGCTTCATGCCATTGAAGCAGGCGCTCGCGTTGAACATCGATGGGAGGTCTCAGGTTCCGTATATCGAGATCGATGGGGCGCACGCCGCGTGCGGCGAGGATATCGGCCTCCAATTCGGGAGAGCCTTCTTCACCTGCTTCGCGCACGTTTTCCGGTGCGGGAATTATGCGCGAGCGCAGGGTTTCGGTGATCTTGGTGAGAACGCTCTCTCCACCGGATGCATCGGAGAGCAGCTCATTCAGCGACCAGCGCTTGATTTCCTCCCGCCATACATCCGCCAGCAAAAGCAGGGGCAGGTCGTGCCACCTGACATCCTCATATTCCCCGTACACATGACCGAAGACCGCTTTTTCGACCGCAGGTGCGAAGAATTCGTAAGGCGGTTTTTCCGGATCGCGCCCTTCGCGCGGCTCCCGCCGGTGGCCGGGGTCGATCATGAACGTAATACTGAGCTGGGCTGACACCGGGATGCCATCCCGGGTGACTGCCAGGGAGGAACCATTGTGTTTGATTTGCTCAGATCGGGTGGAAGGATCCTCGGGGTGTAGTGAGCGTTCCTGACGCCGCAGGTCGACCGCCTCGGCCAGCCGCTCACCGGGCCTGGTGAGCACAATGCCCGGGCCAGCAGCGCGGGTGAAAGCGGTGTCCGTCCGAAGCACAATGGCGCTGGCATAATCGACGAGGAAAACGCCTGGCCCACGGCGCCGGTCCTCGCCGTGCGCTTGCACGGCCTGCCCGTTGCGGACGTAGGTCACGGGTCCCCTTTCCCCGAGAATGTGGCCGAAGAGGCGATCGGTGACGGCAAGCCGGTCTTCGACGGTCTCTACCGGGAGCACGAATTGGGCGCAGAGCAGGACCGTCAGCACTAGCACGAGCAGAAACAGGTCCAGGTCGATCGTCAATCCGGCTTGAAAACTTGAGGCCTCGGTCCCGGTGAAGAGCAGCAGGTTGAGAATAAAGAGCGCTGCGATCGTGGTAAATCCAAGTACGGCAGCCATCAAACTGCGCGAATCAGGTTGGGCGAGAAACAGGATGTTGATGCTGCGGTAGCCCAGGTAGAAGAGCCCGACCAGCGCGAGCGGTGGGATGGTGAAGAGCAAAAAGCGCGGGATCGTAGGGTCGCTCACGCGGCCTTGCAGGTACAGATACAGCCCCCCCGCCGTGAGTATGCCCAGGGAGAGCAGGACAGCAGTCCGTCGGAAGAATGGCACTCGCTCCATACGTCCGCCGATTGTATCCTAAAGCCGAATCAGAGCCAAACCACGATGATTTCCAGCACTGGCACTTGCGGTCCTCGCAGAGCCGAGTTAATGTAGATGGAAGTGGATGGAACTGCGGGTGGAGGGATGGCGATGGTGACACGCGAATCGGAATTGATGCGGGTATTACAGTCGCTGGAAGCGGCGATGCCGAGGGCTCACTGGATCGCCCTTGTGGACAGCGACGGCCTGCCGTTGGCCTGCGTACCGGAAAATCCGCCCGTAAAGATCGATAATATTGCGGCCATGAGCGCAGCGGCGATGCTTACGGGACAGCGTGTACTGAACGAAACCGAGGGCGGCCAGCTGCGGTTCACAACGATCGCCGGCTCGAAGCGGCAGGTTTTGATCGTAACGGTGGATGCGAAGCGCTACCTGGCTATCGGCCTGGAGCCCGATCGCCCTTCCACTTCGACCTTCGGCGTGCTTGCCCGCTGGGTGCCGGAAATTCTCTCGATTGTTAAGAAGCGTTCCATGGATGCGTAGCGGCAGGGCCGAATCCCTTCGAGCCGTTTGGCTTGCCCAACGCAGCGAAGTTACGCGAGTGGCTTATTGCAGAGCCATGATTCAATTGAATCGATCGGACAGTGATATCCCATCGATCTGACGGATCGGAAGGGCGGTAGCATGCTTGAATCCGAGCCCATCTTCTCCCCGGAACAACCCACTCCCATCGATGGCTTTGATCCTCGTGCTGGACCGCCGCCAGCTTGCCAGGTTTGCGGGCGGCAGGATGAATCCCTGCGGCTGGTCATTCTTCCCTATGTGATCAGCCTGCTGGTCGTAACGTTTCGGCGGGCGTGGGTTGGCATTTTTTGCTGGCGGCACCGCCTGATGCGCCAGATCCTGGCCGGCCTGACAACCGCGACCCTGGGCTGGCTGGGAATCCCCTGGGGTTTCATCTACACGCCGGTCGCCCTTTTTAAACTCGCGCGCGGCGGTGATCAACCCGCCGATGACAACGCCCGGATGCTCTCCGCCCTGGCGGAATACAAGCGCCAGAAAGGCGAACCCCACGCCGCCCTTTCGATTGCACAGGAAGCATTGAAGCTGCAGGAAGGGGAAGGCGTGCGCCAGCAGATCCTGGCGCTGTACAAGGATCATCCACTTTCGATCCCCCGTCCCGGGCCGGTAAGCCCACTTCCATTCCTGATCGCTCTGATTGGCGCCTCGCTGACCGGAATCTTTGTTGGTGTTATTGATCAGTTGTTCACATATTTCTTCAATGCCATCCTCGGAAGTGAAGTCCATATTCTCATTGCGATTCTCACCTGGGCCCCGCTCGTGGCGATGGCGTTTATCGTCGGAATCGTAATCGCCGAGCTGGTGCGATGGGCCCTCGAGAGCACCCGCATGGAGAACAAGCTCCTGGCGCAGATCGTGGCAGTATCCTGCGCTGCACTCGCCTGGTATGGAATTCCACAGGGGAGCTTGGTCACCGATTTCGTCCGCGCGCTGCTCGGTGGCTATCCCATCGGCTCGATGGGTGATTTCTTCCAGACGGCCGGCACAGCCATCACACAGGGTGGAATCTGGATGATCTCGGATGCCCTGCGGACAGAGCAGGCCTTTGGGATCATTTATCTGGTTATCCTGCTGGTGGCAGGTGTGTACTACCTGCTGAACTCTATTTCGACGGCCCATGAGAGCGTGCACTGGCTGGTCCGTTTGGAGCTGGTCGAGGGCGAACTGCTCGACAAGCCCGGCCGATCGCTGCTGCCGGCCTGGGCGGCGGTGGCCGGCGTAATGGTTGCGATTGTCCTGGCGACGGTTGTCTTCTTCGATGCAGACAGCCTGTCGGGCGGCAGCCCCGAAGTAGCAGCCCAGCTTGAGCTGGCCGGGGAACTCTACAACCAGGGAGACATGCAGGGTGCGGCGAACGCTTACCGGGAGGTCATTGCCCTGGATCCCAAGCTGCCGGATGGTCATCTCAACCTGGCGTGGGTCCTGTACGCGCTGGGCGATATCGATGGAGCCGCGGGTTCCTTCGAAGAAGCCAGCCGGCTGGCACCGGATTGGGCCGATCCAGCGCTGGGGCTGGGGTATGTCCGGCTGGCAATGGATGATCTGGATGGGGCGGAGACTGCTTTTCAGTCAGCGATCAAAATCAGCACCGAACCCTACATCGCCGGCCAGGCATATTACGGGCTGGGGGCGATCGCTGGCATGCGCTACGATTCAGATGCTGCAGTTGCCTACTACGAGGAAGCCGTCCGCCAGGATTGGAGCCTGTCCTATGCCCATCTCGACCTGGGTTTGAACTATTTCCTGCGCGGCCAATTCGACCAGGCGGTGGAGAAGGGAAATGACCTGCTGGCAATCGCACCCGATTGGGGCGCCACCCATGCTCTGCTCGGCATGGCCTATTATCAGCTTGACCGAATGCCGAAGGTGGAAGCCGAACTTGATTGGGTGGCGGATATCGACCCGCAGGATCTGTATTCCCTGACGCTGCTCAGCAACCTGCACTACATGCTGCGGGATTTCGATTCCGCCCGGCAGGTGCTGGAGGCCGCCGTACAGGACTATCCGGACAACCCGGACATCGTTAATATGCTTTCGGCAGTCTATGCTGTCACCGGCAAGTATGCGGAAGCCGGACAGCTGCTGGATGCCTATGATGCGGTCAACCCCCAGGATCCCGCCATCCTTTCAGCCCGTGCCTATGTGCGTTTGCAGCAGCAGGACCTTCAGGGGGCGTGGTCGCTCCTGGAGCAGGCTCGTGAGCTTGACCCGCAAGCCCCGGAAACGCTGCGCGATATGAGCTTTGTAAAATTCCAGCTCGGAGATGTCGAGGAAGCGCTGCGATGGGCGGAACAATCCGGGGTGATCAACCCCTACGATCCGGCGATGCTTGCCGACCGGGCCTTCGCGCTGCGCGCCCTGGGCAGGATTGATGAAGCCCGTCAGAGCGCCGAGCAGGCGGTGCGGTTGTCCCCCAAGTCGGATCTGCCACATTTCATCCTGGGGGTATGCTACCTGGACCTGGGACAGGTTCAGCTCGGCGCGGATGCGCTGCGGGATTTCATCAACCTGGCCTGGGACCGGGCCTACGTCCGCGATTACGTCGCCCAGGCGCAGACCTTTCTCAGTACGCTGCCCTGAGAATTCTTCCTTCGCCAAATGGGCGGGGATTTGACCTTTTAACCGGCCTGGCATAGACTGAACTTGTGCTCGCAAAAGTCCACGCAGCCGCTGTTCTGGGGCTGGAGGGGGCGATCGTGGAAGTCGAGGTGGACACCTCCCGCGGCATGCCCAGCTTTACCATTGTTGGCCTCCCCGATACAGCGGTTCAGGAAAGTCGTGAACGCGTGCAGGCTGCCATCAAGAATGCCGGCATGGTCTTTCCGCGCCAGCGATTGACGGTCAACCTGGCACCGGCCGACCTGCGCAAGGAGGGCCCGGCGTATGACCTGCCGATCGCCCTCGGCGTCCTCGCCGCGACAGGACAGATTGCCGCCTCCTGGCTCGATCACGTGATGGCCGTGGGTGAGCTTTCGCTGGACGGTTCGCTGCGGCACGTTCGAGGGGTGCTGCCGATGGCGGTCCTGGCCCTGGAAGAGGGGATGCAGCAGATTTATCTTCCGGCCGAGGATGCCGCCGAGGCGGCGCTGGTGGCCGGCCTGGAGGTCTATGCGGTCGAATCGCTGACAGCTCTGGTCAATCATCTCAGCGGTGTGGTGCCGCTTTCGCCCACCCCTCACCGCAAACCGCGAGCGGCAGTTTCGGCCGAGGCGGTAGATTTCGCGGCGGTACGGGGGCAGGAGAATGTGAAGCGTGCCCTGGAGGTTGCGGCCGCCGGCGGTCACAACCTGATCATGAGTGGGCCGCCTGGTGCCGGGAAGACACTCCTGGCAAGGGCCCTGCCTTCCATCCTGCCCTCTATGTCATTCGAAGAAGCGCTGGATGTCACCCGGGTTTACTCGGTCGCGGATCAACTGGCCTGCGAGACCCCGCTGGTGAGCACCCGCCCCTTCCGGGCGCCGCATCACACCATCTCGCACGCCGGCCTGGTCGGGGGCGGCAACTGGCCGCGGCCGGGCGAGATATCGCTCGCGCACCGGGGCGTGCTGTTCCTGGATGAGCTGCCCGAGTTTGGCCGACAGGTGCTGGAGGTGCTGCGCCAGCCGATGGAGGACAAGGTCGTGACCATCAGCCGGGCGCGCGGGGCGCTCTCTTTCCCGGCCAATTTCATGCTGATCGCAGCGATGAATCCCTGCCCGTGCGGCTACTTCGGTGATCCCGAGCGGGAATGCACCTGCTCGCCCGCTTCGGTCACGCGCTACCAGAAGCGGATCTCGGGTCCTCTGATGGATCGAATCGATATTCACATCGAGGTGCCGCGCGTCGAGCTCGCCAAGTTGAGTGGTGAAGCCGATGGCGAACCCTCACAGGTGATACGAACGCGTGTCGAACGCGCCCGGGTGCATCAGCGTTCACGATACGCTGGCATGCCCTTCACCAGCAACGCCGACCTGGGGGCGGGCGACGTACCCGAACACTGCCGGCTGGACGGGCAGGGGACCCTGCTCATTCAGCAGGCGGTGCAGCAGCTGCAACTTTCGGCGCGCGGCTACCACCGGGTGCTCAAGCTGGCCCGCACCATTGCCGACCTCTCGGACGAAACCGAGATCCAAGCTGCCCACCTGGCCGAAGCGCTCCAGTACCGGCCGCGGCGCTGGGTTTGAAATCACTGCCTGCTGGGTGAACCCTTTGACGCCTGCCCAATGCCGACATAAAATCATGCCGTCCGCTTGATGCGGCTGTTTTCAATGCGGGAGGCCGAGATGGAACTGGCGCCGGATCTGGAACGGGTGCTGATCCCACCAGAGGCAATCGCTCGACGGGTGGAGGAGCTCGCCTCCGAGATCGAATCGGATTACGCCGGCGAACGCGAGCTGCTCTTCGTCGGAGTTCTGAAAGGTGCCTTCATCTTCCTGGCCGATCTCAC
>JBJYWH010000012.1:0-15487 GCA_046259355.1 Anaerolineales bacterium
AGGCCATCGATGTCACCACGAAAGAGGAGATCGCCTCCGTCGCCGCCATCTCCGCTCAGGATCGCGAGATCGGTGAGCTGATCGCCGAGGTGATGGACAAGGTCGGCAAGGACGGCGTCATTACCGTCGAAGAGTCGAAGGGCCTCGAATTTGAAACCGAGTACGTCGAGGGCATGCAGTTCGACCGCGGCTACATCTCACCCTATTTCGTCTCGGATCCCGAGAACATGGAAGCTGTGGTGGAGGAGCCGTACCTGCTCATACACGACAAGAAGATCTCGGCGGCTACCGACATCGTTCCCATCCTCGAGAAGCTGGTCCAGATCGGCAAGCGTGAGCTGGTCGTGATCGCCGAGGATGTTGACGGCGAGGCGCTGGCGACGCTGGTGCTGAACAAGATTCGCGGCATGCTGAACGTCGTGGCCGTTAAAGCCCCTGGCTTCGGCGATCGCCGCAAAGCCATGCTGCAGGACATCGCTATTCTGACCGGCGGCACGGTCATCACTGAAGAACTCGGCCGCAAGCTCGAATCGGTCACGGTGAATGACCTCGGCAAGGCTGGCAAGGTCGTCGTCACGAAGGACGACACCACCATCATCGAAGGCGCCGGCGCGAAGGACCGCATCAAGGGCCGCATCGAGGAAATCAAGGTCGAGATTGACCGCTCCACCAGCGACTACGACAAGGAAAAGCTGCAGGAACGCCTGGCGAAACTGGCCGGCGGTGTTGCCGTAATCCGGGTTGGCGCGGCGACCGAGACCGAGCTGAAGGAAAAGAAGCATCGCGTGGAAGACGCCCTTTCGGCGACGCGCGCGGCCGTCGAAGAGGGCATCGTCCCGGGCGGCGGTGTAGCGCTGATCAACGCCCTGGAAGCCATCAAGAAGCTAAAGATGGACGATGATGATGCCAACATCGGTGTCAAGATCGTGCGCGCAGCGCTAAAGACCCCCATGGCGGGCATCTCGGAAAACGCCGGCATGGACGGCGCGGTCGTGATCGAGACCGTGCGCCGCAAGCAGGAAGAAGCCAAGAACAAGAACATCGGCTTCGACGTGCTCTCGGGCGAGTACCTCGACATGGTCGAGGCCGGTATCATCGACCCGGCCAAGGTCACCAAGGGTGCGCTGGAGAACGCCGCTTCGATCGCGGCGATGATCCTGACGACGGAAGCGCTCATCACGGACGTCCCCGAGAAAGACAAGCCCGCTCCGCCGCCGATGCCCGAGTACTGAGTCGAGCAGCAGGCTGAATTTCAACAGCCCCTGGCAACAGGGGCTGTTTTTTTGAAACTCAACCGGAAAAACTGCGTAGAGGTATGATGAGTGCGGCCGTTGATCCGGGGACGAGCAAGGGCCCGGAGGGTGGCCGGGGTTCAGGATGAAACACGCTGGAGGGATCGATATGACTTCAGGAGACACAAAGGTACTGCGGCGATCACGATCCGATCGTGTTGTTGCAGGCGTATGCGGCGGCCTGGGCGAATTTTTCGGAATCAGCCCGTTCTGGTTCCGTCTCGGGTTTTTCATCGCCGCCCTGCCGGGAGGATTGCCCGGGATCGTCCCCTATATTCTGTGCTGGATCATCATTCCGAAAGCCTGACGAATTCACGCCCGCGAACAGCACCCCCAGGGTGAGTCGATCGGTCGGAGGCTGGTGATGAAGGTTCGTCTCGGGTTCCTCGTGATCCTTGTCACGCTGGGCGGGACGGCCTGCGGCGCGATTTATTCCCGTTCAACGGCAACGGCGCTCGAACGGGATCTGTCACTTCTGTCAGGTGTCCCCGGTTTCACGGATCCTTCGCCGATCTGTGCGGTGATCGGAACGACTCGGACCGGATATTGCCTTTATGAAACGAGCAGCGCCGAGGTTTCCAGCCTGGTCGAGCGTCTCGCTCTGCATGCCATCACGCTCGATCCTCGCGGCAGCGGCTCGACCGTTGCACCCCAGGGCGAGATCGAGCAGGGTTGTCTGGCCCAACCCGGGTTTGAAAACCCGATCCCGTTGAGCGTCTACGAATCCGAGCGCCGGGGAGAGACGATCCGCCTCGAGAGTGGAACCGCGTTTGAGTACCTGCTGTTGATTTACGATCCGGTCGGGAATGTGATGTGCATCCAGGCGTCGTACGCCTACGGATGAACGAAAACCCGGCCAGAATGCCCGATTGAAATTGCCTAATTCAGGATTGTGAAGAGGATCCAGCCAACGCCCAGGATCGCCAGGGCGAGGCAGCCGCAGGTGAAGAGCCGTGCGGTGAACTTAAGCAGGAAACGCAGCAGGAACCAGCCCACGATCAGCGCAAAGAGGATCAACAGGATATATTCCGGGCGGAAATTTTCGACGATCTGCATCAGCGCCTGTCCATTCCACGGCGGTCGATGACCACACGACCCCGCTTTATCACCATGGATACCAGATTCGTGCCAAACCGATAGCCGAGGTGACGGTAGTCGGGTGCGTCGAGAATCAACAGGTCGGCCTGCTTCCCGGCTTCCAGGCTGCCCAGCTGGCCGGACCGGCCGATGGCCGCGGCGGCGTTGATCGTCCCCGCGGCAATTGCCTGGGCGGGTGTGAGCTTCATCATGCGGCAGGCGAGGGCGATGGCGAACTGCATGCTCTCGCACCACGCGGTTCCGGGATTGAGATCGGTCGCGATGGCCAGAATGCCGCCCGCATCGAGAATCGCGTTGGCCGGTGTGTATTGGCTCTCGGCGAGCCCAAAAGGGGTGCAGGGCAGCGCGACGGCGACCGTATCCGACGTACCCAGGGCTTCGATATCCTGCGGCGGCGTATGCACCAGATGATCGGCTGAGACCGCTCCCAGCTCGATTGCCAGGCCGGTGCCGCCCAGGCCGGCGAATTCATCGGCGTGGATCTTGAGTGGAAAACCGGCTGCACCTGCGGTGGTCAAAATTGCCCGGC
Organism: Anaerolineales bacterium; assembly: GCA_046259355.1. Lineage (GTDB taxonomy): Bacteria > Chloroflexota > Anaerolineae > Anaerolineales > E44-bin32 > E44-bin32. Next base: position 2,920 of record JBJYWH010000012.1, read on the forward strand.
TCTGCTCAAGGTCGAAGGCGCCCTGTTCGCAGAATACGTCGACGAAAGGCAGCGGTCGCCCTCCGGCGTTCTGATCCCACCACTCACGCAGGGCTGGGAGCATCTCCTCCAGCAGCATTTCGGTATACGCCTGGTACCCATCCGGTCGATCGGCGAATTCGGGTGGCAGGGCATGGGCGCCGAGAAATGTCGGCGCCAGCTCAAGCGGGCCTTCTTCATCCAGCTTCAGGATGGCCTGCATGAGCTTGAGTTCGTTCGCGGTGTCCAGACCGTATCCGGATTTCGCCTCGGCTGTTGTCGAGCCGTTTGCCAGCATGCGCCATGCCCGAATTCGGCTTTGCGCCACCAGTGTTTCGATCGAGGCGTCTCGCACCTGCTGCACCGTGGAGGCAATTCCGCCGCCGGCCGCCATGATCTCCATGTAGCTGGCCCCCTTCAGGCGGAGTTCGAACTCGGCCGCCCTGTCGCCTGCCCACACCAGGTGTGTGTGGGGATCGATCAGCCCGGGCAGCACGACGGATCCTGCCGCATCGATCGCCTGATCGCTGCGAAATTGATCCCGGATCTCCTCGTTCGACCCGACGGCAAGGATCTTCCCGTCCTCGACAGCCAGCGCACCATCAGGGATCATGCCGAGGTTTCCCAACGCTCGGCCGCGCTGCGGCGGTCCGGCCAGTGTCAGGAGCTGGCCGGCGGAGAGAATTAAAAGATCAACACGGGTCGACATGATGAGCTTCCATCGGCAGGATCAAGCTTATTCTAACCTGACAAATCGGGCCAGCAGGAGCAGGCTGAGCAGGGCTGCAAGCGCGGCAGCGGTCCCGTTCGCCATCAGCCCGACCTTGAACAGCACCGGCCCGCTGGTTGCGCCGAGAGCGCGGCCGGCGGCCGCGGCGGTGATGTTTCCAGCCATCAACGTCGCCCGGGAAGCGGGCGTAACCTCGGTCACGAGCGAGATCAAACTGACGAAGGTGTACTCGAAGGTGATGTAGAAGAAAAACAGGCCGATCAGCGCGCCGATCAGCGTATCTCGAGTGAGCGGGAGGGTCAGGCAGGTCAGTGCGATCAGCAGCAGGCCGAGACCCACGGCCCGCCGTTTTCCAATACGATCCGTCCACAGTGCCACCACGCCCTCACCGGTCAGCTCGGCCAATCCGATAACAGCCGAAGCCGCCCCCAGCGCCGCGACCTGCAGTCCGAAGGAGCGTTCGAGCCAGACGCCATAGATGATGTTCACGACTTCATTGCCGCTGCTGAGCAGGAAGGCGATGCCCAGCGCTGCCAGTGCGGTCGGGTTGGAGCGGATTACAGCGAATGCATGCCGCAAGGAGTACGGCGTCAAGTGAGACGGTCTCGCGTCGGGCAGCACCCGCATCAGCACGAGCGCCAGGCCTAGTCCCAGCAAGCCGAGTACGCCGAAGGGGGACATCCAGCCGGCGCGTGCAATCAACCATCCAGATAGCGGCAGGCCGATCAGCGCAGCCCCCGACCAGCCAAATTCCGTGATCGCAATGGCCCGGCCGCGCCGCCCATACTCGATGCTGTCACCGAGGTAGGCCTGCATGGCAGGATCGAAGATGATCTTGCCCACGGCGCCCAGCAGGAGTGCGAGCAGCAATCCCGGGTAGGTGGGCCAGAAGGACACCAGCAGACAGCCACCGGCAAACAGCAGCAGCCCGAGCAGCATGGCGCGCCGCCGGCCGATCCGGTCACCGGCGGAGCCGACCAGCGGGCCGGAGATTCCGATCAGCGAACGGGCAGTAATTGCGAGTGCCACGGATTCGATGCTCATGCCCAGCGCGCGCGAGATGGCCGGCAGGAAGGGATAGACCATGCGGAAGCCGGTGTTGAGGACGCCCCGAATCAAGGGGAATACAAGGATTTCCCAGGCTGGGCCCGTTTCCGGGTGGGTATCCATCATGGCTTGCTTTGCAGTGCGTGCAGCCAGCGAGCGAGCATCAGCCCGGCAAGCAGGCTGACGAAAAGCAGAATCAAGAAGAACAGCCGGATGGCCACCGAATCGGAGCTGAAGATCGGGGAGGCGGGATGCATCACCTGTTCGGCGCCGCTGATCGACCAGGCCAGCGCGATGGCGAAGGCCAGGTTTAGTGCGCTGCCGATGCGCGCATCGCGCAGGACGAGAATGGCCGCCTGGATCAGCAGGCCGATCACGGCATAATCCAGGCCGACTTTGAATCGTGGTTCAGCCAGATAGAGGCCGTTCCAGTTGGCCTGCATTGTCCACACGCTGAGCGGAAGATAGCCGATCCAGAAGAGCATTCCAGCCTGGCCGAAAGCGACGGACCAGCGCTGGAGGTGCCCGCGGCGGAGGATCAATCCGGCCAGGCCGACAGCGGCTGCCGAACCGAGTCCGATCAACGCCGTCCAAACCCAGGCTCCGTGCAGATAGACCAGGCGAACGTTTGCCCCCAGGCTGCGTTCTGCGGGTCCGAGCAGGCTCAAGACCCCGGCCAGGATCAGGGCGATCAAGAAGCCCGGCAGGGGTGGAATGCGGCGAATCATGGGGGGCATTGTACCCCAGCTTCCAGGCCAGGCTCAAGCAATCCCCCGTCGGAGGCGAGCGATGTCCCGTCTAGGATCCGCCCTCTTTAAGCATTGGCATCTGGATGCCATGTCGGCGGGCGGCAGCGATGGCTTCCGGATACCCGGCATCAGCATGCCGAACGATGCCCAGTCCGGGATCGGTGGTCAGCACGCGCTCCAGGCGAACGGCAGCTTCCGGTGTACCGTCGGCGACGATCACCTGCCCGGCGTGCTGGCTGAAGCCGATCCCCACCCCGCCGCCGTGGTGGAAGGAGACCCAGGTCGCGCCGCCGACCGCATTCAGCATGGCGTTCAAAAGCGGCCAATCGCTGACGGCATCGGTTCCGTCCAGCATGCCTTCGGTTTCCCGGTTGGGTGAGGCGACCGATCCGGCGTCGAGGTGATCGCGCCCGATGACGATGGGTGCCTTCAACTCACCGCTGGCAACCATCTGGTTGAACCGCAGACCGGCGGCGGCGCGCTCGCCGTAGCCAAGCCAGCAGATGCGTGCCGGCAGGCCTTGAAATTTCACTTTCTCGCGCGCCATGCGCAGCCAGCGGTGCAGGTGCTCATCCTGGGGGAAGAGCTCCATTACAGCCGCGTCGGTTTTATAGATGTCCTCCTCTTCGCCCGAGAGGGCCACCCAGCGGAACGGGCCTTTGCCCTCGCAGAACAGCGGTCGGATGTAGGCCGGCACGAAGCCCGGGAATTCAAAGGCATCGGTCACACCGTAGTCGTAGGCGCGCTGGCGCAGGTTGTTGCCGTAGTCAAACACCTCGGCACCGCCCCGCTGGAATGCGAGCATCGCTTCCACGTGCCGGCCTATAGAGGCCATCGAGCGCCGGGTGTATTCCTGGTGATCGGCGGCCCGCAGTTCGTCCGCCTGCTCCAAACTCATGCCATGCGGGACGTAGGAGAGCACATCGTGGGCCGGTGTTTGATCAGTGACCACATCGGGGATCACGCCCCGCAGCACCAGTTCAGGATAGATGCTGGCGGCGTTGCCGATCAGCCCCACCGAGCGGGGTTCCTCGTTGTCCAGCGCCTCCTGCACCATGGTCATGGCCTCTTCCAGGTCATCGACGACGTATTCCACGTACCCATGCTCGAGCCGGCGCTGGGCGCGGGCCGGATCGACCTCGATGATCAGGCCAACGCCTTCATTCATCGTGATGGCCAGTGGTTGGGCTCCACCCATGCCCCCCAGGCCGGCTGTGAGCACGAACTTGCCCCGCAGCGAGGGCCAGCCGTGCAGGCGCGCCAGCGAGCCGAGGGTCTCGTATGTTCCCTGTAGAATGCCCTGCGTGCCGATGTAGATCCAGGAGCCGGCGGTCATCTGGCCGTACATGATCAAGCCGCGTGCGGCCAGCTGATCGAAATGTTCCTGTGTAGCCCAATGCGGAACCAGGTTGGAGTTGGCGATCAGCACGCGCGGTGCGTCCGGGTGGGTCTTGAATACCGCGACGGGCTTGCCGGATTGAACGAGCAGAGTCTCGTCCAGCTCCAGTTCCTGCAGCGTGCTGAGAATCGTTTCGAAGGAATCCCAATCACGGGCAGCCTGGCCCCGGCCGCCGTAGACGACCAGGTCCTCCGGCCGCTCTGCGACCTCTGGATCAAGGTTATTTTGAATCATGCGGAAGGGGGCTTCGATCAGCCAGGACTTGCAGCTGAGCTGGGTGCCGCGTGGGGCACGGACAGGACGTGGTTTGGTCATGGGCTACTCCTGATTGGTAGATTGAGCTTCAAGTGCCCGGCATGCGGACAAACAGGGACCGGGCTCGGCCGCCGAGAGCAGGATCTTTTCCGCCATCATGGCATCGGTGATCACGAGGGACCTTTCTTCCCCCAGCGGTTGAAGCTGATGACCTGCTCCGGATGGGAGCGTCCGCCCGCGCGCGGCGGGCGGGTAAGGTCCTGTGGATCCTGCGGGTAGCCGAAAGAGATCGCCACATGCAAGTGCCATTCCGGCGGGAACTCGAGCAGTTTTCGCGCTCGCTCCGGTTCATAGATCGTCGCCAGGCATGAGCCGATCCCGAGCTCCCAGGCTGCCAGCTGCATGTAGGCGGCAGCCTGTCCGGCGTCGAAGAGGATCGACCAGCGCTGTGCGGGATCTGGCGTCAGGATGCACACCCCGAGCGCGGCGCCGGCGAGATGGCCGGCGAATTGTCCCAGCCCGGATAACGCCTCCAGTGTCTCCCGGTCGGTGATGGCGAGGAAATGCCAAACCTGCCGGTTCTTGGCACTCTGGGCCCGTCGGCCGGCGTTCAAGATGGCGTTGATCGCTTCTTCAGACAGGGGTTCGGTTCGAAAACTTCGAATGGCCCGTTTAAAGCGAATGGCTTCCTGTACCTGCATGCTGCCCTCTTTCTCCGGGTCTTTCCATTATACGGCGCGCGTGAGTTCGCGTTCAAACCGGGAGAATGCCTTGTGCTCGCGAGGCAGGAAAAGAACGCCGGCGCACAGCTGTGCGCCGGCAAGGCGATCGCTTGAACTGTGGGGTGCGATGGATCAGGCCATCGCCAGGACGTGGAAATCGGTCGCACGCAGCTTGTGTACCAGGTTCGCCTGGGCATCACACCACACACCCTGGACCGGGCAGTCCTCTCCGAAGAAGCACGCGCTGGGATCGTCGACGCATTCATTGAGCATGATCGGACCGTCGATCGCTTCGATCACTTCCAGCAAGGAGATATCCTGCGGTGAACGCGCCAGGGCCACTCCGCCGCGGGCGCCGCGCGAGGTCTGGACCACGCCGGCCACCGACAGCTGGGACACAATTTTCGCCAGGAATGACGGCGGAATCCGCTGCTCACGTGCGATTTCGCTGGTTGGAGCACGACGTCCGTTCTTCAGCCCCGCCAGGTATAGTACCGCTCGAACAGCATAATCCGCCTGTCGAGTAATTTGCATCGCCGCCTCCAGTCGAGCCGGTTACTCTTCCCATCAAGATAGGAGTTGTCTAGTTCAAGACCAGTGTACGATGCCGTGCTGGCACGAACAAGTGAAGAGTGTCACGACGACGGTATGACACTTTACGAAAGGGGGAGGTTGCTACTGCACCCGGCCATGGTATGATTGCGCCGGACTTGCGGAGCACCGCACCCGTCGTTTGCAGGAGGATTTCGCGTGAAAAAAATCGCAGTTGTCGGCGTTGGATACGTCGGGCTGGTCACGGCGGCTGGATTTTCAGACCTGGGCAACTATGTCGTTGCGCTCGACATCGACGAAGAACGCATCAAGGGCTTGAAAAAAGGCCAGATGCCCATTTACGAGCCAGGCCTGGAGGAAATGGTCGAACGCAATGCCGCGGCCGGACGGCTGGAGTTCACAACATCCTACGAAGAAGCCGTGGATGGCGCCGAATTTGTCTTCATCGCCGTCGGCACACCGGAGGGGGTGGACGGGGAGGCGGATCTGAAATACGTTCAATCCGCAGCCGAATCGGTCGCCCAGGCGATGACAGGCCCGCTGGTGATTGTCAACAAATCGACCGTGCCGGTTGGAACCGGTGACTGGGTAGCCGATATCATCCGCACCACCCAGAAGGATTCGATCCCATTTTCCGTCGTATCCTGCCCCGAGTTCCTGCGGGAGGGTTCGGCGATCCTGGACTTCATGAATCCGGCCCGCACGGTCCTCGGATCGCTCGATGCCGACGCGGCCGAACGCGTGGCCCAGCTCCATCTTCCGCTGCGGGCACCGATCGTGATCACCGACCTGCGCACGGCGGAAATGATCAAGTACGCCTCGAACGCTTTCTTGGCGACGCGCATTTCATTCATCAACGAAATTGCTAACATCTGCGAAGCGCTCGGAGCGGATGTGAAAGAGGTCAAAACCGGCATGGGCTACGACCCGCGCATCGGTCCTTACTTCCTCGATGCCGGGCTGGGCTACGGCGGTTCGTGCTTCCCGAAGGATGTGAAAGCGCTGGCCCACATGGCAGCCGAGAAGGGACGCCATCCCCAGCTGCTGCAAGCCGTCATGGACATCAACGATGACCGCCGTCGGCTGCTGGTGGAAAAGGTGCGCGTCACGCTGGGTGATCTGGAAGGAAAGCGGATTGGCTTGCTGGGCTTGACATTCAAGCCCAATACGGACGACCTGCGTGATGCTCCGGCGCTCGATATTGCCCGCAGGCTGATGGAAGCCGGAGCGCTCGTGCGGGCCTTTGATCCGGTTGGCATGCCGGGTGCGGCGAAGCTGATCCCTGACCTGGCGATGGCCGAAGATGCGTATTCCCTGGCCGAAGGCAGCGACGCCCTTGTGATCTGCACCGAGTGGAACGAATTCAAGCAGCTCGATCTCAGCCGTATCCGGGATTTGATGTCGCGCCCGATCATCGTCGATGGGCGCAATATCTATGATCCGCACGAGATGTCTGAATTCGGTTTCAACTACCGCGGTATCGGCCGTGGATACGGACCCGATGGCGAACCGGTTGCAGACTGATTCAATCTCTGGAATAGCTTCGCCTGTTTACGCCTCCAGGTTGCGCAACAGCCTGCAGGTGCGCCTCAAGGAAGTCCACAGCGCACCGCTGATCAGCACCTGGATCTGGTACCGGGTTGGCTCGCGCAACGAGCGGGCCGGAATGACCGGCGCCTCCCACTGGGTTGAACACATGCAGTTCAAGGGCACACCGGCTTTTCCTGCCCGCGTGCTCGACCGAGCCATCGCCCGGGACGGCGGCGTCTGGAACGCCTTGACCTGGTTGGATTGGACGGCCTACTACGAGACGCTGCCCTCCGACCGGGCAGAGCTCGCCCTGCAGCTGGAAGCCGACCGCATGCGGGGCAGCCTGTTCGAACCGGCCGAGGTCGAGGCCGAACGGACCGTGATCATCTCCGAACGACAGGGACATGAGAACGAGCCCACCTTCCGCCTGGCGGAGGAACTCCAGGCGGCAGCCTTTCGCGTACACGGCTATCATCACGCAGTGATCGGGGACATGATCGATCTGCAGCGTATGACGCGTGACGACCTTTACCAGCACTATCTTGAACACTACGTGCCGGCGAATGCCGTGCTGTCGGTCGCGGGTGATTTCAAGATTCGGCCCATGCTGGACAAGATACGCAAGTATTTCGGACCCATCCCAACCGCTCCCCAGCCGATGTTTTCGCCGCGGCCGGAACCATCCCAGCACGGGGAGAGAATCGTCAACGTCGTCGGCCCAGGCGAAACACCCTATCTCAAAGTCGTATACCGGGCGCCGTCGGCTACGGCGCAGGATTTCATGACCCTGGCGGTTCTGGGGAGCGTGCTCGTGGGTGCCTCCAGCTTCAATTTCTTCAGCGGGGGGATCTCGAACAAGACCTCTCGCCTCTACCGCGCCCTGGTCGAGGGCGAGGTGGCTGCCTCCGTCCGGGGCGGCCTGGCGGCGACGATCGATCCCTACCTCTACACTCTGCACGTGACCGTGCGGCCGGATAAATCGGTCGATCAGGCGCTGCAGGTCCTCGATCAGGAGCTGGCGCGCATGCTCGAAGCGCCGATCGACCAGCAGGAGCTGGACAAGGCGATCAAGCAGGCCCGGGCATTGTTCGCCTACAGTAGCGAGAGCATCACCAATCAGGCATTCTGGCTTGGGTTCAGCGAGATGTTTGCGGACCTGGCGTGGTTTGAAGGCTACCTCGAACGCCTGGAGCAGGTTACACCGCAAGAAGTCTGGAGATGTGCTCAGACCTATCTGCACCCGGATCAGCGGACCGTTGGATTCTACCGACCGGAGAAGGGGGACGGCCATGGCTGATGACCGGATCAGCCTGCCGCAGCTCGACCTGGCTGCGCTGCCCGGCCCGGAGACGATCCAGCGCCGGCAGCTAGCGAACGGGATCACGCTGCTGGTGCGCGAGAATTTCGCCTCCCCCTCGATCGTGCTTTCCGGTTTTCTGCCGGTCGGCTCCCTGGCCGAGACAGAAGAAACAGCCGGGTTGGCATACCTGACGGCGCTGGCGCTGATGCGGGGGACGGCCCAGCACACCTTCAGCGAGATTTTCGAATCGCTCGAATCGATCGGAGCGCGCTTGAACATCGGTGCGGGCGTGCACTCGACCACCTTCCACGGGAAATCGCTGGCCGAGGACCTCGGTCTGATGCTTTCGGTGCTCGCGGAAGTGCTGTCGTCCCCAGCCTTCCCCCGGCAGGAAATCGAGCGCCTGAAAGCCCAGCATCTCACCTCGCTGACGATTCGTGAGCAGGATACCGGAGCGCAAGCTGAAATGGCGTTCGATGCGCTGGTCTACGCAGGACACCCGTATCGTCTGCCAACCGATGGAACGCTGGCAAGCGTTGCCGGCCTGCAGCCCGCTGATCTGCGCCGGTTCCACCGGCGCTTTTACGGCCCGGAGGGGATGGTGCTGGCGATTGTCGGTGCCCTGCCGGCCGAGCATATCATACAGCTGGCACAGGAAGCTTTCGACTCCTGGCCGGTGAAGAAACGCCCATCGATGCCCCCGCTTCCCGATCTCAAGCCGCTGCGTTCGACGAAGCGCTCCACAGTGCGCTTGCCCGGAAAGCAGCAGAGCGACCTAATCATCGGCGCTGCCGGCCCAGGCCGTCAGGACCCTGACTTTCTTTCCGCTGCCCTTGGGAACAACATTCTGGGACGTTTTGGCATGATGGGCAGGATCGGAGATGTCGTGCGAGTATCGGCTGGCCTGGCCTACTATGCCTACAGCCTGGTTTCGGGTGGGCTGGGACCCGGGCCCTGGCAGGTCATCGCCGGGATCAACCCATCCAATGAGGAACAGGCGATCGACTTGATCGTCAAGGAAATCCGCCGCTTCACTTCCAAGCGTGTCGGCACTCAAGAACTGCTCGAGAACAAAGCCAACTTCATCGGTCGGCTTCCGATGCAGCTTGAATCGAACGAAGGGGTGGCGGGTGCCCTGTCGCATATCGAGCGCTACGACCTGGGGCTCGACTACTATCAGCGGTACCCGGCGTTGATTCGCGCGATCACGCGCGATCAGGTCCTGGAAACTGCGCGGCGCTTCCTCGATCCCCAGCGCCTGGCTGTCGTCATCGCTGGACCGAAGGAAGGATCGCACTGATGCAGATTCGTTCCGGGGTGGACATTGTCGAGGTCGATCGGCTCGATCGAGCCATCCTGCGCCACGGTGACCGACTGTTCGAACGCTTCTTCACACCGCAGGAATTGATCGATTCCGCAGGACATACGCCGGCCCTGGCAGCCCGATTTGCGGCGAAAGAGGCTGTTGCCAAGGCGCTGGGAACCGGCATCGGCCCGGTTGGATGGAAGGAAATCGAAGTCGTCAACGGTCCACTTCGCCAGCCTGTGCTGCATCTGCATGGGAATGCGGACAGATTGTCGCAGGCGATGGGCATCCAATCCTGGTCGATCAGCCTGAGCCATACGCATGAGCACGCCATGGCGGTTGCCATGGCGATCGAGGTGGGCGGCGATGGATGATGCGATCAAGGTCGGAATGAAGATCGAAGCCGAGCAGCGGGTCACGCCGGAACGTGCTGCGGCTCACATCGGCTCCGGTTCGCTTCAGGTCTATGCATCGCCCGCGATGGTCACCTTTGTCGAACACACCTGCCGGGAGCTGATCGAACCCCATCTGCCGGCTGGCCAGACGACGGTCGGAACTCGCATCGAACTCGAGCATCTTGCGCCCACGCCGGTCGGGGGCACGGTCCGCATCGAGGCTCGCGTAATCGAGATCGAGGGCCGGCGGGTCGAATGTTCCGCCGAGATCCGGGATGAGCAGGAGCTGGTCGGCCGCGCCCGGCACGAACGGTTCATCATTGATGAAAAGCGCTTCCTGGAGCGCGTCGAAGGCAAGGCCTCACGTTCGAGATGAAGTTCGCCGACCGGCCATACATGCTTTGACGAACCGCATCCCCCGTGATATACTCACCATCGCTCCCGCCGGGCAGCACGCTTGACCTGGCGGGAAATTTCTGCCCCGAAGAGGGCAAATACACACGCCGTGGGATCGGGTTGGGCGTGCCGGCCGGCCAGCCGGTTCCAACTCGAGCTGATCATGGCGGAGGATGAACGCGAAGGAGGTCCACATGGCCGTCATTTCTATGAAAGCCCTGCTCGAAACGGGCGTCCACTTTGGTCACCGAACCCGCAAGTGGAACCCGCGTATGAAACCCTACATCTTCACGGAACGCAACGGCATCCACATCATCGATCTCCAGCAAACGCTGGAAGCGCTGGAGACAGCCTACGCCGTGGTCCGCGATCTGGTAGCGGAGGGCGGCGCACTGCTGTTTGTCGGCACCAAACGCCAGGCGCAGGAGACGATCGAGGTCGAAGCCAAGCGCTGCGGCATGCCGTATGTCAACCTGCGCTGGCTGGGAGGATTGCTGACGAATTGGCGCACGATCCGCAGCCGCATCGATGAACTGGAATCGCTCGAACGGCGGCGCGACGGCGGTGAATTTGACCTGCTGCCAAAGAAAGAAGCCCTCGGCCTGACGCGGGAAATCGAAAAGCTGGATAGCCGGCTGGGTGGAATTCGCGAGATGCGCGGATTGCCGCAGGCGCTGTTTGTGGTCGACGTGCGGCAGGAAGAGACCGCGATCCACGAAGCGAACCTGCTGGAGATTCCGGTCATCGCGCTGGTGGACACCAACTGCGACCCCAGCGGAATCGATTATGTCATTCCATCGAACGATGATGCCATCCGGGCGATCAAGCTGCTGACCGGGCGTCTGGCCGATGCCGTGCTGGAAGGCAAGGCCTTACGCAAGGACGAAGAGCCGGAACGCGAGATGGGGACCGGGGCCGAAGCGGCTGAAGCGGCTGCGGCGGAGATGAGCGACGAGGAACTCCTGGGCGAGGCCACGCTGGCCAAGCTGCAGAGCGGGGAATTCGGCGAAGAGGGTGCACTGGAAGCGGCTGCGATCAAATCCTCCGGGACTGAGCCGGAAGAGACCGAGCCAGAAACGGAAGCAGAGACCGTGTCCGATACCGAACCGGAAGAAACGGAAGCAGAGGCCGAGGCCGAAACCGAGCCGGAAGAAACCGAAGAAGAGTTCGATGATTACGAAGAAGACTTCGACGATGATGACGAGTTAGATGACATCGACGATGAGGACGAGGACGAATAAGCATGGGCGTTACAACCGAGGAAATTAAGCAGCTGCGGGATCAGACCGGAGCGGGCGTGCTCGATTGCCGTAAGGCGCTGGAAGAGGCCGGCGGCGATATGGAGCAGGCGGCCGTCCTGCTGCGTGAAAAAGGGCTGGCCGCGGCGGCCAAACGGGCTGACCGCGAGGCCCGCAATGGGATGCTCGAACTGTACAGCCATGGCGGCGGGCGCGTGGGAGTCATGGTCGAGGTTAATTGTGAGACCGACTTCGTCGCCCGCACGGATGGTTTTCGGGAGTTCGCCCATGAAATCGCACTCCAGATTGCCGCGAGTTCCCCGTTGTGGGTGACCGAGGATGATGTCCCGGAAGACGTGATCGCCCGGGAGCGCGAGATCGCCCGAAAATTCGCTGAGAACGAGGGCAAACCGGAGAACGTGATCGATCGCATCGTCGATGGACGGCTGCAGAAGTTCCTTGATGATGTCGTGCTCCTTCGGCAGGTGTACATTCGTGATGAAGAGAAGACGATCGAAGAGCTGCTGAAAGGGACGATCGCCAGCACCGGCGAGAATGTGATTATCCGGCGTTTCGAACGCTGGGAAGTCGGCGAAGAAGTGGAGTGATCCAACGGGCCAACAATGAGTTGGCCCGTTTTTCTCATCGGGGCTAGACTCGGACGGGACGAGGTGATCATGGCGGAACCGATCTACAAACGCATCCTGCTCAAACTGGGGGGAGAAGCGCTGGCCGGGAGGAACGGGTTTGGTATCAATCCCGACCGCGCCGAGGAGGTCGCCGATCTGGTGCAGCGGGTGCGCTCGCTCGGCGTGCAGGTCGCAATCGTGATCGGCGCCGGCAACCTGTGGCGTGGACGGGAAGGCATCGAGCGCGGCATGGAGCGGGCGACAGCCGATTACATGGGCATGCTGGGAACCGTGATCAACGC
>JBJYWH010000013.1:0-3484 GCA_046259355.1 Anaerolineales bacterium
ATGAACAAGCAGCAGCACCAAACGCACGAGGAAATGTCCTCCAATAATAAGGAACAAATGGATCACGACAACAAAGAAAACGGCCACACCCACATGGGGCACGAGGTGATGTTCCGCCGCAAGTTCTGGATCAGCACCCTGCTGTCAATCCCGGTGCTGGTTTTCAGCCCATCGATCCAGGATTTCCTCGGCTACAGCCTGCCGCCCTTTCCCGGCAGCGAATGGATCACACCCGTGTTCGCCGTCATCGTCTTCCTTTATGGGGGTATCCCCTTCCTCCAGATGGCGGTCCCGGAGTTAAAAAAACGACAGCCCGGCATGATGACGCTGATCTCGCTCGCCATCGGCGTGGCCTTCATTTACAGCCTGGCGGCGCTCTTCATGCCCTCCGGCACGACGTTCTTCTGGGAGCTGGCCACACTGATCGACATCATGCTGCTCGGACACTGGATCGAGATGCGCAGCATCCGTCAGGCCTCCGGTGCGCTCAATGAACTTGCCCGGTTGATGCCGGATACAGCCGAACGCATCCGGGAGGATGGCGAAACCGAGGAAGTGCCGGTGGGTGAAGTGCGGACCGGCGATCTGCTGCTCGTCCGTCCTGGAGCCAGTGTCCCGGCTGATGGTGAAGTCGAGCAGGGCGAATCGCATGTGGATGAAGCCATGATCACAGGCGAATCGAAACCGGTCTCGAAATCACCCGGCGACAAGGTCATCGCCGGTACGATCAACGGCGACGGCAGCCTGCGGGTGCGCGTGACAGCCACCGGGGAGGAGACTGCGCTGGCCGGCATCATGCGGCTCGTCAAGGAGGCGCAGAGCAGCAAATCGAACACCCAGATTCTGGCCGATCGAGCCGCCGGCTGGCTGTTCTACATCGCCCTGGCCGCGGCGGTGGTCACAGCCATCGCGTGGACGATTGCGGTGGGTTTCCAGGTGGAGGTCATCTCGCGCGTCGCCACGGTGCTGGTCATTGCCTGTCCGCATGCACTCGGCCTGGCGATACCCCTGGTTGTTGCCATAACCACTTCATTAGGGGCGCGCAATGGCATCCTGGTGCGCGACCGCCTGGCGCTGGAAGGCGCTCGCCAGGTCGACACGGTCATCTTCGACAAGACCGGTACGCTCACGAAAGGCGAATTCGGAATTGTCGATCAATCAGCAGCCGAAGGCTGGGAAGCGGAGCACGCTCTGGCTCTGGCGGCCGCGGTTGAGGGCGATTCGGAGCACATGATCGCCCGCGGCATACGCTTGGCAGCGGACGAACGTGGCCTGGAGCTTCCCGACGTATCCGGCTTCGAGGCGATCAAAGGCCGCGGCGTCCAGGCGGATTGGAACGGACACAAGGTTTACGTCGGTGGTCCGAAGCTCATCGAGAGGCTGGGGCTCGAACTCCCTGGAAAGCTTGCCGGGTTCGAACAGCAGGCCAACCGTAAGGGCCAGACCGTCGTGCACCTGATCCAGGACGACGTCGTGGCGGCGTCCTTTGCCCTGGCCGACGTTATCCGGCCGGAAAGCAAGGAGGCCATCGAAAGGCTCAAGGCGCGTGGAATTCGCATCGCCATGCTGACGGGAGACAGCGAGCCGGTGGCGAAAGCCGTGGCCGAAGAGCTCGGAATTGATACCTATTTTGCCGGAGTGCTGCCGGAGAACAAGGACCAGAAGGTTTCCGAACTGCAGCAGGATGGCGGGCGTGTGGCAATGGTCGGCGACGGCGTGAACGATGCACCGGCGCTGGTACGGGCGGACGTCGGCATCGCGATCGGCAGCGGCACAGACGTGGCAGTCGAATCGGCCGGCATCATCCTGGTGAAGAACAACCCGCTCGATGTGGTGAAGATCTTCGAGCTCAGCCGGGCGACGTACCGCAAGATGGTGCAGAACCTGTTCTGGGCTGCCGGCTACAACATCATCGCCCTGCCCCTCGCCGCGGGCGTGCTGGCGCCGATCGGGATCGTCCTTTCTCCGGCCGTCGGCGCGCTGCTGATGTCGCTCAGCACGGTCGTCGTCGCAGCCAACGCCCAGCTGCTGCGGCGGGTGGAGCTTGCATAGCACGCATCGCTCGAGCCTGAAAGCCAGCTCAGGAAGGAAACCCTCTGGCCGCGCAGCCGGAGCAGCCGGTCGAAAAGCGCGACCCCAGGCCCGCTCGCGTGAAATAGGAGGCCGACTCGGTTGAAGCCGAGATCAGCACGCGCGTAGGCACATCAATCGATCGTTACCAGCAGCGGACCGATTATTCGACCAGACGGTCAGCGTAGACGTCCATCAGCAGTTCGGCTCCCGTAAGATCGTACGCCGGATCGGGTGACAGCTGGCCATGGAGTGACCATCCCGATCCTTCCTCGTACAGGTAGCCGCGCCCGGCGGCGATGATTTCACCGCTGGCGGGATCGGTCAGCAGCAGGATCGCGAACACGTCATCGTACACCCCGGCGGGGACATCCGCCGTGCCCTCCACGATGACGGTATCCCCTGTGAGCGACCAGTTGGCTTCGAAGCTCTCCACCCGAAGGATCTCGTACTCCTGGGGAGCATAGCTGTTGTATGCGTCGACACGCAGGTCGAAGCTTGCCACCTGCGGCGCCAGGTCGGGCTGCAGTTCGAGCATCGGCCAGTAGGAGAGATCGAATGCCGTCGCCATCCCGGGCAGAAGCACCGGCGGCATGCCCCAGTCCGCGTTGCAGTCCAGCAGCCCACCCGCCTCATCGTAAAGGCTTCCGAGCAGCACCGGGCGTTCCGGCTGGGAGCCATCGTTACGCAGCAGCCCGACCAGATGGGGCTTTCCCTCAACATCGAAATAAACATGGGTCGAAGCGGAAAGCGTAAGCGCTGTCTCGCGCGGTTCGTCCGTGAAGCGCGCCTCGGGGAGAATTTCGATCCGTTCTACCTCCTGAATCAAGGAAGGTGATACGTTGTACCAGCTGATCGAGACCGGAGTCGACTCGCCCGGCAGGAGCTGTGGAGCATAAATCCAGTCGAACTGGTGGGCCAGCACCTCGCCCTCGCCGGTCATCAGCAAACCCAGCACACTTTCGATCACGACCGGCCGGTCGCTGCCGTTCTGCAATTCGGTCACCAATGTCACCTGCCCCAGATCCAGGTCAGCCGCCTGGCGTACGGCTCCGAGCGCCAGGTCCACCGGCTGATCGGGGACGACCCGGTCGCTTTCCAGGTCCGATACCTGCGCTACGGCCGGCTGCAGACCTTGCGGAAGTTCGAGCACAATCAGGCCCATCTCGCCCGGCCGGATGACGGACTGGGACAGGTACACCCTTTCGCTGGCCAGGCTGGCACCGGCTTCATCATAGACATCCACCTGCGCGTTTACGCCGGCGCCAATCATCCGCATGAAGCTCAGCAGCCGACCGTTCTGGACGTCGCGGCGTTGAACCCCAAGAACAAAAGGAGCGCCTGATAATGGCTGAACTCAATTCGCTTGAGGAGCTCGGCGACTTCCTCGTTCTGCTTGAGCTCGTAGTGGATG
>JBJYWH010000014.1:0-3264 GCA_046259355.1 Anaerolineales bacterium
CTGCGACCATCAAAGCCGCTCCCCCCAGGGCGAGGAGCAGACCCATTGGAACGAGGGGCGACATCTGTACACCGCTTGCCAGAGCCTCACCCGTTCCGGGTACCGTTGCGGCAGCGGCTTCGCCCGACGCGGCCCAACCCCGGAACAGCGATCCGATGGCAAGCACACCACCCAAACCCCCGATTCCCAATCCGGAAATAAAAAGCCAGCGGTGATGGTTCTGTTGCCACTGCATTCTGAGCACACGAAGCGCGAACAGCAATCCGAGAAAAACAAGCAGCTGGGCCGTGTAAATGAAAGCCGTCTCTTTCGCGGTAAATTGCAGCGCCAGCGCGGCTGCCAGCAGGTACAGCCATTTGGGCTGAGAATCCTCCACGTAGCGGAAGACAGCATAGAACATGAGTAGGGCCATGGGGACGATCAGGGATTCGTTCCGGACATAGCGGCTGTAGTAAAGCATGTAGGGCGAAAAAGCCATGAGACTTGCCGCCGCGGCAGTTCCCCAACGCCCAAGCCACCTCCGGAAGAGCAGTACCAGTACAACAGCGAGAACACCGCTAATGGCCGCCGGCGCCCGCGCGCTGGCATCGGAATCGCCAAAAAGGAAGTACGAGAAGGCCACCAGGTGCATCTGGAGGGGGCCATGCATGAGCGGGTCGTGTGAAAAACCTCGCCCTTGCTCCAGATACCATGAGAACTGTGTATGCAAGCTCTCATCGTGACTCATCACGCGCGAACCCAGATCGTAGAATCGCGTGAAGAGCACCATCAGGATCAGGAGCAGGTAAAAGAGGATCTCCGGTGTTAGTTTCAAGCTGCTTGAAAGGGAAAATCCAGCAGGAGCAGTGGAAGTCTCTTCGGATCTGGACAAGGAGGTCATACTCTTTCCTTACGCAGGTGGGATGCACCCTATTGTAATTCGTTCGATCCAGGCTTGCCTACGACGATCGGGTGTGCGCAGCCGATTTCAGGTCCTTGATCTCACCCGGGAGGAGATGCCGCCACGCGCCGGGCTTGAGGTCTGCGAGTTCGAGCGGGCCCATCCGAATCCTTTGTAAACGCTGAACCCGAAGGCCCAAAACGCGCGCCGATTCTCGAAGCTGTCGTTTATGGCCCTCTTTAAGGATCACACCCACCCACACGCCTCTGCCTTCGGCGCTCGCGATCCAAACCCTGGCCGGCCCGGTGTGATAACCATCGGGGAGAGTCAGGCCTTGCTTCCAGCGCTCCAATTCTTCGGCGGATGGCTTCCGGTTCAGAAGCAGTCGATATTCCTTCTCATGTTCAAATCGGGGGTGTGTAAGCCGGTTCGCCAGGACACCATCATTGGTGAGAAGGATCAGTCCTTCGCTGTTCTTGTCCAGCCGGCCAACGGGATAAATGCGCGCATCGACCGGCACCAGATCTCGTATCGTCGGCAGCCCCCCCTGCGATCGAAGCGAGGAAAGGACACCAGGAGGTTTGTTCAGCAGGATGTAGACCGATTCTTCACGAGCTTTGATTGGCTCTCCATCAAACGCAACCTGATCCGAGACCGGATCTACCTTCATACCAATCCGAGCAGGCTGACCATTGACACTCACCCTGCCTGCGAGAATGTACCCCTCACAAGCCCGGCGAGATCCGAGGCCTGCTTGAGCGAGGATTTTCTGAAGCCTGACATCCGGCATGCTCAGGATTCCTCGTCTTCCTGTTCCTCTCCAGTTATCCCGGCGGCACGCGAGGCTGCGCCCTCATCCAGATTTAGAGGCGGCAGATCGGACATGGAGCCCAGACCAAAATGCGCGAGAAATTCCTCCGTTGTTGCGTAAAGAATTGGACGACCAGGAGCTTCGGTCCGGCCAACTTCCTCGATCAAACCATGCCGAAGCAGTGTCCTCAGGACGCTATCGGAATTCACCCCGCGAACCGAATCGATCTGCGGTCGGGTAACAGGCTGCTGATAGGCGATGATCGCGAGCACTTCCAGTGCAGCCCTGGACAGACTCGTTGTCTCTTCCAGGCCGAGAAATTTCTCTACATCATTCGCAAATTCAGGTGCCGTTGTGAGCTGGACGCTGCGGTTCGAACGCTGCAGCCGAATGCCGCTATCGGCATATCCCTGGTCGAGCTTCTCGAGCGCGAGTTCAATATCACGCGGGGTGACATCGAGAACCTGTGCCAGCTGGTTCAGCGCGACGCGCGCGGGCGAAACGAAAAGCAGCGCCTCCACGCGTGCTTCAAGGCTCACGGGTTCTGGATTTTGTTCTGATTGGGATTCCGGCATGCTATAATCCTGTCCGATTTCAGCCCGATAAGGATCATTTATTGAACCAGGACACGCTTCATGATCGTTCCGCTGCTTTCAAGCTCGTCCTCGCCAGCCTGCTCCTCGCAACACTGGCCTGCACGATCGATGTCGGTGGCCCTGAACCACCCGGGGCGCTGATTCCGGCTGACCCCGGCTCAGGGGAGCAAGTTCGCCAGACCTGGCAGTCGGCTATCCAGAGTGCGGCATCCGACGGAGTCGTTCGGGTGCTCCTGAACGAAAGCCAGCTGACGGGATTCATCGCAGAGCGATTTCGCCGAGATGAGAATCCACTCCTGACCGAACCCCAGGTCTATCTGCGCCAGGGCGAAATCGAGATCTTTGGCATCGCGCAGCGGGGCATTTTCAGCGGCAGAATTCTCATCGCCATCCGACCGCAGATCACGGACCAGGGTGAAATCCGCTTTGACCTTTCGGAGGCGAAAATCGGCCCGGTTCCTGCACCTGAAGCTCTGCGAGATACGATCTCTGCCTTGCTCACGGAAGCGTTCACCGGAAGCATCGGCACGCTAGCGACCGGCATCCGCATCACCTCGCTGGTCATCGCCGACGGTGAAATGGCCATCGTCGGAGAGCTCCGCTAGAGATCCGGACGGGGATTATACCAGTGGCCAGAATCGCCAGCAAAGGACGCACTCATCGCCGCCTCACAGCTGTGTTGATCGGGATCGTGCTGCTCCTGGGAGCCTGCGGTCGACCGCAGGCCACCGCGGGTTCCATTCAGGTCGATCTCCAGATCGACGGTGGAACCCGCACGATCGATATCGCTTCCGGGTCCAGTGTTCAACAGGTCCTCGATGCCGCCGGTGTGGAAATTGGCGCGCTCGATCGCGTCGAGCCGCCAGCCTACACGACTGTGGCCCCAGGAACCCTGATTACCGTCACACGCGTCCTGGAGCAGTTTGAGATTGAGCAAATCGTGATCCCATTCGAACGGCAGACGATTCGGAATGAAT
>JBJYWH010000015.1:0-25068 GCA_046259355.1 Anaerolineales bacterium
GGATCCACCAGCGTCGCTGGATCCGGTGATGCCCCGTATACACTGTCCATCAGCTCAGCCAGCTCGACGGGGCCTGGATCATCGGAAGGGCCGATGAGAAAGCTCAGCATTTCGTGGATGCCGCTCCATGCGTCAGCCGCCATCCCCTCGCCCAGCGCCACCCGCCTCAGCGCCAGCGTGACCAGCAGCGGGAGGCGTGAGGAGCTCCGGTCGGTGAAGGTGAAATTTACCCGGCCAAACCACGTCATAGCGCGGAAGTAGGCTTCCAGCAGCGGATCCCCGGCATAGTGCCCCACCGGCCGATAGGCGCCGTAGTCGTCCTCGAAATCCGGAAAGAGGATCGACTTCTCCATCCCCCCCTCCGCCAGGATCTGGTCGATCTGTGCCTTCACGACCGGCGCGACCTCCGGGTCGATCGCCTGCTCCGGTGCAAGCAGTCCAAGTGCGACGGACATGTAAGCGATGGAGGCCTCCAGGTCCGACTCGATGCCCGTCCCGGAAAATACCGGCCGGTATGAAATCAGCTCGCGCAGGACCGCGGTCTGCAGATCGATCAAACGCGGCTGTAGCCACTCCCGCTCCAGCGCTTTGAGCAGGTCGTCGAATGCAAGATGAAGCGCATGGAAAGCGGCATCGACGCTCAAGTAGTATGGCTGACCCATCGACCACGAAACCGCATCACGGATGGAATGAAACTGCGGTTCCTGCGAGTGCGTGACGACGAAGCCATGCTGGAGCAAGAAATCCAGCTGCTCGTCCGTCAACCCGTTCAAAACGAAACGATTGGTCACCTGATCGACCGTGATCGGCAGGCGATAGTCCGGTCCGGAATAGGGCGCCGGCTCCCAACTTTCAACCGGTGTCTCGGCGAATGGGCCGCCAACTTTGGGCTCGAGGCGGGTCAATTCGATTGGGGCGGGAACAGCCCTCGTCGCGGCCGCTTCGGGAGCGGGGCTCCGTAGGGCTTCCTGTGTCTCGGTGGATTTGGATGGGATGGGTGTATCTGTCCGTGCCTGAGCCTGAGGGCTGCAGGCGGCCGCGATGATAGCTGGCAGCAAGAACCATACCCAGAAATTCCTTCTCGTCATAGTGCCTCCAGGCGAGTTCGATCGTCATCTCAAGGGATCCACACCTCGGTCCCCGTGATCATCAAAACGATCACCTAATCATACATTTGTTTTCTGCCGGAAAGAGAAGGGAGAATCAGACCGCACCAACGCGACACGCATGAATGGCTGGTCATGCTCCTCGAGGTGCAAATCCCCACCGCGTGGGTACTGCAGGATGGGTGTACGCTTTGATGGCAGAGGGATCAATCCAGCTGCGGTGAATGCAGGGCCTGCGCGTGATGCCTGACCATTCGATAGCTCAGCAGGGCCGCGACCAGGAAGATCAAAGCAGCCGATCGGAACATGGCCACGTAGCCCAGGGTCTCGATACACCAACCCGCAAGAAACGGGGCTGCCAGGGTTGCCGGTGCGATCAGCGTATTGGATAGACCGACATACGTAGCCTGGTCGGCCGGCGTTCCGAATTCGAGGCTCAGCACCATGGCCGTTGTCCAGCCCACGACCGTCGCCGCGCCCGCCAGCGCAAAGATCAGGAACCAGGCTGGAATCGTCGTCAGCCAGCCGGCGAGGGCGGAGCTCAACAGGGCGATGATCGCGCCGATCAGGATCACCAGCCGGTGCCCTTTGCGGTCTCCGATCGCTCCGAAGAGCGGGTTGGCAAGCGTATCGGCGAAAATCAGCACCCCGGTCAGCCAGCCAGCAAGCCCGGCGCTGGCGCCCAACTCTTTCACGGCGTACACCGCGTAAAACGAGAAAGCCACCATGCCCAGCTGGAAAATCGCCCGAATCAGGACAAAACGGCGGAAGGGAGCATCACTCGCCAGAATTCTCCGGACATCCTTCCAGAGTTCGCTGGAGCTTGAGCTCGTGCGGGAGGGGACGTGATCGACCTCGCGCGTGGAGGCCAGGAACCCGAACGAGACCGCCATGCTGACCCCGGCCAGCAAAAAGCAGAGCGTGAAATCCAGCGGGGAGTTGAAATGCTCCAGCGTCCAGCCGGCCGCGACGGCCGTGATGCTGGCCAGCAGGTTCGCCGCAGCAGACTGGGCGCCAAAGAAACCGCCCCGCCAGGAAACAGGGATGATCTTGCCGATCATCAGCTGCCACACCGTGGCTGTCAGACCGCCGCCGAGGCCCTGCCAGATCAGCAGCAGGAAGGTGATGGTCAGGGCCGTAGAGCGAGCCATTCCCGGCAGCAGCCAGGCGAGCAGCGCCAGGCCCAGAAAGGGCAGGCGTTCATTGACTGTCATCGCCAGCACCATCGGCTTGTAGCGCGGCAGGCGCTGTATGCGGCTGCTGGTCAGGAGCTGCGGCAGCTGCCAGCCGACGACATGAATAGCCGGGACCAACCCGATCAAGATCGCCGAATCGGTGAGTTGGCTGACGAAAAGCGGGATGATGGTGATGAAGGAGGCAAAGCCGAGGGCGGCGCCGAAAAAGACGCCGTCGAAGATGTTGACAACCGTGTTGAAGCGCACGTTGCCGTGAGGGCTGCCAGCCTGCTGTACCTGATCGATCATGATGTTTGCCTCAGCCGGCAGGACCTGAAGCGGCGAGCCAGCGGGGAACCGGGGCTATTATACGCGGAAATTCAGGCTCCCGGGATCGAAGGCTTCAGACATCAGCCCTGCAAGGGATATGCGCCCTGTATGGCCGGCAGGGTCACCGGCCATCTCGTACCGGGACCTTATGCCGTGCCGGGTCGATTGGGTTTGGATTGAAGGCATGGCATTCGGTCCATCTGGTGGATTCCGGCTGGAGGAAAAGAACGCCGGCCCTGCCGAGATGATTGGATCGAATCCGGCCGCGAGCCTTCCCCAATGGCAGGCGTCAACGTTGACCGCCCCGGCGCCAGGCTGCCTTGCAGAAGGGCTTGAGCCATCGGTCTGGATCTGCCATGATCGCGCATGAGCTCCTGTGCTAGACTCTGAGCAACCCGAAAAGTGAACGGGATTGCTGATGGAGCACCCATGCATCCTGGTCGTTGAGGATGAGCCGGCTGTGGCGCGTGGTCTGATCTACGCTCTCGAGAGCGAGGGTTTTCAGGCCCGGTGGGTCACGCGCGGCCAGCAGGCCCTGCAGGCCGTACGGGACGAACATCCCGATCTGGTGCTGCTCGACATTCGACTGCCGGATATCAGCGGTTTTGACGTGTGCAAGCAGCTGCGGGCAGCCGGTTCGAAAGTGCCGATCCTGATGCTTACCGCTCGGGACGCCGAAGTGGATCGAATCCTGGGCCTCGAGCTCGGTGCCGATGACTATATCGTAAAGCCGTACAGCCTGCGGGAAGTCATCTCGCGCATACGCGCCCACCTCCGGCGGGCTTACGGTGAGCTGTCGAGCGGACAGGGCGATTCCCATCTGACGTTCGACGGTCTCGAAATCGATCTCGACCGGCTGACCGTCAGGCGGGGGGAACAGCCCATTCCACTCACCCCGACCGAGTTCCGCATCCTGCGCCTGCTGGCCACCCATCCAGAGCGTCCCTTTTCCCGCTCTGAGATCATCGAGCACATCTGGGGCTATATCAGCGAAATCGAAAACGAGCGCACGGTGGATGTCCACATCCGGCATCTACGCCAGAAAATTGAAAACGATCCGGCACACCCACGCTGGATCCTAACCGTACGGGGCATGGGATATACATTCTCACCCTGATGTTGCGATTCCTTAATCCAGCGGCAACCGATTCTGAACCTTCCAGCGATAGGATGGACAACAGCACCACCGAAACCAATCTTCTGGAGGGCACGAAAAATGGAAAATAAACCACGCTGGATCCTGTGGATCGGCATCGCGGTTGGCGCGATCCTGATCTTCGTTGTCGGCGGCTTCGTTGGGGCGCTGGTCTACCATGAACTGAGGCCTGCACGCGAAGTTCGATCGCTTGCTATCAACCCGGTTGCGATAGGGCAAGCCAAAGGCATCACAGTGCTGGAAGTCGTAGCCGATGGACCGGCTGAGGATGCCGGGATCGTTCCGGGCGACACCCTGCTCCAGATCGACGATACCACACTGGATGCAGCGACGAACATCGCCGACCTGATCGCCGCGCACAAACCGGGCGACGAGATCCGGCTCACCGTCCGCCATTCGGGCAGCAGCGAGGACACGGAGGTCAAGGTCACGCTGGGTGAGAACCCCGATGAATCCGGCACAGCCTATCTGGGCATTCGCTACCGGCCGGTATCCGCTGCTCCGTTGGGCTGGCTGCCCCCGGCTGCGCGCGATCGAAGGATGGATCCCGGAAGGCAGCTCCCAGACATCCTGAAAAACTATGACAAACTTAAAAGCCACCTGAAGTTCCTGGAAAGCTGCAGCGATTTCAGGATCCAACCTGAAGACTCGGAGGCCGCATGTGGTCTGCTCGTAGCCCAGGTGGCGGCGGGCTCACCAGCCGAGAAGGCCGGCCTCGTAAGCGGTGATATGATTCTCGCGCTGGACGGCGAGGACCTGACAACCCGCCAGGCCTTCATGGAGGCGATTCAGGCTCATCAACCGGGCGACAGGGTTTCGCTCACGCTCTACCACCTGGCCGGCGAAACGCAGTCCGAGGTCGATGTAACACTGGGAGAAAACCCGGACACGGCCGGGCAGGCCTACCTGGGCGTGACAGTACCCGGTTTTTACTTCGATTTCGGCCAGGGGACCTGGCCGCCCTTTCAGCACATGCCGGAATTCCGGCAGCCGCAGCCTGAGAGCGCGCTGCCATCGTCGAATACATAAGCTGAGTCTACAGGTTCCTGGAGAAAGGCAGGCCCATCGATGCGCTCGATCCGCTGGCGGCTGGTCCTGAGTTACCTAAGCCTCACGTTGATCACAGTGCTCGCTCTGGGCCTGCTGGCTTTCTCCCTCATCCAGAACCACTTCCGCACGCAGGAAGAAGCGCTGCTTCAATCGAATGCCGACGTCGTCGCCCGCCAGGCCGAGGATTTGATGGCGCCGGTGGTCAAGCTGAACGACCTGTACGACCTGGTCAACACGACCGGGTACCTGATCGATGCGCGCGTGCGCATCCTCTCCAGCCAGGGCGCTGTCCTGGCTGACTCGGGCACCCCCCTTCGGATTGACCGCATGTTCTGGATCCCTTCGGAGGATGTCACCAAACTGCGTCTTCAGGCCGACAGCCTGCCTCCCGAAATGCGGGCCTTCTTGATGACAGCCCTGGAGCACAGCGGCCGAGGCGTACTGCTGCCGGAGGAATTCATCAAGGCTGCCCATACCGCGCTCGGCAGCGACATCCAGACGCGCGAATATGCTCGTGAGCGCGGTCCGTGGGGGGTCTGGCTCCTCCCGGGCGACCCGCTGACCTGGCCCCCGCAGACTGCAGGCGGCGAGCAACGCTCAAAGCGGGTCGTGCAGGCCGTGATCGGCAGCCCGCAGCGACCGCTGGGACAGGTTCAGATCCTCGAAAGCCCGAGCTACCCGCAGGCTGCGCTGCAGGCCATGCTGCAGCCGTTTCTCATCGCGGCGGCGGCGGCACTGTTGATTTCCGGCCTGCTCGGGCTCTACATCGGACGCCGCCTGAGCGCGCCGATCATCGCGCTCAGCGAGTCGGCTGCCAAGATGGGCGCCGGGGAGCTTTCCGTGCGGGTTCCCGAAGGCCGTAAGGACGAGATCGGCCAGCTGGGTGAGCAATTCAACCGCATGGCCGATCGCCTGCAAGCCAGTTTCCACGACCTTTCAACCGAGCGCGATACCCTGCGCCAGTTCATCACCGATGCGTCCCACGAACTGCGAACACCGGTGACAGCCCTGCGGAATTTCCTCGAACTGCTGCAGGGAAAAGCCGGCCGCAGCGCCGCAACCCGCTCGGAATTCCTGAGGGAAAGCGAGCATCAGGTTGAACGCCTGGAATGGATTACGGACAACCTGCTGAATCTTTCTCGGCTGGATGCCGGTCTGCACGCACCCCAGCGGACGAAGGTGTTCGCAGCCGACCTGCTGGAATCCGCTGCGGCGCCTTTCCGCGCGCGGGTCGTGGAAAAAGGAGTATCACTCAGCGTCCATGTCGACCCGGAGAACCTGAAGCTGGAAGGGGATCGGGGCTTGCTGGAGCTGGCGTTAACGAACCTGGTGGATAACGCCGTGAAATTCACGCCGAGCGACGGCGCCATTGAGCTCAGTGCGAGGTCCACCGAAGATACGATCCAATTCCGTGTACAGGATAACGGCGCCGGGATCGACCCGCAGGATCTGCCGCATGTCTTCGACCGTTTCTATCGCGGGCTCGGCTCCGAAGGTACCGGCAGCGGCCTGGGCCTCTCCCTCGTAAAGAGCGTGGCCGAAGCGCACAGCGGCTCGATCATGGTGGAGAGCCAGCCGGGCTCGGGAAGCACGTTTACGATGGAGATTCCATCCTGAAGGCTGCTCGGGTTCCAGGGCCTGTTTTCCCGAGTCATCTTCTGCCGCAGGATCCCCGTGACATGAATATGCAAACCTTCAAGCCATGGGGTGCTGCTTCACCCGATACGCCTCCAGGCGCCCCGGCTTCGCTCGGGGAGGCATGAATCAAAACCGCCCGGCGGCTGCTCCGATCAGGATAAGCAAACCGCCAGGCTTCAGGACTCTACCGGTTCATTTTTTCAGGGGGCTGGCTACGATTGCTGTGGCAGCCGAAGCACGCAGTTGTCGCTCCCCGTATTGTTCGGGACATATGCGTCGGCGTGCCAGTCGTTGTACCAGTCGGTGCCGTTGACCACGTAGCGGAACTGGTACTCACCCGGTTCCAGTTCCATGATCAAGCTGTACACATTCTTGCGCAGCTTCATCTCAGCCTTGGTCTTCGACCAGGCGTTGAAATCTCCCGCGACATGCACGCTGCGCATGTTCACACCGACCGGCCACTCCTCCTTCGGAAGCTCAAACTTGACCTTCCAGATTTTTCGTGATTTGACGTACGTTTTATTCAACATGCCGCACCTCATAGACCATACCGGGCAGTGAAAACCACGGGATGATACCGATCCCGTTGCCAGTGATGGACAGGTTTAGGATTGGGGGGAACAGATGAGAATAGTATCACCGGTTGGGGTTAAATTCACGTTAAGAACGGATTAATCGTTCTGCAGCGTACAGGCTGTTCAGGAGCGGTAGACCCAACAGCCGGCCCGCGTCGGATGGTCCTCGACCCGAGCATCGCCAGGGACGCCGCGCAGCAGCCACAGCACGAGCAGATCGCCGCCCGCGGCGAGCGTGAAGAACAGGCCAAAAACCATCACCCGCTGATTCGCCAGCAGCAAACCGATCAGGTAGGGAGGCAGGCCGAGCACCAGCAGCGGCAGCAGGATGCCGGTCCGGTATGGACGGGCAGCGATCGGCCCCTTCAGGTGGGCGTAAGGGGTAAGCGTTCGCAGTTTGAACCCGAAGTGGATCCGGCTCAGCGGGAGGCCGCCGAAGAGAACCCAGCCGAGGGCATGCAGCAGCTCGTGCAGGAGAATACCCGCCACGATCGATCCGGCATAAAGCACAAGGTCGCCAGGTTGCCATGCAATGGGCTTGTTATGGGGAGCTGCGATCAGGAAAAGCGAGTACATGACCACGGCGAGGGGGATCGAAAAAAGGATGACGATCCCATTCGCTTTCGCGAGCGAAACGGAGCGATCCAGCGGGTTATCCGCTGGATCGGTGGTTGCCGTCATGCCGCTTCATCCCCTCCAGCGGCGAAAAGCTGATCGGCGAGTTCGGTGATCAACCCCCGGAATGCGAGCGTCTCAAGCCAGGCTTTCGGAATGCCCATCTCACCATAGAATGCACCGCCCAGCTGGCCGTACACCGCGCCTGTGGTGTCCGCATCGTCCCCGAGATTAACCGCCAGCAGTGCTCCGGATGCGAAATCGTCCGAATGATAGAACGCCCACAACGCCGCTTCCAGGCTGCGCACCACGTAGCCACTGCCGCTGATTTCGGGTGGATCTTTCTCCATGAACGAGCCGCGGGCAACCTCGACGATTTCCGGAACAAGCGGCTCACGCTCCCACAGATCGGGAACGGGCGAATACTCCCGCGCGAGCAGTTCCTCCTTGGACACACCCGCCAGTGCCCCAAGCATCAATCCGGCGAAATACCGGCAGGCATCGACCGCCGCACGCGCCCCGTGGGTGGTGCGTGAACTTTCGCGAGCGTAGTGAATGGCCATCTCAGGGTCCGCCCGGTAGAACAGCGGGATCGGAGCCAACCGCATCAGGGATCCGTTGCCGGCGCTGTGCGAATGCGTCAGGCCGCTGAACGGGTCGCCGGTTTGTTCGTAGAGGGCCATCGACGTGCGAACAGTGCTGCCGATATCAAAGCAGGCCCCGGTCGAACTCATGTAGCCTTCACGCAGCCAGCGGAAGTAGCGCTGCATCTGATCGTGCGGGTCAAATCCCCCTTTTTCGACCAGACTGGCTGCCAGGCAGAGCGCCATCGAGGTGTCATCGGTCCACTGCCCGGCGTCGAGGCGGTGGTGTCCCCCGCCCCGCATATCGGTCACAGGCGCGAAGCTGCCGGGCTCCATGAACTCGACGGACGCGCCGAGCGCATCGCCGACAGCCAATCCGAGCAAAGTACCGTGATAGCGGTTGATCATCGCTTCCATTGACATAACCAAAGTATAGCCCAGCTTCAAGCCTGCGGCTTCCACGGCGTCTTTTCGGGCGAAAACGGCTCCCCCGGATTCAGCGAAAGACGATGGCGGGTCGAGTCGGCACCCGCCTCCAGTAGGCCGCAGTGTGCCTATGGAAATCACGCCACCGCTCCGAAACGACAGGCAGTCCATAGGATACTGTTAACGATGAAATTCGGGCTTTCAGCATACCAGAGCACACATCAGCAAAACGCTCCCTTTTGCTATAATTTTCACAATAGGATCGCCCGGCCTCCAGCGGCATCCAGATTACACGACAGCTCCCGCATGTGGCCACCCTACGATCGGAAAACGAAAAGATGGATATCCAGAGACTCCGCTCCTTCGTTCTCGCGGCCGAGCAGCTGAACTTCTCCGAGGCTGCGAAGCAGCTGCATCTCACGCAGCCCACGATCAGCCATCACATCAAGTCGCTGGAAACCGACCTGGGAGTCGAGCTCTTCAACCGGGGCGGCTCCCGATTGCAGATCACCGAGGCCGGACGATCGCTCCTGCCCTGGGCGCGTAAGCTGATCCAGGATTCAATCGAGATGCAGGAAATGGCCGCCTCGCTCCAGCATGGCATCGCCGGCCATCTGCGCATTGCCTGCAGCACGACCGCCGGTAAGTACATCCTTCCACAGCTGGCATCACGCTTCTCGCGCCGCCATCCCGGAGTGCACGTCAGCATTCTTGCCTGCACGCCCGATCATGTCGCACCGCAGCTGCTGGCCGATGATGCCAACCTGGGCGTGGTCAGCTACGAGACCCAGCAGGAGCAGATCGAATACCAGGTATTTTTCGAAGATGTCATCACGTTGATCGTGCCGGCCAGCCATCCCTGGGCTGTTTTGCGCCGAATCGAGCCAACCGACCTGCTGAATGAGAAGATCATCATGCGCGAAGCGACCTCCGGTACGCGCCGCGTGATGCTTTCTGAATTGGCCAAGCATGACATCAGCCTCGAAGACTTGAATGTGTTCCTCGAGCTCGGGAACGCCGAGGCGATTGTCAGAACCGTAGGGGCCGGATACGGCGTATCCTTCGTCTCGACTCTCGCTTCCGCTTGCCCACTCGAGCGCGGCAATGTGGTCGAAGTCCATGTCGAGGGCCTGGAACTCCAACGCACAATTTTCATGATCCGGAAGCGTTACGAGACCCCCACCCGGCCGCAGGATGCATTCTGGAGTTACATCCACGACGAATCGAACGCCGATCTCATCCACCTGCCGCAGTCCACTCGCATCGATCGCTAAATATCCAGAGAGAATCCAACAGGGCTCCCTGCAGTGGGAGCCCTGTTTCCATTTCAAACTCAGCCGGCTGCAGCGCCGGGAGCCTGGTTGCCTAAAATGTGAAGGTCAAGCCAGCTCCATCAATATCCATGAGGTACGGTGGCGCTTTCTTGATCAGAATGCGCTCGTCGCGCAGATCCTTGGGGTCAATGCCCTTATTCTCCAGGGCCAGCTCGCACAATACGATCTCCCCACCTTGATCGAGGATGTCGTTGAACAGCTGCACTGGATTGGGGAGACCCTTGGGCGTACCCAGGTTTTCCAACTCGCCCTTCAGCATCCATCGTGCGCCGGCAGGACAGATGAAGATGTGTACTTCATTGCCCAATGTGACCCCTGACGCGCCGAAGATCAGCGTGGGCATGATGTTCGCCGGGGTATCCCCGTTGCAAACGACGGCCATTTTGTCAGTCATGAATTGCCTCCTACGTGTTGGATCGGATGGTTTTACATGGATCGGCTAGGCTGCGGCAGCTGCCGCGGTCTGCATCGATTCCTGGACTTGAGCCGCCTTGATCTTGATGCGGTCAAAGTAGATCGCCAGCGGCCGATAGTAAAGATGGGACCATTTGCCGAAGGGCACCTCCAGGATCAGCATCGGGGCTGCAAAGGCCAGATGCACAACATAGGTGTAGTAGGTCGCCAGCGGATACCCCAGATAGCGCAGGGTATGCTGGACAATCCCGGTCAGCGTGACCACCAGCAGCAGGATCGGGAAGATCCAATCGCTGGCGTGCGAGAAGCGGTGAAGCTGCAAGTCCTTCTTCATCCGGCCCCAGAGTGCCTTGCCCGCGCCGAAAAGTAACACAGCCGTTGCGTAGTAACCCAACCAGCGCTGGGGGTGATAGAAGGGGTAGATGTTGTCGGTTTGGAACCACGGCAGGAAGAGCACGACCAAGATGAGCATGATTACGTACCCGCTGACCAGCAGCAGGTGGCTCACCCAGGCGAAGCGTTTCTTGCCCCGCATGTTTTCGTCTTCCTCATCCTCGGCACACTGCGACCAACGCACCTGGGTGACAAACTGATAGACGATGCTCCAGGCCTCGCTCAGGTAGAGCCGGAGTGGAATGCGCCGTTCCTCCTTCCCCAGAATGGAGTGATACATGCGAAGGACATTGGTGCCCACGAAGAAGAGCAGGCCGCCCGCCATGATCCAATCAGCGAGATGGATCGTGGAAACCGGCGCGAAGGTGTTCAACGAAACCTGGTTTGTCTCCAGCGGGCCGTGGAAGAGCACGAACGCCAGCACGACCAGCAAGCCGACGACGATCATGGAACCGATCTCCCAGGACTGCGAGGTGTAGAACCTGCGCGCCAGCCCGGTCCAATCATATTGGGCTGTCAGCCAGCGGCGCGAAGCCATCATCGTTTCGGCCGGTTCGGCGCCCTTGGGACAGGTGTCCGAACAATCGCCACAGTAGTAGCACAACCACGGGTCGAGACTGCGCTCGATCCGCTCACGCTGTCCTAACTGTGCCAGGCGGATGATGTCGCGAGGAAATGCGTGCTCGTCGTCGGTCAATGGACAGATCGCCGTGCAGTTGCCGCAGTTGAAGCATTTTGAAATCCCTACCGCTCCGTACTGCTTGAGTTCTGAAACAAATCCCGGATCGACACGAATATTCATCCGGCCTCCTGATCTGCCAATTTGTAGAGGAAATACTCTCCGTTCATCTCGGATTCGGCGATGATGTTGTAGCGTTTCAACGCTGTCAGGTGCCAGAGCGCCTCGGTGGGGGAAAGCTCGAGCAGTTCGGCGATTTGCGGTGCCGTCCGCTCTTCTTCCTCCAACGCCTTGCAGATCGCCTGATGGATCTTCTTCTGATCGCGCAGCAGGGCCTGTGTTCTTTCCACCGTCACCTGGTGCTGCTGACGAAGCTCCTTCAGCATCTCGGAACGCTTACGGGCTGTGGCAGCATCCGTCATTTCTGCACCTCCAGCACATCCAGCAAGTCAAGTCCCAGCGCGTCGACCATGGCATCATACTGCTTCAAGGTCCATCCCTGAATATCGATCGCCCCGTGGGGGCAGGCGCTGACGCAGTTGCCGCAGCCCGAACAATTCGCCGGACTGACAACCGCATGCCGCTTCTCGCCCCCGTTCTGGCGAACGGTCTCAAGCGCGATCGCATTCTCATAGGAGCAAACTTCGACGCACGCCCCGCTGCCCTCGCACAGATCGAGATTGACTCGTGCCACAAAGGGCTCGAGCTCGACGCGCCCCTGGCTGAGCAGGCAGGCCACCTTGGCCGCCGCCGCTTCTGCGGCCGCCGCGCTCTCCTGGATCGTCATCGGCCCCTGGGCGGTACCGGCCAGGACAACACCGGTCACCGCGGTTTCCACCGGCCGCAGCTTGGGGTGAACTTCGAGCAGAAACCTGTCTTTTCCGGGCGAGATCTTGAGCATCTCCACCAGGTCCGTCACCGGCCGGGGCATCATCCCGACCGCCAGCACAACCATATCCGCCGGGACCTCGACTTCTTCGCTCCAGGTCAAAACATCGCTGAGGCGTACGAGAAGAGGATGCGTGTCATCCGCGGGCAGGGCTTCGACAACCGGTGGGTTCTCTCCCTTGTAGCGCAGCATGACCGTGCCATCTTCCAGCGTCTGGCGGTAGAACTCCTCGTGCCCACGGCCGTAGGTGCGGATATCCTCATGTATATCGAACAGGTGAATATCCGGGAAGCGCGCTTTCAACTCAAGGCTCTCAAACATCGTGGCGGTGCAACAGACGCGCGAGCAGTAATCGTTTACCTGGCCGTCCGGCTGGGGGGCATGGATGCCCTCGATCTGCCGGCTGCCGACGCAGTGCAGCATGACGATGTCACGAACCGGATGGCCATTGATCGCAAGACTTTCACCGGGCTCCAGCAGGGCCAGTTTCCGGATCAGCTGGGGGAGCGTGATCACTTCCGGAAGCACACCATAGCCGTATTCGCCCTCAGCGGGCTCGTAGGGGTTGAAACCGGTAGCCACGACGACTGCCCCCACGGAAAGCTCTACTATCTCGGGGTTGTTTTTGAGGACGAACTGCTCGCTTCCACACGGGATCGGGCTGCCATCGTAGTGCTCCCAATCCACAGCTGGCAGGGGCGGATAACAGCCTTCATAGGGACGGTAGATGAGCTTTCGCTGGGTGAGGCCATAATTGAACTCATCCGGTACGTAGCGCGAGCAGCATTCCATTAATTCATCGGCCAGCTCGGGGATCACCCCGCGCGACTGCTTGGTCAGCTGAATCTTGAAGTCGCCGACATAGCCCGAAACCCCGGTTAGCTGCGTGCCGACATGGACCGTGATTCGGGGGTGATTAACGACCTGCTGGATGAGTTTGCCCAGCACAGCGCGGGCATCATCGCCGGAGGGGAAAATCCGCTCCAGCTGGGCCATGCGCCCGCCCAGGAAAGGCGTTTTTTCGATCAGGGTCACGTGCATGCCACGCCGTGCGATCGAAAGCGCCGATTTCAACCCAGCGACGCCGCCGCCGATCACAAGGGCATGCTTTTCCGCCGGCAGCCGGATCGCTTCCAGCGGCTCCAGCAGGCGGGCTTTTGCAATGCCGGCCGCCATCAGGCGGATTGCTTTCTCGGTGGCTGAAATTCGATCGTGTCCGTGAACCCAGCTGTCCTGCTCGCGCAGACCGACGTGGTGGTAGTAGTAGCGGTTGAGGCCAGCCCGTTCGACGGTATGTCGAAAGGTGGCTTCGTGCAGGGATGGCGCACAGGCGCCGATCACGACGCGATTGACACCCTCCTGTTGGATATCCTGCTCGATGATCGACTGCCCCGAATCGGAACACATCGACATGTTGGTGCGTGAAACCACAACATTCGGAAGTTTGGCCAGCGTTCGGGCCACCAGTTCACAGTCAACCGCATCACTGATGTTGCCGCCGCAGTAGCAGGTGTACACGCCGATACGCGGCTCATTATTTTCCGCCGGCTGCCCGGCGATGGGTTCTCGAGCGGGAGTGTCATCAGGCATGGGAGACCTCCATCTGGGGATTCGCAGGCACCTTTCCATTCATGCTCATCAGGCGTTCCTCGATGTAGCCAGCCGCGCTCGCGGCAGCCGCACCGGCCATGACGATGCTGTCCACAATGTCCATCGGTCCGGCGGCCGTCCCGGCAACGAAGATACCCTGCCGGTCGGTCAGGCTCGGCGCAAGATTGGGTGAGGGCTGCTCGACAAACCCATCACTCGCCGCCGGTGAGACCTCGTAGAGCGCCTGCGGATCGTACTGCGGCAGCATGCCCACGGAGAGCACAACCAGGTCATGGGTGCGTTCAACGACCTCGGGCTTGCCATCCATCGCTTCCAGCCGCAGCACCGGATTCTGGTTCTCATCCTGGGTGATGGAGGCAACCTTGGCTTTTACAAATTCCACCCCCATCGAGCGGGCATTCTGGTAGAACTGCTCGTACCCCTTTCCGAAGGTGCGGATGTCCATGTAATAGATGGTGATATCCGCCAGGGGAAGCGATCCTGAGATCAGCATGGCCTGCTTGATAGCGTACATGCAGCAGACCCGCGAGCAGTACTCGACCCCCAGCGTTTCATCCCGCGACCCGGCGCACTGGACGTAAGCGATCGATTCGGGTTCCTTTCCATCACCTGGCCTGAGTACACGGCCATAAGGTCCGGTCGGCGCCAGCAGGCGTTCCATCATCAAGCCGTCGATCACGTTCGGCAGCCGCCCAGCACCGTATTCGGCCTTCGCATCGCGCGGAGTGGTCTCGAATCCAGTGGCCAGTACGATCGTCGTCGCCCGCAGGTGCTTGATCTCGGGCGTTTGGGTGAGGTCGATCGCCTCGACCGGGCAGGCTTTCTCGCACTTGCCGCACAGCAGGCAGTTCTCGATATCGAGCACCGCGGTCTGCGGCACGGCGGTGGAGAACGGGACCCGCACCGCCTTGGTGGCGCTCATTTCCAGATCGTAGGGATTGGGCAGGTAGATCGGGCAGGCATACTCGCACTGCCGACATCCGGTGCACAGGTCGTCGCGCACGTAGCGCGGCTTCTTCAGGATATCCACGTGAAATCCATCCGAATTCTCGTCGATCTGCTGCACCTCGCTGTATGTGAAGAGCTGAATGCCCTGATGGTGGGCAACGGCTGACATCTTCGGCGTGGTAATGCAGCTGCAGCAGTCCAGCGTGGGAAAGACCTTGCTCAGCTGGATCATCTTGCCGCCGATGCTTTCGGAGCGCTCCACCAGAGCCACCCGGTAGCCCTGGTTTGCCAGATCCAGCGCAGACTGCATGCCGGAGATCCCGCCGCCAACGACCAGCGCGTCATACGTATCTAATACCAAGGGCGTCACTCCTTCATCTTCTAGCCGAGCGGACAAACACGCCGCTCAGGGCACAATCGATTCTTCGGGTTTCCGGGATAGCTCGCGCTTGACCGGGCCGATCTCTTCCAGCAGGGTGTTCATCTGCTGCACCTCCTTCAAGAAAGGTTTGGTGCAGACGGTGCAGATCGCCGTCAACCGCAGCCGGCGTGTATCAATCCCGCTTGCCTTCATGCGCTCGTAGGTCTCGTTGATCAACTTCGCTGTACGGTCCGGGCCGCCCTTGTAGGGGCTATCGGTGCCGCTGTACATGACGATGATCGCATCCATGCCCTTCTCAAAAGCCCGAAGATAAAACTCCTCCGGGAACATCGAAGGACACATAACCGGCAGGATGTAGGTATTTGGGGCGTAATCAACGTGCAGCTGCCCGACCGAATCCGCGCCGGCATACCCGCCTGAGAGCGTTGCCAGAATCAGTATCTTCGTATTGTGGTTGCTCGGTTGCATCGACATGCGTACGCCCCACCTTCCTGGTGAAACCAGGACGCTGGTATTCCCGGGTGACGGTTATTTCATGCGGCGGATGAAGAGCCGATCGTAGCCCTCGCCCTGTACGTCGCCCAGGTACTCATGTCCAACCTTCTGGCACCAGCGCGGCATGTCGTTCTTCGTGTTCACGTCGCCGGACCAGATTTCGAGCACTTCGCCGACCTTCACATCGCCGATGCTCTTCTTCGCCTCCAGCAGCGGTCCCGGGCAGGCCATCGCCCGAGCGTCAACAACCTTGCTTGCCGTGAGATTCATCAGTTCTTCTGTCATGGTTAGTCTCCTATCTCCTTTCGATTTGCCTTTCGTTTTCAGGCCTTGTTTTCCACAACGCCTCCGCGCAGGCTTCACAACTTCGATGCAGCGCGCGGGTGTCCACCGTGTCCGGCATACCGTAATAGATCGTTTGACCATCCCGGCGGGATTCCAGCAGCCCGGTTTCACGCATCATGCGCAGATGCTGTGATGTGCAGGGAAGCGAGGCCCCGATCGATTCGGCCAGATCGCCGACGCACATCTCACCCTGCTCCAGAGCCCAAAGGATCATCAGCCGACGCGGGTTCGCCAGCAGAGCGTAGAAATTCGCACATCGGACAGCCATATCTTCCGTACGTTCCATTCGAGCCTACCCTACTCAACCCTCGGCTTAATTACGAAACCGCTTAAGTAATAACCGACGGCTCCGGCTGCCGTCAGTGCAGAACGTCCGGGCTCGTATCAGGCTTTTTTATCGCTAGCGATAGATCTGATCTATGGAGGGATGGAGACGCAGGCAGCCGGCTGGATGGATGTTTACGGCCAGAATGAACGCCTGTGATTCAGGGCACCGTCAGGCAGATCCGCCGCAGGCTGGCCCCTCGGGGGAGACTTAACATCCCAATTTAGAGTGCGGCAATCCAGGGAAAGACGGCAGGCGGGGTTGAAACCATCACGGCCCCCGCCCCTCCATCAGGCAGCCCGCGATCAATCCGCACAGCTGAATCCAATCGTCATCGACCACGGCTGGGCGCCGAGCCACTCGATATCCCCTTCCCGGGTGACAAGCAGTTCGACTTCCGAGTTGATCCAGGGCTCGCATAGACAGGTCATGTAGTGAAACAGGTACACCCGATAACCTTCGGGCGTCAGGTTTACTCGCGTGGCATCGATCGGATCATTGAAGTAAAGCAGCTCTGGGGCGGGCTGAAGCTGATATTCCGCCACCAGGCCTGTCATCAACTGGGCGTAGTTAATAGCCTCGTCCACCGTTTCGATTGGCACGAAGAGCTCCTTCAGCTCAGCCTGGGTCTTTACCAGGCGCAGCTCGCGGTCGAGGTAGAACAGGTATCCCACAT
This sequence comes from Anaerolineales bacterium, assembly GCA_046259355.1. GTDB lineage: Bacteria > Chloroflexota > Anaerolineae > Anaerolineales > E44-bin32 > E44-bin32. The sequence goes on from JBJYWH010000015.1 coordinate 17,147, forward strand.
CGCTGCGGAAGGCGCAGCCCGTCCGGTAGAAGTAATCCTCCCGGGGTTCATCTTCATCAGGGGGTGGATAAGTGCAGCGCCCGATCAGCCCCTGGACCGGGCCGATGTCGGCATAGACGCCTTTGAGCCTGTACAGGGATTCGCAATCGAGTTCCAGCAAGGCACTGTCGATACGGCAGTAAAGATCAAGATGGTTTCCTTCCGTGCATCCAAAGAGCACCAGATTTGCGTAGGGTGAAAAGACGTTTTCCGGGGTCGGTCTGGCGGTGAAGGTTGGCTCTCCCTCGATCAACTGCAACGGCATCCCGTACTGCCAGATGGGCATCCCGACCGAGGAATGCGGCGGCAGGATTGGTTTGGCTTCCGGATCATAATGCAGGCCATAGGCTTCCATGTTCCGGGGCCGGGAAGCAAGCCAGGCCTCATAATCCCATTCGGTGCCTGGCTCCGACGTTGACGCAGGTTCAAGGGTCGCAGTCGGCCCGGGCGTCCGGGTGGCCGTATTCTCTGGCCTGCGAGTCGCCGGGATTCGAGAAGGAGATGGAATTGAAGTGGCCGTCATCTCCGGCAGCGCAGAATCCACGGTACAGCCGAACAGCAGCGCGGCGCTTGCGAGAACGATGAAGTGTGCTGAACGACGGAGTGCTGAGAAGATCCGCTGCATGGAACCCACCTCCGATAAAGCCAGACAGGTCCGAGCAAACGATCACTCGATGGAATGCAGGAAAAAATGGATCGTGAAGGGTATTGTTGGCATTCGAATCATACAATGGTTTCGATTCAATGCCTGCACATTTTCCAAGGGGCCGTCGGGTGGCATTGCGAGGAGCCGACCGGCGACGAAGCAATCGTTCCGCTGAATAGCCTACTCGAGAGCTACACCTTCACCCACGAACGATTGCCACGCCCCTGCGGGGCTCGCTATGACACTTACTCATCCCTGCTCACCATCAGCAGCGTGATGTCATCATACTGCGCCGCGCCCTCCAGGTGACGGTCCAGCGCCTCGAGCAGAGCCGCAAACCGAGCCTGCGGGGAAAGGCCGGGTTCTGTCAGCAGCGCCCGGAATCGCTCCGCCCCGAACATCGCGCCCCCGGCATCCTGGGCATCGGGGACGCCATCCGAGTAGAGCACCAGGCACTCTCCAGGCGCGAGGCCAAGATTGCGCACCTCGTACTCGGCCTCTGGAATCGCGCCCACCATCGGCCCGGTCGGTTGGATCGTGGTGCGGATTTCATCTCCGTGGATGACATAAGCCGGATCGTGTCCGGCATTGACATAACACAGCGACCCGCTGTCCGTATCGAGAATTCCAAAGAACAGCGTGGCAAACATGCCGTTCTCATGAAAGCGTGAGATGTAGCGGTTGACCAGACGGACGCCGTGCAGCAAACATCCCTCGGGTTCGGTGCAGGAAGGTGCGTCCAGATCCTCCGGGAAGGTATCGGACAACAACGTCACGCGCAGCAGGCTGCGGTAGAGGGCCATATATAACGCCGAGCCGACTCCCTTATCGGTCACATCTCCCAGGAGCAGCCCGAGTTTTCCCGGTGCAACTTCGAAGGCATCATAAAAATCGCCCGCGACTTCATGCGCAGCCTGAAAGTGAGCCTGCACCAGCCACCCCTGCGGCTGAGGAAGTGAGGTCGGCAGGAACCCGGCTTGAATCTCGCGCCCGATTTCTAGCTCACGTTCCAGGGATTGAAAGTACTGCAGCTCCAGATCACGCAGCCGCTTCTTCTCCAGGCCGGCCGCAAGGCGTGCCTGCAGGATGGCGGGCTCGAAGGGCTTGGGCAGAAAGTCGACCGCGCCCATCTTGATGCCGCGCACGACGTTTGCCAGGTCGCTGGCGGCCGACACGATCACGACCGGGATGGCGCGCCATGCATCATCGGCCTGAAGCTGCTCGAGCACACTGAACCCGTCCACACCGGGCATCATCAGGTCGAGGAAGATCATATCCGGCGGGGAGGCAGCGATGATTTGCAGCGCCTGCGTGCCATCCGTGGCTGTTACGACCTCCAGATCCTCTTCGGTGAGTTCCTGCTCGAGCAGGTCAAGGTTGAACGGTTCGTCATCCACCAATAAAACCCTGGGCGGGCGATCCGCGCTCCGGCGCAGGTTGGCAGCCGATTGCATTCTCTTTCCCGTCATGCCCGTTCACCCTGGTTCAAGAATCCCTCGATCGTCTCCAGCAGCGCTATCTCGTCCACCGGCTTGGTCAGGTACGCATCGCAGCCCGCTTCAAATGCTTTCAGCCGCTCTTCATCCAGGGCGTGTGCCGAGAGCCCGATAACCGGAATATCCGCCAGATCGGGATTCGCCTTGATCGCTTCTGTGGCGGACCAGCCGTTCATGACCGGAAGCGATATATCCATCAGGATCAGGTCCGGCCGTTCCGAAGCCGCCAGCTGCACGCCGGTTTTCCCATCGCCAGCGCTGACCAGCGAGTAGTCGTCTTCCAGCAACTGGACCAGTAGTTCGAGATTCAGCTCGGCATCCTCGACGATCAGGATTTTCTTCATGGAAGCTTCTCCTGTGGGGCGGTGCGCCGGCGTAAGCCATCCATGGTGCGCTGCAGCTCTTCCAGCAGGCGGGCTTGCTCGAGGCCATTCTTCTTAATGATCCGCTCGACTCGACCTTCGAGCAGCTCGCGCTCGGAGGTCGAGAGGGTCTTCGCCGTCAGCACGATCACCGGAATCCTGCGACCTGTCTCTTGAAGCGCTTCCAGGAAAGCAAACCCATCCATGCGCGGCATCATCAGATCCAGCAGGATCACATCCGGGGTCTCGTTTTCGATCGCCTGCAGGGCAAATTCGCCATCCGACGCGGCGCTGACCCGGCAGGAGGCGTTGTCCAGCAGCTGGCGGATGAGATCGGGGATATCGGGATCGTCATCGACAACCAGCATTCGCAGCCGTCCGCCGGATTTTCGCTCCGAACGTATTCGTTGGAGCGCACCGGCCAGTGCACCTTCCTCCAGCGGTTTCACCAGGTAATCGACCGCGCCGAGCTGGTATCCGAGGGCATGCTTATCCACGATCGTGAGCAGGATGACGGGAATATCGCGCGTGGCCGGATTGGATTTGAGCTCGTGCAGCACCTGCCAGCCGTCCTTTCCCGGCATCATGATGTCCAAGGTGATCGCAAACGGCTGCAGCTCGCGCGCCAACTTCAGGCCTTCATCCCCGGTGCAAGCACCGACGACCTGATACCCGTGTTCCCCCAGATTCTCTTTGAGCAGCTCATGGACATCAGAATCGTCGTCGATGGACAGGACCAACAGCTGGCCGCCGGTAGTGTCGACTTCCCGCAGCTCGCCCCGGGCTGCGGGCTGAGGGACAGCGGGCTCGGTGGCAGCCGGCGGATGGTAACGGAGCGGTATCGAGAGGGTAAATGTCGAGCCCTCTCCCGCGATGCTGCAGGCTGTCAGATCACCACCGAGAAGCCGCGCCAGGCTGCGGCTGATCGAAAGGCCCAACCCGGTTCCACCGTATTCACGCGTGGTGCTGGAATCGGCTTGCTGAAACTCCTCGAAAATACGCTCGACGGCATCTTTCGGAATGCCGATCCCGGTGTCAGCCACATCGACCCGCAGGATGTCCCCATCTGGGTAAGCCGCGAGTACGATCTCGCCCTGATGCGTGAATTTCGCCGCATTGCTCAACAAGTTAAGGAAAATCTGTTTGACCTTTTCTTCATCGGTGTGCAGGGCTGGTATTCCGGGTTGGACATCCGCCCGAAGGCTCACACCCGGACGCATCAGCGGCTGGCTGGTGTCGATGATCTGATCGATCAATGGACCCAGTTCAAAGGAAACGGGCTTGACTTCAATACGTCCGGCTTCGATCTTCGAAATGTCCAGGACGCTGTTGATCAGGCTCAGCAAATGTTCCGCGCTGACGAGCACCTTGTCCAGATTCTCGAGCTGCTTCTCCGGGAGCACCTCTGCGCCCTTGCGCCGCACGATGCGCGTGAAACCGATGATGGCGTTCAACGGCGTTCGCAGCTCATGGCTCATATTCGCCAGGAATGTGCTCTTGGCCCGGTTGGCCTGCTCGGCCACCTGACGGGCTTGTTGAAGCTCGGTCACGTCGTGGTAGATGGCGATGAACCCGACGTACCGCCCGTCTACATTGACCGGCAGCCCCGAAACATCGACATCGACCAGGGAACCATCCTTGCGCGTGCGGCGAGCCAGCAAATGGACCTGTTTTTCCTGCAGCGCCTTTTCGGAGTAGCGTACGGCTTCATCGTGCAGCTCTTCCGATCGGGCGACCAGGTCATCAACATTTCGGCCGATGGCCTCGGCTTCCGTGTAGCCAAACAGCCGCTCCGCGGCCGGATTCCAGCCGGTGACATTGGCCTGCATATCGAGCAGGATGATCGCCGCCGGGCTGTTCTCGATCACGGCCTCATAGTACTGCTTCTGCCGCTTTACCTCTTCGAAGAGCTGCGCATTGCGGATCGCCGTGCCGACGTTGGCGGCGATCGTACTTAGCAGGCGCAGATCATCCTTGTCGAAGCGCTCCTCCTGGCTCGTGCTCTGGGCGCTGATCACACCGAAGGTTTGACCGCCGATCTGAATCGGCACACCGAGGAAGGACTGCGCCTTCTTCCCGATGCGGGTGATACCCAGCTCGGCTCGGCGCTTGTCCATCTCGCTGTTGATCAGCAGCGGTTCGCCGGTCTGCAGAATCTTTCCTGTCAGCCCTTCTCCCGGCTTGAGCGGGACAAGCTTCTCACCGTAGGTATACGGGAAATGGATGGTTTGCGATTCTTCATCCATCAGGGCGACATAAACGATGTCGGCTCCGAACGCCTCCCGGATTTGTTCGCCGATCAGTTCGATGAGCGCATCCAGATCGGTTTCGGCGACCAGCGCCTGGCTGACCGTGTTGATCGTGGCAAGCTCCGATGCACGCTTTTCTGTCTCCTGCAGCAGCCGTTCCGTCTCATCAAACAGGCGGGCGTTTTCCAACGCCACGCTCATCGAGTTGGTCAGGGTCTGGAGCAAGCTCAGATCGGATCCCCGGTAGGCATACGGCTGATAACACTGGACGCTGGCAACACCGATCGGCTTGCCTTGACGAAAGATCGGTACACCAAGGAACGATTCATTCAAATCGCGGGTCGAACCGGGCGAGGCAACATAGACCGCACCGATGGCAGCGCTCTCCTCGGAGGTGTTAAGCAGCAGGGGTTGTCCGGTCTTGATGATATGGTCGGCCAGGCCATGACCAAAGGGGCGGCTGCCGCCGCCGTCTGCCTCCTGGTCGCGGTAGTATGGAGTCTCAAGCGTGTTCTGCTCCTGATCGTGAAAGGCGATGAAGATAGTGTCGGCCTTGAAGATCTCGCGGATTTTCCTCCCGACCAGTTCGTAGATCGCATCGATGTCCAGTTTGGATGCGAGGGCTTCCTGGACGCTGTTGATGATCTGCAGCTCCGCCGCGCGCTGCTCGGATTCCTTCAGCAGGCGCTGGGTTTCATCGAACAGCCGTGCGTTTTCCAATGCCGCGCTCATGCTGCCGGCGAGTGTTTCCAGCAGTCGGACATCCGATTCGGTAAAGATTTTTCCGCCGTCGATATCCTGCAGCGTGAGATAAATCAACGAATTCGAGTCGCGCTGATAGCGGATGGGGACCCCGACAATTGATTTCGGCAGTTCACCCTGCGCGGGGCTGTAATCCTCGAAGCGGGCGGCGAATTCAGGAAAGTCGCCGTTGAATACATAGGTATCATTGATCTCGTTCAAGTAATCATGCAGGGATGTGAAGGGATGGGTAGCGGGTTCGAACTGCTGCCCTTTTTCAAAGGCGTATTCGGTCGTGATGGTTCGGTTGGCGAGGTCTGAGGAGTAGATGGCGATCGTCTGGGTATCGAAGATCTGCCGCAGCTGCTCGCCGACCGCCTGGTAGATCCCGCCAATGTCGAGCTGTGCTGAAAGCGCCCGCTGGACGGCGTTGATGATCGCCAGCTCGGCGTTGCGCTCTTCGGTTTCCTTCAGCAGGCGTTGAGTCTCATCGAAGAGGCGTGCGTTTTCCAGCGCGACGCTCATCGAGTTAGCTAGGGTTTGCAGCAGGCGGACATCCGAGTCAGTGAAGGCGTTTTCTCGATCTATATGCTGCAAACTGATTACGCCCGTGACCACGCCCCCAACACTCATTGGCACGCCAACCCATGACTTTGCGAATTCACCCAGGACAATCCATTCGTTGTCATACTCTGCTGCCATGCGGGCCATATCTTCGTTGATCAGCAGCGGTTGCCCGCTCTCCAGGACGTGTTTTCGAAAGCCACGCGCCTGCCAGGGTTCAACGTCATAGCGTTCCCCCCTCTCGATGACATACTGGGGGTGGAAGAGCTTCGTATCCGTGTCGTACAAAAGAATGTCCACAACCTGGGCATCAGGAAAAAGTTCGTGGATCTTATCCCCGATCGTTTCATAGATCGCCTGGATGTCCATCTTCGCTGCCAGCGAAGCCTGGACGGTGTTGATAATTGCAAGTTCAGCGTTGCGCTCCTCGGTTTCCTTCAGCAGGCGGGCATTCTCAAGTGCCACGCTCATCGAGTTGGCGATCGTGGCGACCAGGCGCAAATCGTCTTCGGAAAACGCCCCCTCCTCGTCGACGCTTTCAATGTTCAGCGATCCGACCAGCCGATCTCGAATGATCAGGGGAGCATAAATTCCCGAAAGGGATGCTTCCGTGCCTGGAATGGTTCCCGCACCAAGCGCCACGTATTCCGCCCGGGAGGAGACCATCAACGGCTTCATGGTCCGGGAAAGATGCCGGCCGATTCGGCCGGGTGGATTCGGCGGCAGGTAATACCGCACGCCCTTCTCGAGGATGTAGCGCGGTGTGGACAGGTCTTTCGCTTCGTCATAGGTGAACAGCGCAACGGTGAGGCCGGCAAAGATCTCCGCGATTCGATCGCCGACAAGCTCAAAGATCGCCTCGATATCCAGATTCGCCGCAAGGCCGTTCTGGATGCTGTTGATGACCAAGAGTTCGGCCTGGCGGGTCTGGAGTTCGACCCGCAGGCGCTCCATATCCGATCGCAGTTCAGAATCCGATGGCGGCGATTTCTTGGGGGTCATACAGTGCTCCTGGGGACAACCCGGCCCGATGTCGTTTCATCGATTACACAGAGGATGGTTATCTCGATATATGATTATTATAGTCTTGATTAGGAGCAGCATGCATACCATGGTGGGAACATGTAACCCACGCACAGGCCTGCGTCCATGCGATGCTTCCCTGTCACGTCGATGGCCCTCGCGGAGAGGTTCGAGGGGGAGAAACCACCAACCTTAGATACTCAGTCGTTTTTATACACGAATATCAAAGTATTTTTACCTGAATTTGCATAAAATGACCTGTATTCAAATTCGACCTGCCGGACAAACCAAGCCGGCAGGTCGAAGGTTGTATACCGGAGAAGCATGGCATGAAATCACACATTTATCGTCTCATCGCACTTCTCATGATAGCCAGCACGCTGCTCGCCGCTTGTGGATCCGGGAATGGTTCCGAAGCGGATACGGCTGCCGGCGGCGGGTCGTCAGCAAGCTCGGTCCGCTGGGTGCCGGAAAAGCTACTCCCGCCGAGGCGCGCAGCTTTGCCAAGCAGCACACGCCGCAGCGTCCGAACTCCCGTTCGGCCCAGAAGGCCGCCGCCGTGCAGCTGCCCGGCGATGATGATCTAACCCCGCTCACCCTGCCCGAGACCCGACTTCGGTTGGCCGCAGCCGGGGCGGATAACTGCCGCGAGCTTCTGGGTGTGCTCGGTGATTATGGGACGTATGTCAGCTCCGGGCTGTCCAAAACGGTCGGCGCCCAGATCAACAACCAGCTCGTGAACGACCTGGCCGCGAATATGCACGCCATTCTCAATGCCGAAAAATTCAAGTGCATCCATCCG
>JBJYWH010000016.1:0-4307 GCA_046259355.1 Anaerolineales bacterium
GCTGGCGACCATATCGGCGCCCGAACCCCGGATGTTGGTGATTCGACCATTTGATCCAGCGAGCATCAAGGACATTGAGCGCGCCATCATGGCTTCGGACCTGGGTCTGACCCCCAGCAACGATGGCAAGCTCGTCCGTCTCAACATTCCTCCGCTGACGGAAGAGCGGCGGCATGAGCTGGTGCGGGTCGTCCGCAGCCGCGCAGAGGATGCCCGCGTGGCAGTCCGGAATGTCCGGCGTGATACACAGAACGATCTGCGTGAATTCGAGCGCGAAAAGCTGATCTCCGAAGATGACCTCAAGCGGGGCGAGGAGGATCTGCAGAAAATCACCGATCGCTATGTGGATGAAATCAATGAAGTCGCCGAACGCAAGGAAAACGAGGTCATGGAAGTCTGATCTCCAATCCAGACGCTTATGTCAGAAACCAGTCCGAAGAACCTCCCCGAAAAGATTCCGGTCCATGTGGCCATTATCATGGATGGCAATGGACGGTGGGCGCGTGCACGCGGGCTGCCGCGACTTGCCGGGCACCGCGCCGGTGTGGACAACCTGCGACGCATCCTTGAAGCTGCCGCGGAATATGGAATTCAGTACCTGACGATCTACGCGTTTTCAACGGAAAATTGGGAGCGGCCGCAGGAAGAAGTGCGCGGCCTGCTGAACATTCTCGAAGAGGTGATTGATCGCGAGCTCGCCGAGCTGCACAAGAATGGCGTTCAGCTGCGGCATATCGGGCGCCTGGAACGTTTGAGCCCGAAGCTGCAGGAGAAGGTCCGATCCGCGATTGAGCTTACAAAGAACAATCAGCGGTTGATCTTGAATGTCGCCTGGAATTACGGCGGGCGCGATGAGCTGGTGCATGCCATTCGTGCGATGATTCGTGAGGGTCTGGACCCCGAGCAAGTCACGGAGGAAACGATCGAGAAACACCTCTTTACCGCGGGCTGTCCGGACCCTGACCTGATCATTCGCACCTCCGGTGAGATGCGGGTGAGCAACTTCCTCATCTGGCAGGGTGCGTACAGCGAATGGTATCTCACGCCTACCTTCTGGCCTGATTTCGGCCCGGAAGAACTGCTTGCAGCGCTCCAGGATTACGCCAGCCGGGAACGCCGCTACGGTCGCGTGTCCGACCGCATATCCACCCGATAGTATGCTGCGCGAACGAGTCGCCATTGCGCTGCTGCTCCTGCCCCTGATCGCCGGGGTCATTGGAGAAGGCGGCTGGTTGTTTGGGCTGGGTGTAACGCTGGTGCTGGCCCTGGCCGTGAGCGAATTTGCGCTCGTATTCCGCCACGCCGGGCAGCGGCCAGCGCTGCCGTTGATGGTGGCAGGCGTCGTTGTCATTTCGCTCGATCGGTTGCTATGGGGTTTTCGCTACGACGCCTTCGCTCTGGCGGTCGTCATCCTGGCAGCCATGGCCTGGCATGCCCTGGATTACGAGCGGGGTGCCCCACTGGCCGGTACGGATTTCGCGCTGACGGTCAGCGGCCTGATCTACGTGGGATGGATCGGAGCATCGTTCATCTCCCTGCGGGAGACGGTGGATGGCCTGTGGTGGTTCATGACCGCCATCCCCGCGATTTGGGCTGCCGACAGCGCTGCCTATCTCGCCGGAAATCGCTTCGGCCGCCACCGCCTGGCGCCGCGACTGAGCCCCAAGAAGTCGATCGAGGGCTACCTGGCGGGTATCGTCGGAGCCGCGCTGGCCGGGTGGGGTCTGACGCTGTTGTGGCAGGTGGGAGCGGGGGCGGATTCAAGCCTCCAGCCGTGGAGTGGTCTTCTGCTGGGGTTCATCATCGGATTGCTGGCTCCGATCGGGGATCTTGGAATCAGCATGTTCAAACGCCAGCTGGGGATCAAGGATACCGGCAAACTCCTGCCCGGGCACGGCGGGGCACTGGATCGGATCGATTCGTGGTTGTGGGCCAGCGTGATTGGCTATTATTTTGTGTGGATTGTGACCGGAGGGTTGTGAAGATATGGATGGAGGCAATACGGCATGATGGAAAAACCTTCCCGCAACCTGGCACTCGACCTGGTGCGGGTGACCGAGGCCGCAGCCCTGGCTGCTGGACGCTGGATGGGCCGCGGGCAGAAAATTGAGGGCGATCAAGCCGCTGTTGACGCCATGCGTCTGGTGCTGAACTCGCTCGACATCGACGGTGTGATCGTGATCGGGGAGGGCGAGAAAGACGAAGCGCCCATGTTGTTCAACGGCGAGAAGCTTGGAAACGGGAAAGGCCCCAAAGTCGACATCGCCGTCGATCCCGTGGAAGGCACCCGCCTGCTGGCCGAGGGAAGGGCGAATTCGGTTGCAACGGTTGCACTGTCCGAATCCGGGACGATGTTCAACCCCGGCCCGATCGTCTACATGTACAAAATCGCGGTCGGGTCGCAAGCCAAGGGCCATATCGATCTGGATGCACCGATCGAGGTCAACCTGAAGGCTGTGGCGCGGGCAAAGGGCGCTGACGTAGACGACCTGACGGTTGTCATTCTCGAGCGCCCGCGCCACCAGGAGCTGATCCGCAAGATTCGAGAAACCGGAGCACGTATCCGACTGATCACCGATGGAGATGTGGCTGGTGCGATCATGACGGCGCGGGAAGAGGCCGGAATCGACCTGCTGGTCGGTATCGGCGGCACGCCCGAAGGTGTGCTGGCGGCGTGTGCTCTGCGCGCCATGGGAGGCGAGATACAGGGCCGGCTGTGGCCGCGCAACGAGGACGAAGCCCAGCAAGCCCGGGACCTCGGCTATGACCTGGACAGGGTGCTCGAGATTGATGATCTGGTGCGGTCCGATGAAGTCTTTTTCGCCCTGACCGGGATTACGGATGGCGAGCTGCTGCAGGGCGTCAAGTACTTTGGCACGGGTGCCCGCACGCACAGCCTGGTCATGCGAGGGCTCACGGGCACCGTGCGCGAGATCATCGCCACGCATCGCTGGGAAAAGCTGATGACCGTCAGCGAGATTCCCTACGACCGCATTGGTTGAAATGGGTGCTGCGCCGATTCAAAGGCAATCCATCGGGATTCGACGCTAGGAAAAGGGTTTGCTTGCATCCTCCCATGCTGCATGCTATAATGCCAGCGTTCAGAGACAAGGCTGCCGGCAAGCAGCCCCCCCTGCAATCGATCCTGAATCAGCATTGAGATCATTAGCCAACCCCCGTCTAGCGACCGAAACAAGGTGACGGTTTAGGTATTGAATCTGCTTCCCTCCAACTACATCACCGATCTTTACTTTCTTGGAGTCCTTGAATGAATATTGGACAGCTTGAAGCGATGACGTTGCCCGATCTGCGCGCCCTCTCGAAGGATTACGACATCCCGGGAGCGACCCGCATGAAGAAGGAGGATCTCATCCTCCGCATCATGCAGGCTGACGCTGAAAAGCGCGGCCTGGAGCTGCGGGGTGGGGTGCTCGAGATCATGAACGAAGGCATGGGGTTTCTGCGCGCCGATCACTACCTGCCCGGCCGCAATGACATCTATGTCTCGCAGTCACAGATCCGGCGCTTTGGCCTGCGGACCGGGGATATGGTCATCGGGCAGATTCGCCCCCCCAAGGACACGGAAAAGTACTTCGGGTTACTGCGGGTCGAATCGATCAACGGCATGGATCCGGAGGAAGCCAAAGACCGGCCGCGCTTCGAGGAGCTGACCCCGATCTTCCCGCTCGAACGCTTCGATCTGGAAACCGATCGTTTCACGCTCGCCACGCGCATGATCAACCTGGTCGCGCCGATTGGGAAGGGTCAGCGCGGCTTGATCGTCTCTCCACCCAAGGCCGGGAAGACGACCGTACTGAAGCAGGTTGCCAATGGTATCTCAACCAATTACCCCAATGTTCACCTGATGGTAGCTCTGATCGGTGAACGGCCGGAAGAGGTAACCGACATGGACCGCTCGGTCGACGCGGAAGTCATCGCTTCCACGTTCGACGAGCCGGTCAACTCCCATGTCCGGGCGGCCGAGATGGCGCTCGAACGGGCCAAGCGCCTGGTCGAATGCGGGCGGGATGTCGTCATCCTGCTGGACTCGATCACCCGCCTTTCGCGTGCTTACAACCTGATGGTCACGCCCTCCGGGCGCACGCTTTCCGGCGGTATCGATCCGGCTGCCCTTTACCCGCCGAAGCGCTTCTTCGGCGCGGCTCGCAATATCGAGGAGGGTGGTTCGCTGACAATCATTGCCACCTGCCTGGTCGATACGGGTTCCCGCATGGACGACGTGGTCTACGAAGAGTTCAAGGGCACCGGCAACATGGAGCTGCACCTCTCCCGGAAGCTGCAGGAAC
>JBJYWH010000017.1:0-3520 GCA_046259355.1 Anaerolineales bacterium
CTGCCAGCCCAACGGCGGTTCAATATTGGATCCAGCAGTTGAATTACGAAGCGCTCCCATCGAGGCTCTCGGTCTTTTGTTCATGATGGAATAGGGCTCCACCCTGAAGAGATCTGTCATACAAATCTCCTCGGCCGATTTGACCAAACGCCTGAGGCAACGTTGGAATGTCCATCGCCAACATCATGCTATCACCAGGACAGCATCGACTCCGACCCGCATCACATCCTGAGAGACCTGTACCGAACAGTTGAACCGGAAGATGGTTGCTGGACAGACAACATCATGGCGCACGATTCCGACTCCATCTCACCGCCTTTACGGACCTGGCTCTCGTAATGAATGAGCAAGCAGTGCAACTTGGATGCGTTAATGTTACACAGGGATAGCCCGATGGAATCCGAAGAGAAACAGCAAGGTCTAAAAGGACCTTTCAGGAACTTTCTACGAACGGTACTGGCGATTTTCTTCCGGTATCTCTATACCACCCTTGCCTGGAGTTATGATGCTGTCGCCTGGTTGAGCTCCATGGGGCAGTGGAGAACCTGGCAGTCTGCAGCTGTCCAAGCCTACCCTGGTCTCGTGCTCGAGCTGGGACATGGTCCGGGGCACCTGCTTCTCGACCTGGAAAAGACCGGCAACCACGTCATTGGTGTGGATCTTTCATCCCAGATGACGGCAATCGCAAATCGGCGGCGAAAACGCGGCGCTTCCGCCGTCAGCCTGGTTCAGTCCCGTGCCCAGCAGCTTCCGTTTGCAGCGGAAAGCTTCGAGGCGATCGTTGCGACATTCCCAACGGAGTACATTCTCGCCGACGAAACCATCATCGAAATCGAACGAGTGCTCAGGGCTGGAGGTCAATTGGTCGTGATCGGCCTGAAAAGAATAACCGGAAGAAACGTTCTCGATCGGTTTGCCGGATGGCTTTATCGGTTCACCGGCCAGAGCGGTGACGTAGATCTTGCCTGGTTCGAGCCGCTCGCACGGGTCGGTCTCAAGCCCGAATTGGAGATTGTTCAGCAGCCAAGAGCGGAGATACTTCGACTGCGAGCCCGGAAACCTGCGCCGCACACGCAGCCATGATCCTTGGTGCTGACGAGAAGGTACAATGACATCATTCAAGCGATCGGAGAGAATGTGAATCTCGTACAACCCGGTGAGCTTGCCATGTTCCAGACCGAGGGTGGGAAACGTGTGATCCTCCGTCTCGAGCCCGGCATGGACTACCAGACCCACAAAGGGATCATTTATCACAACGATGTCATCGGGCGTGCGTGGGGCAGCCGCATCGAAACCCACCTCGGTAGCCCGTTCACGCTGCTGCGCCCAACGCTTCGTGACCTGCTGCTCCACATTCGCCGTCAATCTCAAATCATCTTCCCGAAAGACATCGGCTACATTTTGCTCCGGCTCTCGGTCGGCCCTGCAAGCAGGGTGCTCGAGATCGGAACCGGATCCGGCGCGCTGACTACAGCCCTGGCATGGATGGTTGGAGACGAGGGCAAAGTGGTTACCTACGAGCGCCGAGAAGACATGCAGATGCTGGCGCGCCAGAATCTGGAGCGAGTCGGATTAGAAAATCGGGTTGACTTTGTCCTGTCCGATGCAATCGACGGCATCTTCGAATCCGGATTTGATGCTGCTTTTCTCGATGTGGCAGCGCCAGAACTCGTGCTTAATCCGCTCAAACCGGCGATCAACAGCGGCGCGATCGTCGGGTTCATTCTCCCGACAACCAATCAGGTCAGCACCCTGTTGGAAGCTGGCGTAGAACATGGCTTCGACCATCCTGATGTTGTTGAAATCTTGCTCCGGGCCTATAAACCCATCCCCGGGCGACTCCGACCGGTTGATCGGATGGTAGCTCATACAGGCTATCTGGTCTTCATGCGCTGTATGGCGCGCAGCGCGTAGCGGGGCGGAGTTTCCATGCAGGTTGCCAGTGGTTTGCAGTGCCCTGCTAAAATGGATGGATCGAATGCGCAACGCCATTTCGTCACCGAGGGATGTTAATGCGACGACGTCGACTTCTTCGCAGGGCAATCCGGGGAACACTCCCACTCCAGCCGCTCGGGCTTCCGGCCCGGCGTTTGCTGCGTCGAGCGCATCAACTTCAGGCAGCGGGTCAGCACCTGGATGCAGCTCAACTTTTCGAACAGCTTGCAGAGGGCGCTCGCGTACGCGAGCTCCCGCAATATCCACAGCTTCTGCTCCAGGCCGGACGAGCATTCATCCTCGCCGGGGAAAAGGAAAGAGGATCTGCCGACTTGATGAAGGCGTTCCAGGTGCTTGCCGACCGCGGACAGGGAGAAGCGCTTCGCAGGATTGCGCCTCGTATCCACCAATTCCTGGCACGAAATCAGCTCGATGACGTCTGGCAGAGCATCCAGAATATGCTCGAAGCACACCAGCTCGACATCGATAGTTCGTGGAGCGAGAAGCCGGGACCAGCCCCCCTGCCATCGAAGTGCCCATACTGTGGTGGTACGCTCAACCCGTCGGAGGTGGAACGAACGCCCGGCGGAGGCGCCGTCTGCATGTACTGCGGCAGCATAGTCCAGGGTGATGCGTGAACTTCCAAGCGCCTGAGCTAAAGGAAGCGCTGGCTGCCGCCCTCAACCAGCGCAAGCCCCACGTGCGCGTGGAATGGGATGCACGGCTCGCAGCCGTGCTCATCCCACTTTACACGGAAAACGGAACCTGGCATGCGCTCTACACCCGCCGCACGGAAGATCTCGATTCTCACCGCGGGCAGGTCTCATTCCCCGGTGGCGTGCTTGAACCGGAAGATCGAGACCCTGAAGCCGCAGCATTACGTGAAGCGGCGGAGGAAATCGGCATTGCCAGCAAGGATGTACAGCTTCTTGGCCAGCTTGACCCTCTCCTGACGGTCACCCAGTTCCAGATCATCCCTTTCGTCGCTGTCATCCCCTGGCCTTACCCTCTGGTGATCAACCCCGCTGAAGTGGCGCGCGTTTTCGGTGTGCCGCTCGATTGGCTGGCTGACCCGACCAACCTAGAACTCCAGAAACGGCGGCCATTCATCCGAGGACCGGAGATCGATGTGTACTACTTCAAACCCTATCTTGGCGAGGTAATCTGGGGTGCGACGGCTCGCCTCACACGGCAGCTGCTGGAAATCCTTTCGGAGTCTTGAGCGCGCTTGAAAGCATGAAAAAAGGCACGGCCCATAGGCCGTGCCTTTCGTTTCCGCGACACATCTCCGAAGGTTTACCCTTCGGACTCTTCTTCCTCTTCCTCGCGCTCGCCGCGTTCGATCAACTCGGGCTCGGCCATCTCCTCGAGCACCTCGACTTCCTCTTCCTCGACGATCTCTTCCATCGACTGGTAGATCACGTTCGCGATCGCCTCGTCCGGCTCGGTGATTAGCGTCACGCCTTCCCCGAGTCCCAGATCACCTACCGTGATCGATGAATCGAAATCGACCAGGACGCTCAGATCCACTGTGATTCGATCTGGCAGGTTGCCAGGCAGTGCCTCGACTTCAATTTCATCCAGG
>JBJYWH010000018.1:0-8373 GCA_046259355.1 Anaerolineales bacterium
CTTGTAGCTTCCCTCCACCCTATGGTAGGACAGCGCTTGAATCGGCAGATGGCGAACGGCCATCATCATCACGAACATGTTGAAGCTGCTCATGTGAGCCCCAACAAAGACCACACCATGTCCCTGCTTGCTCGATTTGAGCGCATCCGTGATCATGTGAGGATCGACGGTACAGTATGTGTCCTCGAAACTGTAATGATTCGATAGTGCCCGGAACCAATCTACGTACCCATGGGCAGCGTTGCGAAGCACATCAAAGACCACACCATCCAAATCCGGCGAACGGTAATCCGTTCCTCTCACGACGGCCTGATTGGAACGAACGGCCCGGTACAGGTTGCTGTTTTGTCGGGATGCCAGGATGGAGGCGATACGATCACCAAGCCAATATGCGCTCCGCCGGGGAAGGAATCTCCCCAGGAACAATCCGGTCCATGGTCCGAGCTGGCTGTTGATGAAATCATTCAAGAGCATTGGGGACAGTCCGTTCGAGCCTTGTATGTAAATGTCGGGTTACCGTCGAGATCTCATGTCTATACGCAGATTCACCGGGCTGGTTTCCGCCTGGTAGCAACCGACCACACCAACCCCAGAAACTTCAGTGTATCGCGAATCGGATGAAAGTAGCTTACCTTGTCAACATCGTAAATCGTCTGAATATCCACCCAGCCGATCCGAAAACCATGCTCGATCGCCTGGACCACGGCTTCCACCTCGAGCTCGAAGCCGTGCCGGGTGAGGTTCAGTTGCTCCAACAGCCTGCGGCTGTAGAGTCGATACCCACTCTGGTTGTCGTATATCGGCGTGCGCAGGACTCGGGTCAGCATCCAGGATCCAATCGCATTCGCGGTGGAGCGCGGAAACGGCATCTGGCTGAAATCACGCCGTCCGATTATCAGATCTCCGAGCCCGGCTCGAAAGGCCGAGACGAATTTCTCCGCCTCGCCGGGATCATGTTGACCGTCGGCATCCAGGGTCAGGACCGCTTCGTAGCCGTGTTCCAATGCCCAGTTGAAACCATCCACCAGAGCGACGCCCTTGCCCTGATTCTGGTCATGGCGCAGAATATGGGCGCCCAGCGCCTCAGCTACCTGGACCGTCTCATCCACCGATCCATCATCCACGACAAGCAACGGAAACTGCACGGCCAGCGGTTTCAACACGCTGCCGATGCGCTTCGCTTCATTCCACGCCGGGATCAGCACGAGCATCGCCGGGTCCAGCATTCCATTTTCCTTTCAGACAGCCATCCATCACTCAAATGTCAGGTGAGCCCGGTTCAATCATTCTAATCTAGCGGTAGCCGAGGTCAAGCGCAGCGTTGCCACTGCAAGGCAAATCAGCCCGTGGCACGCTGTAAATCAGACCCGTATTGGTGAATTTCATCCATTGGCTTGGCCGTCTGGATTTGCTACACTGCTCAAGAGATTGTCCGTCGGAAATGGAGGCACCATGAAGGCAGGACGTGTGATTGCGTATATCGCCGCTGCGATTCTCATTTTCTTCGGTGTGTTATTCATATGGGCGACCTTCAGCCCGCAGGGGCAAGCCGGCTGGCTTTTAGTTGGCGTCATCAGCGTCGGCGCGGGCTTTATCCTCATCTGGTTTGGGAGCCGTAGAGGACGTGAAGACAGCACGGAGATCATTCAGAAGATCGAACTCTCCGGGGATATCAACCTCGAGAAGCTAACCTGTCGTAACTGCGGTGGCGCGTTGAGCTCGAAAGATGTCACGATGGTTGCAGGTGCCCCGGTCGTGAACTGCCCATATTGTGGAACATCGTACCAGCTGGCTGAAGAACCAAAATGGTAGCGCGAGCCGGTCGCATTCACGAAGGAGAACACGATGATTTCGCCCCTGCGTAGAAATCTACTCGCTGAGCCGGATGCGTACAAACGGCCGAAGGATCGCGCCTCGTCCAGCCTGCGGCCGGCGCTGGCCGCAATCATTCTCACTTTCCTGCTGCTGCTCGCAGTCGTTGTCACCGCCTACGGCCAGAGCTACTCGTTCAGCATCGATCAAGAGACCATCGATATCTACATTCAATCCGATGGGACGATGTCCTTGCTGTACAACATGGTTTTCACAAATGATCCATCCGGACCTCCGATCGATTTCATCGACGTGGGCATGCCGAGCGCCTCGTATGATCTCTCCAGCATCGCCGCATCGGTCGACAACGTCGCCATCGGACATATCGCCAAGTCGGAATTCATCGACCAGGGGATTGAACTCGGATTGGGTTCCGATGCCATTCAACCCGGACGCTCAGCGACGGTCGTCGTGCAGGCGGCAAACATCCGCAACGTGCTGTATGAAGACACGGAGGGGGACAACTACGCCAGTTTCCAGTTCGAGCCCAACTACTTCGACTCGAGCTTCGTTCATGGAAAGACGGATCTCACACTTCGCTTCCACCTTCCCCCTGATGTCAAGCCGGATGAACCGCGCTGGCACACCCCGCCCAGCGGGTGGCCCGAATCGAAACCCACGACCTACCTCGACAGTGACCAGCGCGTTGTCTATGAATGGCATAACCCAGCCGCCAATGCCTACACCCAATACGTATTTGGCGCTTCCTTCCCACAAAGCTACGTGCCGGCAGGGGCTATCGTCACGCCCGGTCAAATTTCCTTCAACAGTGACGCACTGTTCGGCATCTGCTGCTTCGGTGGCGTGCTGGGTGCCATTGCGCTCTTCGTTGGCATCGGCATCTACTCCAACCGGCGACGAAAGCTGGACTATCTTCCACCGAAAATTTCCATCGAAGGTCACGGCATCAAACGCGGCCTGACAGCCGTGGAAGCCGCCGTGCTGCTCGAGACACCGCTCGATCGTGTCCTGACCATGATTCTCTTTTCCACCATCAAGAAGGGCGCCGCCAAGGTCGTCACGGAAGATCCGCTCAAGGTGGAGCGGCTCGATGCGACGGTCGAGCTTCGAGATTACGAGAAGGAATTTCTCGAAGCAATGATCGACAAACCTGAAAACAAGCGCCGCAGCGCGCTGCAGGACGTCATGATCAATATCGTCAAATCGGTGCAGAAGAAGATGAAGGGCTTCAGCCTGCGTGAAAGCCGTGATTACTACAAGGCGATCATGAAAAAAGCCTGGGAGCAGATCGAGCAAGCCGAGACGCCCGAGGTGAAATCCGAGCGCTACGCAGAGGGGCTTGAGTGGACAATGCTTGATCGCGACTTCGATGACCGCACCCGGCGTGTATTCCGGACCGGTCCGGTTTACCTGCCGCCGTGGTGGTGGTACTACCGACCATCCACCCCGGTCGCCAGGCCGGCATCCATACCGACCGGACCTTCTGGAGGCGGCCGAACGACGGTCCAGATGCCCACGCTGCCCGGTTCAGACTTCGCGGCTTCGATGGTGACCGGCATTCAGAATACAGCCTCGAAAATGGTTTCGAATGTTGTGGGTTTCACGAACGGTGTCACAAAGACCACCAACCCGCCTCCACCGCCTTCGAAATCCAGCGGATGGTCCGGCGGTGGCAGGAGCGGTGGTTGTGCCTGCGCCTGCGCCTGCGCCTGCGCTGGATGTGCCTGCGCTTGCGCTGGAGGTGGGCGTTGAGAAATCCGTTCCAGCGCTATTCGCCCCCTCCCGGCCCCCGGCCCGGTCTCCATGCATACCAGGTGGAGATCGATGGGGGCAGTGTGCGCGCTCATCTCCGGATCGAAACCGGAGGGGATGGGCTGCTGCTGATCAACGCCAATCGCTCCGTCCATCTCAACCCCACCGCGTCGCTGCTTGCATGGATGTACCTTGAAGGCCAACCGCGGGCACAGGCAATTCAGCAGCTTCAAAACACCTTCCGAATCAAGGCAGCGGATGCCAGACATGATGTGGAACAGATGTGGGGTCAGCTCGAAGGATTGATATCGCCGGAGGGTGCCTGCCCCATCCATGACCTGGCCTTCGACATCATCCCGCCATTTTCACAATCTCCCTCCGCGCCGTACCGCATGGATCTCGCACTGACCTACCGCTGCAATGACAACTGTGCCCACTGCTATAACGCCCGACCGCGCGATTTCCGGGAACTCGGTACCGAGGAATGGCGATCGATTTTGGATCACTTATGGGACATCGGCGTCCCGCATATCTGCTTCACCGGGGGCGAGGCAACCCTGCGCCAGGATCTCCCGGAACTGATCCAGCACGCCGAAAGCCTGGGGCAGATTACGGGCCTGCTCAGCAATGGGCGGCGGCTGCATGACGCGCGGTATGTAGCCAGCCTGGTCGAAGCCGGCCTCGACCATGTCCAGATCACGCTCGAATCGGCCGTCGAGTCAACGCATGACAGGATGGTTGCTGCACCCGGTGCATGGCGTCAGACCGTCGAGGGTGTTCGAAACGCGCTCGACGCAGGCCTGTTTGTCATGACGAATACTACGCTGCTGGAGGCGAACTGCAGGGAGATCGGCAGGACAGTCGACTTCCTGGCCGAGATGGGCGTTCCCACCGTGGGAATCAACGCCTTGATTTATGCCGGTAAAGGCGCAACCGTGGGAACGGGAATCGCGGAGGCCGCTCTCGAACCGCTGTTGGTGGAGGTGCGCGACCGGACGCAGCGGTACGGGCAGCGCTTGATCTGGTATACGCCCACTCAATACTGCCATTTCGATCCTGTCCAGCTGGAGCTTGGCGTAAAAGGCTGTACGGCAGCCGCTTACAACATGTGCATCGAACCGGACGGCGGCGTCATACCGTGCCAATCCTTTTACGAGCAGATCGGGAACATGCTTACCGATCCATGGGATTCGATCTGGAACCACGAACGCGCCAGGTGGCTGCGCAACAAGGAGTACATCCCCGAGGCGTGCCGCGCCTGCAGTGTCCTCAGTGAATGTGGAGGCGGCTGCCCGCTCACGCTCCTGCAGGCAGAACACGCCATTCCGCAGCCGGAGCAAATCCTGCCTTTAGCCAATGCGGAACCGGGAGGTTAATTGATGGAAGCCATTCTCAACCGAATTTTTGGTACCCCTGAAATCCCGGAAGCGCCGCCGCCCGGCATTTACCACCGCATGATCACGGAAGGTGTAGACACGCCCCATCGATTCCATCTGCGCATTGAAAAGGATGGAACCGGAGTGCTGATCGTCGATGCGGCGATCGTGCTTCACCTGAACCCCACCGCAGCGGAGCACGCCTACCATATGGTCCAGGGGAAAGACGAACGGACGGCCGCTGAACAGCTGGCAGCACGCTATCGTGTCAGCCCCTATCAGGCACGCCAGGATCAGCGTGAACTGCGAGAGCAGTTTCTCGCGCTCGCTTCCACTCCCGACCTCGACCCGGTCGTATTCCTCGGGATGGAACGCACCGACCCGGCACAGGTCGTACCGAGTGCGCCCTACCGGCTCGACTGCGCGCTGACCTACAAGCTTGATGAAAGCGGAACGTTCGACCCTCTGGCGCGCGCCAGGGTCGATGTCGAGTTGACCAGCGCCGAATGGAAGGCGATTCTCAAGAAAGCATGGGAAGCCGGCATTCCACATGTAACCTTCACCGGGGGCGAGCCCACGCTGCGGGAGGATCTTCCGGTGTTGATTGCGACCGCAGAAGAACTGGGCCAGATCACGGGTCTGCTCACGGATGGACACCGCCTGGCGGATCGGGAGTATCTGCAGGAACTCGATCAAGCCGGGTTGGACCATATCCTGGTGGTCTACGATCCCACTGACTCTCGCAGTGACTCCGGGCTGAAGAACGCCCTCGAGACCGACATCTTCACCGCTGTCCACCTGCTGATCAAAGAGGGTTCGGGGGTGGACGAAGCGCTCTGGACAAAGCTCAAGGAGTATCACGTAGAGGCGGTTTCCCTCTCGGCTGCCGGCGATTCGGTTGAGATCACCGAAGCCCTCGGACGCGCGCGCGACGAGGCGGCCAGTAGGGGCTTCGACCTGATCTGGGATTTGCCAGCGCCGTATTCGGCCAACAACCCGATTCAAAGCGAGATCGAGGCCACCCCGGCGGGAGCCGGTGTGACCCGGCTGTATGTCGAACCCGATGGTGATGTGCTGCCGGCTCAAGGTGTCAATAGGATCCTTGGAAACCTGCTGCGCGAACCCTGGGATCAAATCTGGTCGCAGGCACAGAAACACTGACCCAAGGGAGATATCAATCGAGTCCTCCGAACTGGTCCGATTGCACAAGCGCTACGCCGAACAGGCTGAATGGACGGCGGCAGCGCGAAAACGCCTGCTTGAAACTGCCCCGCTCAATGCCGGTTCGGCTGCGCTTGAAGTCGGATCCGGCACAGGTGTGATCAGCTCGTCTTTATCGCGTGAATACAGCATTTTCATGTACGGACTGGATATCGACCCAGCCGCAACCCGGCTGGCAGTCCGGCTCGATCCAAACAGCCGCTACCTGGTCGGTGATGGCTATACCCTTCCATTCCCGGGGGGTTCGTTCGACCTCGTGGTCTGCCATTTCCTGCTCCTGTGGATCAAAACCCCGCTCGATGTACTGCGGGACATGCTGCGGGTGCTGCGGCCAAACGGATGCTTGATGGCATTTGCCGAACCCGATTATGGCGGCCGACTCGACCATCCTCCCGAGCTCGTCCATCTCGGCGAATGGCAGACCAAAGCCCTTCAGCGTGCCGGGGCAGATCCTTTCATCGGCCGCAAGCTTCGAGCATTATTGGCCGCGGCCGGTGCAGAACGGATTTTCAGCGGTGTGCTAGGAGGGGAATGGTCCAGCGCCGACCTGGAACGTGACTCGGCCGCAGAACGGGAAATCCTCCGACACGACCTGGCCCAATCTTTCGATGACCAGCTTGAAAATTTGCTCGAAATGGATGAGCGTGCTGCCTCGCTGGGCGAACGAACGCTCTTTATTCCAACCTTCTTCGCGCTGGGATACGCCCCCGCATGAACCATGGAACAACGCAAGCCTTTCCAACAATTGAGCGTGGTGATCCATCAATCGGTATAGATCATCCCGCATTGAACCCAGACTCAGAGATGAAGCACCAGACCTGAAAAGAAAACAGGGCCTGCAGAGCAGACCCTGTTTGGTAGGACCTCCGGGTGAGTTGGTTCAGAACAACCCGATGATCTTCCCATCCTCCAGGTCGATATCGATGTCCATATATGCGGGCCGTGTAGCGAGGCCAGGCATCGTGCTCATCGCACCGACGAGCGGGTAGATAAAGCCGGCACCGACGCTGGCACGCACCTCACGAATGGGCACGGTGAAGCCCTTCGGCACGCCCTTCAGCGCTGGATCATGGCTCAGGCTTAGATGCGTCTTTGCCATGCAGATCGGGAGTTTTCCAAAACCGGCTTTTTCGTAGTTCTCGATTTGTTCCTCTGCCAGCGGTTCGTATTTCACACCGTCCGCGCCGTAGATTTCCTTGGCGATGTGCTCGATCTTCTTCTTGATCGACCAATCCAGCGGATAGAGGAATTTGAAGTCGCTCGGCTGCTCGCAGGCTTCCACCACGGCTTCCGCCAATTTGGCTGCACCGGCACCACCATCCGCCCAGTGCGTGCTCTTGACGGCCGCAAATGCGCCCTCCCCTTCTGCGTACTCACGCACCATCTCCATCTCGGCGTCGGTGTCATCCTTGAAGCCGTTCACACATACGACGACCGGAATTCCGTAGCGTCGAGCGTTCTTGATGTGTACGCCCAGGTTTCCCAGACCCGCTTTAAGCAGGTCGAGATTCTCCTCGGTGTAGGCCTTGTCCAAAGGAGCACCCGGTGAGACCTTGGGGCCGCCGCCGTGCATCTTCAGCGCCCGCACCGTTGCCACGAGCACAACGGTATTCGGGATCAGGCCAGAGTAGCGGCACTTGATATCGAAGAACTTTTCCATGCCGATATCGGCACCGAAGCCGCTCTCCGTCACCACGTAATCACCGAGCTTCAGGGCAATCTGATCAGCGATAATCGAGGAGTTGCCGTGGGCGATATTTGCGAACGGGCCGCAGTGGACGAACGCCGGCTGACCTTCAAGCGTCTGCATCAGGTTCGGCATCAAGGCATCCATCAGCAGGACTGTTGCCGCGCCGGCCACACCGAGCTGCTCGAGCGAAACCGGTTGACCCTTCTTGTCGAGCCCAACCACTGCACGGCCAACACGCTCGCGCAGGTCTTTCAAACTGGTTGCCAGCGCCAGGATGGCCATGAATTCGGAGGCGACGGTGATATCGTAGCCTGTTGCGCGAGGGAAAATTGGACTGGGCGATCCGTCCGCCAGCTTGTCATCATTGAATCCGATCTTGATGCTGCGCAGACTGCGATCGCACAGGTCGACGACACGGTTCCAGGTGATTGTGTCGGGATCAACGTCGATCCGGGTTACTCCGCGCCGCTCGAGTGCGTCATCGCTCTGGCGGCTTTCGTG
>JBJYWH010000018.1:8383-9467 GCA_046259355.1 Anaerolineales bacterium
TGGCTGTACCCGCCCCCTGCCGCGCCGCCTTTGATGTTGAAGGTCGGGCCCATGCTTGGCTGGCGGATGCAGGCGATGACGTTCTTCCCCAGAACCGTGCCCATTGCTTGCGTCAGGCCGAGTGTCGAAGTCGTCTTGCCTTCCCCCAGCGGTGTCGGGGTGATCGCCGTCACGTCAATGTACTTACCCTGCGGTCGATCACCGACTTTCTTGAGAACATCGAGATGGACCTTGGCTTTGTACTTGCCGTACAAATCCAGGTCATCCATGCCAAGGCCAAGTTTCTCGGCAATTTCGAGAATCGGCCTCAGGTCCGCCTCCTGTGCGATTTCGATGTCCGAAGGCACAGGTCGCTTGGGTTTTAGTACCATAATGCAATTCCTCCTGTCGGAAAATGAAGACGCTCGAGCCTGTGTGAATACACAAACCTTATCCAGTTTGCACCGTTAAGGGTGATTCGGGCAAGCGACATCTCTCACTATCTCATGCGCAATCCATAACATTGGAAGTGGTTTTTGGCATGGAGGACCCGGGAAAGAAGTCCATTGTCCCCGTTTTGTGAAATAATGTACTCATAGCTTTAACCGCTTGCAAGTCATGGCTGCACTGACAGTCTGTAAAGGGTCAAGGGCTTGAGTCATCGCTTGGATACCCAGAAAGCCCGCTCCCGTTTTTCCGCCCGAGTGACCGTCGCCTATATCGTGGCGATTCTCGCGACCACCCTGGCCGCAGGTGTCCCGGCCTACCTGCTGGTAAATTCACAGCTGAATACTCAATCCAGCGAGCGCCTGTCATCGGGAGAACGTGTTGCCCATGCGATGATCCGATCCACAGCGGAAGGACAGGGTTACCTGGCCAGGCTTATCAGCCAGCGGCCTACCCTGCTGCGGCTTCTATCCGCGCACGATGCAGAAGGATTATCCGGGTACCTTCAAAACTTGTTGGAAAGCACGGAACTGGATTTGCTCTCGGTGCTCGACGCATCTGGACAACCGATCGCTGGCACACCCCTTCCTCAAGGCTCTCTTGGATTCCGCGAAGCAAGCACCCCGGAGGTGCTGCCCCCGGCCGAAGACCAGGACCT
>JBJYWH010000019.1:0-10459 GCA_046259355.1 Anaerolineales bacterium
GAGGCGAGTACTTTGTGGCCTCCGGTTGGGGGGAGCGCTCGGATTGGGTGAAGAACATCCAGGCCGATCCGCAGGTCGAGATCCAGGTCGGAAGCCGGCGCATGGAAGCTCGCGCCCGCCGGCTCACGCCGGAGCAGGCTGCCGAAAAGATGGTGCGGTATGGACAGAAACACCCCGGGGCGCTTCAGAGCCTGGCGCGCGTGATGGGTTACCGCATTAAACCGAACGAGCAGGCCTACCGGGAGCTTGGCCGCCAGGTGCTGGTCTTCGTCTTTGAAACGGGGAGAACAGGGTAGGGTTGAAGGCCGTCGTTGACGGCAGGGAGTCTGGAGAGGGAGCATGATTGCGCTCGTATTGAGCGGGGCGGCGAACTTCGGAGCCATGCAGGCCGGCGCGCTGGAGGTCCTTCTCGAGCGCGGCCTCAAGCCGGAAATGATCATCGGCACCTCAGCCGGTGCGTTGAATACGATCGCGCTGGCGGCCGAGCCTACTGTCGCCGGGGCGGTCGATCTGCAGCAGAAGTGGATCGAACTCACCCCGGAAAACGTCGGCGTGCCGCGCACCTTTACCGCCCTGCGCCACCTGGTCACCCAGCAGGATGGCCTGCTGTCGAGCAAGCCGCTGGCCGAACACCTGAAACGGGTCATCCCACCCTATTCAACCTTCGGAGAACTGCGACAGGCCAGCGGGGTGCCGGCCTATACCGTGGCGGTCGAGATGGAGACCGCCACGCTGCGGGTCTTCGGCGACCGGGACGAGGATCGTCTGATCGACGGAGCCATGGCCAGCTCGGCCGTCCCGCCCTACCTGCCGCCATGGCCCGCCGATGGAAAACGCTACCTGGACGGCGGCGTGTATGCCAAACTTCCGGTCTGTGCCGCGTTCGAACGCGGCGCGACACAGGTCGTGGCGATCGATATCACCTATGCCATGGGCGGCCGGGGGGCGGCGCGGGGCGTGATGGGCGTGAGCGGGTACGCACTCTCGCTGATGGTCGAGGCGCAGACGGCGTATGAGATCGGCTGGGCCCGGTTGGCCGGATTGCCGCTGCGCGTGCTCCACCTGCAGGCGCCGGAGCACGTTCCCTTCTGGGATTACTCGCGCGGCGCAGAACTGGTGCGCATCGGTCGGGAGATCGCCACGTCCGAACTGGAGCATGAACCGTTGAAAATCGAGCCAGCCTGGCGCCTCGCGCTGCGACGGCGCTTCCGTGCCGTCCCGAAAAGTCCGATCTGCACGCGAGGAAAGGTGCGGCCGAAGGCCTGATCATCGAAAGGAGCGTAGCAATCGATGTCCAATATCCTGATCTTGCTTGGAATCATGATCGTGGAAGGATTGGTAATCGGGTGGGTAGCGGGCCTGATCTGGAAGGGGAACCGGCCGATCGGAGCGGTCGGCGATACCATCGTGGCCGTGGTCTCCGTGATCGCCATCGCGCTGCTGGATTGGTATGTCATCCCGGCGATGGGTTTCAGCGACACGATGAAACTGCTCGGGGTCGCCCTGGAACCGCCCCTGGGTGCACTGCTGGTGCTCTGGATCATTCGGAAAGCCCGCAGCTGAGGATGATGGACGAGGCACAGCCTGCGGTCCGCACGCAGGGCCTGACACGCACCTTCAAAGAGATCCGGGCGGTCGACGGATTGGACCTGGTGATTCCCCCCGGTGAACTCTTCGGGCTGGTCGGACCGGACGGCGCCGGGAAGACCACCACCCTGCGCCTGCTGGCTGGCCTGCTCTCGATCAGCGCCGGGGAAGCATGGGTGGCGGGGAAGGACCTGAAGGCGCATCCCGAGGCGGTCAAACCGCTGATCGGCTACATGGCCCAGGAATTCAGCCTGTACGCCGAACTCTCGGTGCGTGAAAATCTGCGCTTCTTCGCCGAGCTGTACCAGGTACCGCTCCCGCATGTTGCGCCGCGCATGGAGCGGCTGCTCGAATTCGCCGGCCTGCGCGAGTTCACCGACCGCCGGGCGGGAAATCTCTCGGGCGGCATGCAAAAGAAGCTTGCGCTGGCCTGCACGCTGATCCACGAGCCGCCTGTCCTGCTGCTGGATGAACCGACGACTGGTGTCGACCCGATCTCACGCCGCGAGTTCTGGGATATCCTGACCACACTCCACGTCTCGGGAACCACCATCATCGTCAGCACGCCCTACATGGACGAAGCGGACCGCTGTACGCGCGTCGGTTTGATCTACCGTGGACGGCTGGCGGTGTGCGAAGCACCGCGCCGCATTCGCGAGCGGCTGGAGGGCGAGATCATCCACCTGCGTACCTCCGATTGGCGGACAGCCCACGCACTGCTGGAATCGAGCCCGGGTGTGCGCGAGATCCAAACCTACGGGGAAGCGCTGCACCTGGTCGTCGATTCGGCCAGTCAGCGAATGCCGGAGATCCGGGAGGCGCTCGAATCACAGGGCTTGCAGATTGCAGAACTGCGGACGTCCCCGGCGCGCATGGAAGAGGCGTTCATCTCGCTGATTAAAGGGATGGAAGCCGATCAGCGCCCCGGGGAGGGCGGTTGATATGTCCCTCCGTCGATTGTGGGCCGTGACGCGCAAGGAAATCCAGCACATCTTCCGCGATCGCTCGACGCTGGTTCTGGTCCTGATCACCCCGACCACGTTGATGCTGCTGATGGCCTATGCCCTCACGGTGGACATCCACAACGTGCCGCTGGCGGTCTTCGACCAGGATCGCAGCCCGGTCTCGCGCGCCTTCATCGAGCAGATCACGGCCGGCGATGATCTCGACCTGTACGCCATGGTCGACGGCATGACCGAGATCGAGGACCTGCTGGTGAGGGGCAAGATCAAGGTGGCGCTGGTCCTGGGACCGCGCTTTTCCGAGGATCTGCTGGCGCTGCGCGGCCTGCCGATGCAGGTCATCATCGATGGCACCGAACCGGAGAGCGGCGCCTTCGCCGTCGACCACGTCGGTTCGCGGGCAGAGGCATTCCTGAACGAGCAGCTTGGCCGGCAGCTCGCGGCGCAGGGCCTGGCGGTCGAGACGCTCCAGCCGCTGGATGTGCGTATTCGCGCCTGGTACAACCCGGGTCTCAAGCCGCGCGTCGACATGGTTCCGGGCCTGATCTCGCTCGTGCTGGGATTCCCGGCCCTTTCCGTAGCGCTGACCATCGCCCACGAGCGCGAGCACGGCACCCTCGAACAGCTCATGGCGACGCCGGTCGGTCGCGCGGAACTGCTGCTGGGCAAGATGATCCCCTATATCGTCGTCGGGCTGGTGAACGTGGTCGTCATGCCGGTCCTGGCGATCGTGTGGTTCCAGGTGCCGTTCCACGGCAGCTTCCCGCTCTTCTTTGCCCTCTCGGCGATCTTCCTGTTCGCCGTGCTGGCGATGGGCATCATCATCGGCGTCTTCATGCGGACGCAGGCCGCCGCGCTGGCGCTCTCCTTCCTGCTGATCTTCTTCCCCGGCTTCTTCCTGACCGGCATTTTCTTCCCGATCGCTTCGATGCCGGAGATCATGCGTCTGGAGTCGCTCGGCCTGCCGGGGACGCATTACGCCATCATCACGCGCGGCCTGTTCCTGACCGGGATCGGCCTGGACGTGCTGTGGCCGTATGCCGTGATGCTGGGCGGGCTGGGCGCGGCCTTCACCGGCGTGGCGGCGCTCTTCTTCCGCAAGAGGCTGGCCTGAGATGATGGATCGTATTCGACGCATCCTGAGCCTGGCGTGGAAGGAATTCATCCACCTGCGGAAGGACTGGTGGCTGCCGGCCTTCATGCTGCTCGGAGGTGCCACCGAACTGCTGCTCGTCGGCTGGGCGACCTCGCGGCCGATCACCAACCTGCCGTTGATGGTGCTCGACCAGGACCGCAGCGTCGAAAGCCGGCAGCTGATCACGGAACTGGAAAACACCGGGACCTTCGTGCTCGAATCGCTCGCCCCGGATTTCGGCACGATCGAGCAGGCGCTCGACCGGGGCGATATTATCGCCGCGCTGGTCATACCGCCAGACTATTCGGAAGAAATGCTCGCAGCAGACGGTCGGCCGCAGCTGGCGGTCATCCTGAACGGCGCCGAAAGCACGCCGGCTACGTCCGCCCTGCGGGCGATTGAGGGCCTTGCGGGGGGGATGAATGAGGAGATCGTCGTTCGGCGCCTGGGGATCGATCCCTCCCTCTTTGAGGGGTTCATCCCGCGCATTCGAGTCTGGTTCAACGAAGCCCTGAGTGAGGCGCTCTACACCACCCCGGCTGAACTGGCGCTGATGCTCGAGTTCACCGTGCTGCTGTTCGCGGCGCTTTCGTTTTCGCGCGAGCGTGAGCTGGGAACGCTCGAGCAGCTGCTGGTGATGCCCTTCTCATCGATCGATCTGATCGCCGGAAAGTCACTGCCGGTTGTGCTGATCGGGTTCTTCGATTTCGCGTTGATGCTGGGCATGGTGCACTTCGCTTTTTCGGTCCCGGTGCGCGGTTCGCTGACGCTGCTGCTCGTGCTGGCGCTCGGCTACCTGCTGGTCGAATTGAGCAAAGGATTGGTGATCTCGGTGGTCGCCCGCACGCAGCACCAGGCGTTCCTGCTGGTGATGATGGTGGGCATGGCCGATTTCATGTTCACCGGTTACGCCGCCCCGGTAGAATCGATGCCGCCCGTCATGCAGGCCCTGGCCAACCTCATTCCGGCCCACCACTGGCTGGCGATCCTGCGCGGCATTCTGCTCAAGGGCAGCGGGCTCGACGTGCTCTGGCCGCACCTGCTGTGGCTGCTCGGGCTGGGACTGGTGATTGGCACATTCTCGCTGCGCTATGTGCGCAGGGCTCTGGATTGATGATGGACGAAAAGCATTCACCGGAAGCAGCGATCGAGGCCAGGGATCTGACCAAGCAGTTTGGATCGTTCACCGCGGTTGACGGGGTGGACTTTCGGGTCGAGCGCGGCCAGATCTTCGGTTTCCTCGGGCCGAATGGATCCGGCAAGACGACCACGATCCGTATGCTGCTGGGGCTGCTCAAGCCGACGCGCGGCCGCGCGTTGGTGCTGGGTGTCTCCGTGGCGGACGAACCCTGGGCGATCCGCTCGCGCGTCGGCTACATGTCACAGCGTTTCAGCCTGTATAACGACCTGACCGTGATCCAGAACCTGCGCTTCTACGGCACGGCGTACGGCTTGAAGAACGAGCAGCTGCAGGCGCGTATTCAGCGCGCGCTGGAGATGGCCGGTCTCGAAGGGCGAGAACGGGTCGAGACCCGTCAGCTTTCCGGCGGGTGGCGCCAGCGCCTGGCGCTGGGCGCTGCCATCCTGCACCAGCCGGAGGTGCTCTTCCTCGATGAGCCGACGGCCGGGGTCGATCCGCTCTCGCGGCGTGAATTCTGGGATCTGCTCTACCGTCTGATCGAGGAAGGCGTCACGGTGCTTGTGACGACGCACTATATGGATGAGGCCGAACACTGCCACCGCCTGGCCTTCATCCAGCGCGGCCACCTGATCGCGATGGGCACGCCTGATGAACTGAAGAGCCGCGTGCTCGGCGACCGGGTGCTGGAGATTGAACCCGACGATCCGCTCCGGGCGCTGCAGGTGCTGCGCGAAGCCCAGCAGGCTGGAGTGGCTGGTCTGCGCGACGTCGAACTCTACGGTTCGCTGGTGCATGCCGTCAGCGATGATCCGCACAAAAACGAACCGCTGCGGCGGCTGCTGGAAGGGAAGGGGATCGAGGTGCGTTCGATCTCCACCGTCGAGCCGTCGCTCGAAGATGTCTTTATAGCCAGTATGCGGGCAGGAGGTTGATATGTCCAAGGTGCACAAGACGATGTTGTCCTTGCTGGTGTTGGGGGCTGTGCTGATTCTGGGCGCATGCGCTTCGGCGGGAGGCAGCCAGGCCCTGCAGGTATCCGGCACCGTGGAAACACGCCAGGTCGTGATCAGCTCCGATCTGGGCGGCCCGATTGCCGAGGTGGATGTCCAGGAGGGCGATTCGGTCGAAGTGGGCGACATGCTGCTGCGCCTGGATGATTCGACCTATCAAGCCCAGCAAGCCCAGGCTGAAGCCGGGCTGGAGGCGGCCAGGGGACAGCTGGCGGCCGTCCAGGCTCAGGATAAAGCTGCCAAGGCGGGCGTTGCGGCTGCGCAAGCGAACCTGGACGCAGCCCAGGCCCAGCTCGATCTGACGCGCGCCGGAGCCCTGCTCGAGGATAACACCAGCGGGAAGAATGCGTGGGTGGTGAACGTGCCGGATGCCTTCGACCGTCCCGGATGGTACTTCGACCAGGGCGAGCAGATCGACGCCGCGCAGAAGCTGGTCGAGTCGGCTTCCGCCGACCTCCAGGACGCGCTCGATGCGGTGGATGAACTGCTGCGTCAGCCGGAGTTCGCTTCCGTCGCCCAGGCCGAAGGGGACCTGGCGCAGGCGCGCGCGGCCTACTTGCTGGCGGACCAGATGCGGCGTGAACCGGTCTCGGGGGAGAACGCAGCCGAGGTCCGTCAAGCCCTGCGGGATCGCTTTGACCAGGCCGAACAAGCATTGACCGATGCGCAGGACCGTGTCGATGGGCTGCTCTCGGACGAAACGGCACAAACCCTGCTCGACCGCAGGATCGACCTCTCGCTGGCGAGAGAGCGATACCGGCTGGCGCTGGAAGGGTATTATGGGCTGCTCACCGGCGAGCAGTCGCTCCGCGTTCAGGCAGCCCGGGGCCAGGTGGATGCGGCCAGCGCGGCGGTGACCCAGGCCCAGGCTTCAGCCGAGGCGGCGTATGCCGGCGTCTCCCAGGCGCAGCAGGCGGTGGATCAGGCTCAGGCTGCGCTCGACTTGATTCAGGTGCAGATCGACAAGCTCACACTGCGGTCGCCCATCTCGGGCGTGGTGCTCACGCTCGCGGCGGCCGAGGGAGAGATGCTGCTGCCGGGCACGCCGGCCCTCACGCTGGGCAAGGTCGACGAGCTGACGATCACGGTCTACATCCCGGAGGATCGCTACGGCGAGGTCTCGGTTGGAGACCAGGCTCAGGTCTCCGCTGATTCGTTCCCCGGCCAGACCTTCGCGGCGCGCGTGACGCGCATCGCCGACCAGGCCGAGTATACGCCCCGCAACGTACAGACCAAGGAAGAGCGCCAGACGACGGTCTATGCCGTCGAGCTGACCTTGCTGGAGGGCCAGGACCAGCTCAAGCCGGGCATGCCGGCCGATGTCACGTTTGAAGCGGCCGGGGCCGGTTCATAGACCGGCTTTGACAGGGGAGCAAATACTCCGGCAGGCCCTGCATGTGAAGGCCTGCCGGTTCGCGTGGCGCATGGGTACCGATAACCGACATCCCGGGATAAGCTGGCAGGTGAATGTCAGCGTGAACGCTTGACAAGTGACATTAGCATCACGAGAATGGAAGTGTTGCATTCGAATGTCAGGCCATCTTCACACATGCTTCGAGGGAGGGCTACATGACCGAACCACAGCGCTATGAGAAGGAAGAAAAAGACAATCCGATGGATGAGAAGGGGGATGAGAAGCAGCAGGAGAAGATGCAGGAAAAGAACGTCGAGGAGAAGTACCGCCGCGATCCGCTCGGCTCGATGATTTGGGCCGGAATCCTGATCTGGGCCGGGGTTGTGCTGCTCGGCAACAACCTCGGGTTCCTTGACAACTTCCCCATCCCGGCTGGCATGGGCGTCTGGTCGCTGGTCTTTGCCGGCGCCGGGGTGCTGCTGTTCCTTGAGGTCCTGCTGCGGCTGGTCATCCCGGAATACAGCGGGCCGGTCATCGGCACGATGATCCTGGCGCTGGTATTTCTCGGGATCGGCCTGAGCGATTACGTCGGCTGGGGCTTGATCTGGCCGTTCCTGGTTATCGGCGTTGGCCTGGTGATGCTGCTGCGCGGCTTCCGCCGCGGCTAGGAGCTACAGCCGTCCCAGGTTGAAGGTATTGAACTCATCCCACCAGTAGCGCAGCGGAGTCCACCACCGCTCGCGTCCGATGCAGCGGAAGTACGGCGGCTTCACAGCCAGAATCAAGTCGCCGATGCGATAACGGGGGAGAATGGGCGTCGAGACGACCAGCGAGCCCATCTCCCCTGGTTTCATTTCATGCAGCATCTTGATCCCGTTCCGGGTCTGGACTTCGAAGAAGAACAGGTCGTAATTCGGCGCCCAGGCACGCTTTTCGTCCAGCTGCTGCCCGAACATGCCTTCCGTCGCTCCGTAGATCTCACGGATCTCGATCGGCCCGTACAGCGCCCGCAGCGAGGGGACGTATTTGGTGTTGATGCCCGCCACGCTGCCGAGCGTTACGATCTGCGTCTTCCACAGGTTCTTGGGATAGACGCCGTGCGCCTTGCGCAGGTAGCGGCCGAAGAGCACCGCCGTCGTCGCCACACCCCCGACCAGCGTCACGTTTTCATCCTTGCAGGATTGGTAGGCGAGCTCAAAGCGCGCGTCCCAATCGCGCTGGGTCTTGCCGCCCCCGAGGGCATCGATCGCTTCCTGCGTCGGCAGGGAGCGGATCGGGGTGCGGGTTGAGACAAACTTGGTGTAGATGCCCGAGCTGTACCCGTATTCCAGGTCGCGGTCTCCCACCCGCACGGTTCCAACGACGGAAGGGAAGTTCAGGTTCAGGTTGACCCCGGCAAACAGGTCGAAGCGCTTCGTCGCCATGACGTAGTTCATCATGGCCCGACCGGCGCTGACGCGCATCGCCATGTCGGTCGGCGTCATCGGGATGAACTTCGACTCGCCGGCCGTCGTGCCGCGCGTGATCGCCCAACCAAGCGGCTCTTCATCCAGCAGCAGGTCGACCTCGCCCGCCATCACGCGGTCGATGAGCGGCTTGACCTCATCGTAGGTCACGACCGGGAAGTTGGCCCGGTAGTCGGCCAGGTCGTCGATCTGGCTGGCGTTGTGCTGCTGGCCGTAGCGCGTGCGGGCATAGCGCGGCAGCAGGTTCTGCAGGACGGATTGCTGGGCTGCGGCCGGGTCGGCCAGCGAGGCGTGCCAGGGCTTGAGCATCGCTTCCAGCATGGCGGCCGGATTGGCGTCATCCATCGTCTCAACCTCCCGTTGTTTGGGCGCTAGTGTAGCGCAGGCTGTCGCCGGGAGCGAGCGGCGTACCGCCTTGTTCGATCCGGGTTGCCCCTGCGATTCGTGACCGCTATAGTAGGGACTGCCGAACGAATCCGCCCGGGTCCGTGGCGGGAAAGGAAGAAGACCCATGCAGCGCATGCTCGTCTCCATGGCCGTTCTCGTTCTGACGGTCGGCGCGTGCCGGCCGGCGGATTCGAGCGCTCCCAGCCCACAGCCGGCCGATGCGCAGCCGGCCGTGAACTGTCCGCCGACCACGGTCCCGGCTGTCCCGGCCTGTCCCACCCAGGCTCCGGCCTCAGACCGCCTGCCCCAAACGCTTTCGGCGACGGTCAGTTCGGGCAACCTGACCCTGCGCTCCGGTCCGAGCGCCGCCCATGCTGTGCTGGGAAGCTATCCCTTCGGCACCCCGGTCGAGGTGCTGGGCAAGGCGCCGGGCGGCGGCTGGGTGGTTGTTTCGGCGGTGGAAGGCCGCCTGGGCTGGATGTACACGCTGTATCTGGACATTGAGGGGCCGCTGGACAACCTCGTCGAGGTGCAGCCGACCGAGAGCTGGACCATCGCCGGAAGGGTGATCGACGATTCCGGCCAGCCGGTCGAGTCTGTACCGATCGCCATCGAGCTGGGCGTTCCGGGCGATACTCCCATCTTCACCGATGTGCAGGGCCGGTTCGTCCTGTTCGCGCCCAATTCGCAGGAGGGGCCCTGGCCGGTTTCGGTCTGGGGTGAGGGCTGCCAGAGCCGCGTCGTGGGGAACGGCTGCGCCTTGAAGGGCTTTGTGCTGCGCAACCCGACGATTGAATACACCCCGGGGCAGGATCGGGCACTCGAATTTGTCTATGAGGCCACCGATCTCACCCTGCGCGGGAAGGTGCAGGACGAGGCCGGGAATCTGCTCGCCGCGACGAATGTCCTGGCAGCCCGCCGGGACGGCGCCCGCGTGACTGGATTCACCGGGGTGGACGGCGCCTTCGATATTCCGATCACGGCCGGCACCTGGTCGGTCTGGGCCCAGGGCGGGAGTCCGAAGGCGGTCGTGGTGCCCGAGGGCGGCTATGCGGGGGAACTCCTTCTGATCGGCGCCGGGAAGGACTGAGATCCAGCCATCGGGTACAATTTCTGAAGTACGAAAGTTGAGATCGCTGCAGGAGTGGGACTATGAGCGAGGACCCCATCAAGGACGCCCTGAAGATGATGCCCTACGGCTTCTACGCCATCACTTCGCACAGCGGGGATGACGTGAACGCGATGTCCGCCAACTGGCTGACACAGGTTTCATTCGAGCCGCGCCTGGTGGCGCTCGGGCTGCAGAAGGATTGCTATACGCACGGGCTGGTCGAGAGCGGCCGCGTGTTCGCCATCAACATCTTCCGGGCCGAGGATCAGGAGCGCATCAAGCCCTTCACCAAGAGCCGGGCGAAGA
>JBJYWH010000020.1:0-9018 GCA_046259355.1 Anaerolineales bacterium
GACGAGGTGTTGAACCAGCTTATCGGACGATATTTTCCGCGCTGTGGACGGGTCGCTACCTTTGTGCACAGCCGACTGCGCCGAGGTTTGAACACCTACCTGCTCGGCCTTCGTGTCCGGCGCGAGTTCTACCGCACCATCTTCCGCTTCGTCTGCCACCAGGAAGCTCCGGATCGAACATGGGGTCAAGATGAAATCGGGGACCCTATCCTGAGGGGAAAATTCTACACTGCGCTGGCGTACTTTCTCGGGGGCCAGTGTTCGCCGCTGGACCTGGGGCAACTGGACCGGCTTGTGGGCGGCGTCGTGGATTGGTGCCTTTCCATCCTGCCATACCATGCGCCGGGATTGTCGGAGCAGGATCTCAACGCCATCCTGGAATATGCTCAGATAGAGATAAGCTGAACAGTCACAGCCCCTTGGGGGTATTTTACCGAAGAGGGGATTCCTGCACGCAGGGACCCTTCCAGCACCTTCCACGCGTGCCTTCAGTACAGAGTATCTATTGTGGCTTCAAACTGCTGCACCTATGGTTAAGGCTGCAGCGTGGAGCATTTTTCCTCATTCCTTTATCCTTTTGATCGGGTCGGAATTGCGCTGCTTCCGGCTCAGGCATGGATGCATTCCGGCCCGCTTGGGTCAGTCTTTGTATGGGGGTGCATCCGGGCCAGGGAGAGAGCCATGAGTGTCAGCAAGGCATTCCAGGATTTGGGCGCAGCGCTGCAGGCTGCGCTCGAGGAAGCGAAAACGACCGGGACGCGCGCGTTCGAGGAGGGCGAGTTCGAAGCGGCGCAGCAGGCTGCCGATCGGGGGAAGCAGGTTCATGCCATGATCGAGGCCGTGGCCGAACTCGCGGCACGATGGGAGGGGGATGTGAAAAGCGAAGATGCGGCCGAGGATACATGGGAGGTGCCGGTGGGCTCCAATGGACATGAGGATGAATTGATCTTCCCCGTCCTATACGTGCTCGACCAGATCGGCGGCAACGCCCATGCCACCGAAAC
The DNA here is from genome assembly GCA_046259355.1 of Anaerolineales bacterium. GTDB lineage: Bacteria > Chloroflexota > Anaerolineae > Anaerolineales > E44-bin32 > E44-bin32. The sequence goes on from JBJYWH010000020.1 coordinate 1,005, forward strand.
GCTTGATCGGGTCGAGCAGCTGCTGCAGGAGAAACTAACAAGCGAAGAATTCCGTGAACTCAGCGGGGCCTGGGGTGGCCCGCTGCGGGGGATGATGGAGAGCCTCGAACGGCAGATGGTCCGGCGCGGGCTGATCCACATCAAGGGCAAGCCCGGCAATTGGAACCTGACGCCGCAGGGTCGGATGACCTTGATGGAACAGCAAGGTTAACGGCCATTCTACTCATTCCTGGTAATCCCGGGCGTCTGGAGGCTGAAGACCAGGCGCCTTTTCCTTTATCTGAATGATGGATACGGAGGTTTTCAATCGCCAGGGCGGGCCCGGAGCCTGTGTGCCTTCGCGTGCTCAGTGCGAGACGGCGTTCCGTCCGGCGGCCTTCGCCCGGTAAAGGGCTTCATCGGCGATCAGGACCAGTTCGGGCGGTGACTGCACCCGGTCCGTCCGTTCGGCCACCCCAATACTGATGGTCGGGGAAGCATTTTGACCGTTGAGCACGAACTTGTGCCCTTCAATGCGGGCCCTGATCCGCTCACCCAGCTCTTCGGCCTTCGAAAGCGTGAGATTTCGGACGAATGCGATGAATTCATCGCCGCCGTAGCGGCAGGCAAGGCCTTTCCTGCCGATCGAGCGGCCGATGATCCTGCCGGCTTCGGCGATCGTATGCGAGCCCAGCAGGTGGCCATGGGTGTCGTTGATCCGCTTCAAGCCGTCCAGATCCATCATCAGCAGGGCGAGGCGGGTGCCGCGCCGCGCGGCAAATTCAAACGCCCGGCGGAATTCATGATCGAAAACGCGTTTCACCGGCAAACCGGTCAACTCATCGAGGTTGAGCAGCTCATCCAGGCGGGTGCGGTAGGTGCTTTCCACGATATCTTCGAAGGTGAATTTCAGGATGATCGACCCGATGAAGATTTTATCTTCCCGGCTGAGAGGTCCATTCTCGGTCCGGTCGAGGTTGACGAGCACGCCATTCCGGCTCTGCAGGTCGGTGATGACGTATTGGCTGCTGCCGGCATCGTAGTCGATGCGTGAATGCATCCCGGACACGGTCCGGTCGGAAAGCACGATGTTAGCACGCTCCGGATCGCGCCCGATGATGGCCGATGCGCCCTGGAGCGGGAATCGCTTTCCGATCTGGTCTCCATTCAGCACGATCAGCACGGGCTGTTTATTGGACAGGTTCTCCGCCAGCGAGGCATCCACATTGCTGTCGAAGGTTTCTTCAAGCAATGCGCACAAGAACACGCTCCTCCCGGTTCAAGCGTGACTCATTCTATAACGTCTGGTGGCTGAACCCTGCTGGTAACTTTGGTTCATTCTGCCGGCTATCGCGTGCAACAGGTCATTGGGGAGGAAAGACGGGTTGGGTATACAATTTGAAGGGCATCAGCGAATATCACGCAAAAGCAACGGATACAGATCGAGGTGGATGCAATGACAATCACCCTGGACGGCTCAAACCTGACGATTGAAGCGTTGGTCAGGATCGCACGCGAGGGCGAGAAAGTGGCGCTCGCGCCGGAGGCGCTGGAGCGGATCAAAGTTTGCCGGGCGATGCTCGAGAGAAAGATCGAGGCGCACGAGATCATGTACGGCGTCAACACGGGCATCGGGGAATTTTCCGAGGTCGTGCTGGACGACGAGCAGGTCAAGCAGTTCCAGCGGTTTCTGATCTACAACCACGCGGCCGGGATCGGCGACCCGGCTCCGATCGAATATGTGCGCGGCGCGATGGCTGGCCGGATCAACGTTCACGCCCATGGGAACTCGGGCTGCCGGCCTGAGATCACGCTCACCCTGATTGAAATGCTCAACAAGGGCGTGACGCCGGTCGTCTGTCAGAAGGGGTCGGTCGGCGCATGCGGCGACCTGGCGCCGATGTCGCAGATCGCACTGCTGCTCATGGGTGAGGGAGAAGCCTACTTCAACGGGCAGGTCCTGCCGGGGAAAGAGGCGATGGAGAAGGCTGGGATCGAGATCCCCGGTTTGAAGGCGCGCGACGGTCTGGCGGCGATCAACGGTTCCAACCTGCTGACCGCGATGAGCGCCATTCAGCTCTACGATATGGAACGCACGCTGCGCCAGGCGGAGATCGCCTGCGCCATGTCGCTCGAAGCCCTGCTGGCCAACCTGAAACCGTATGATGTCAGGCTGCACGAGGCGCGCGGGTTCGCCGGGGCTATCCGGTCGGCGAAGGCAATCATGAAGTGTATTGAAGGCAGCGATCTTCAAACCGGCAAGATGAAGACCAAGATCCAGGATGCTTACTCGATGCGCTCCACGCCGCAGGTGATCGGCGCGGCTCATGATGCTCTGGCCTACGCTCGCGAGCAGGTCGAGATCGAATTGAACGGCGTGGGCGACAACCCGATCTTCCTACCGGAGTTCAACCTGACGCTGACGGGGGCCAACTTCCAGGGATCCCCCGTCAGCCTGCCGATGGACATGGCGGGTGCGGCGCTGACGATGGTCTGCGTGCTGGCCGAGCGGCGGCTGAACCGGCTCACCAACCCGGCGCTCAGTGTGGGATTGCCGGCATTCCTCACGAAAGGGGCTGGCATGTTCTCGGGCATGATGCTCAGCCAGTACACCGCCGACAGCTTGATCGTGGAGCAGCGGATTCTCTCGATGCCGGCCAGCATTCAATCGATCCCGGCCGCCGCCGATCAGGAAGACTTCGTCTCGATGGGAATGAACACAGCCATTAAGAACGGCCAGATCCTCGATAACGCCTATGGCGTGCTCGGAATCGAATTCATGGCCGCCGCGCAGGCGCTCGATTTCCGTGAATTTTCCCCGGGTGCCGGCGTGCAGAAAGCGCGCGAAGTAGTTCGCAAGTATGTTGACCACCTGGACGAGGATCGCCCGCTGTATCCGGATCACACCCGCATGAAAGAGCTGGTCAAATCGTGCGAGATCCTGGAAGCCGTCGAGGCAGCGGTTGGATCGCTGGCCAGCTGATCTCCTGGCTTTGATTGCAGAACCATCGGAAAGTGTCCTGACCGGGGGGAGCCAGGCCACAATCCAGGCTTCCTGACCGGGCCGAATCGCTGGCGATCGATCCCCGTCCGTATCAAAGCGAAAGACCGCGGGTTCATACATCTATGGTCATTGCCCACTCACTTCCGGAAGACGAGATTGCCGCTCTCTGTGTGCAAGCCTACGGTCTGCATGGAGAACTCGAACGACTTCCAGGCGAAAATCTGAACTACTTGCTTTCCACGGCGCCAGGCGAGCGCTACATCTTGAAGCTGGCGGGGGACGAACTTCCGGCCGACGTGATCCAGCTCGAGTACATGATGATCGAGCACCTGGTCTCAGCCGGGATCGGACTCAGCCTACCGCGCATTCTTCCCAACCGGGACGGCCATATCGAAACACGGGTCGACCTGGCGGATGGAATGAAGCTGCGAGCGCGTCTGCTGGAATTCGTCGATGGCGCACCCTGGTGCCAGGCCGGTGAATCCGGTCCGGACCTGCTGCGGGATTTTGGAAGGCGCCTGGCGGAAATCGACCGGACCCTGAGCAGCCTTGACCACCCTGCGGCACATCGCTCCCATCGCTGGGATCTCACCGCCGCTAACACCCATCGGGAGAAGGTCGCCCTGATCGAAGACCCTGAACGGCGCAGGCTTGTGGAGCGAGCCTTCCATGTGTATGCCGCCTGTGCACTGCCGCACCTCCCGGAACTGCCGCACTCAATCATCCACAGCGATGCCAACGACGAAAATGTGATGGTGGAGGGCGGACGCGTGGTCGGGCTGCTCGACTTCGCCGACAGCCTGTACAACCCCACCATCTGTGAACTGGCCGTGGCGCTGGCCTACGCCATGCTCGAACGAACCGAGCCGCTTGAAACCGGTGCACAGATCCTGGCCGGCTATCATGAAGTCCGGCCTCTCTCTCCGACCGAGCTGCAGGTTCTCTTTCCGCTCATCTCCGGCCGGCTGTGCACGACCGTCGCCGTCGCCGCGGAACGCCGCACGATCGATCCGGATCACCCGAATTGGTACGTGACCGAATCGCGAGCCTGGGATCTGCTCGAACGCCTGGCGATCCTCCATCCCGTACAGGCTGCCGATATGCTCTCGGCCCACATCGATCTGAAACCGGAACAGGGCTCCGGATCGGACATCCCCGGCTTGCTGCGGGACCGGAAAGCATATATCGGCCCTTCCCTGTCGATCGCGTACCGAGAACCGCTGAAGATGGTGCGTGGGTTGGGGCAGTACCTGTTCGATTCGGAGGGAGAACCTTACCTCGACCTGGTCAACAACGTCTGTCACGTCGGGCACTGCCACCCGCATGTCGTGGCAGCCGGACAGGGGCAGATGGCGCGGTTGAACACCAACACCCGCTACCTGTACGATGAGCTGACGGCGTATGCCGCCCGGCTGGCCGGCACGCTGCCCGATCCGCTCGACGTGTGCTTCTTCGTCAATTCGGGCAGCGAAGCGAACGAGCTGGCGCTGCGTCTGGCGGAGACGTACACCGGCCGTTCCGACTGGCTGGTAGTGGACAACGCCTACCACGGCAACACCAGTCGCCTGGTGGCGCTCAGCCCCTACAAGTTCATGGGGCCGGGAGGCAAAGGGCAGCCCGAACCCTGGGTTCATGTCGTCCCGATGCCGGATGGCTACCGCGGCATCTATCGAGGACAGGACCGACAGGTGGGAGAAGCGTATGGCGATGCGGTGGGCGAGGTGATTGCGACTGTCGAGGCGCCGATTGCCGGTTTTCTGGCCGAATCGCTGGCCGGCGTTGGCGGGCAGATCATCCCGCCGCCGGGCTACTTCCGGCGCGCCTTCGAACACATTCGCGCCGCCGGTGGTGTGTGCATCATCGATGAGGTCCAGGTTGGATTTGGACGGGCCGGGACTCACTTCTGGGCTTTCGAGCAGCAGGGCGTCGTACCGGATATCGTCGTGATGGGCAAACCGATCGGGAACGGTCACCCGATGGCGGCGGTCGTCACAACGCGGCCGATCGCGGAAGCCTTCGCCAGCGGCATGGAGTTTTTCTCCACCTTCGGCGGTAACCCGGTCTCGTGTGCCATCGGCATGGCGGTGCTGGATGTAATCGAGCAGGAAGACCTGCAGGGGCACGCGCTCGAATTGGGAAGCCACTTCCTGGATGGATTGAGGGCGTTGAAAGTGCGACATGAACGGATCGGGGACGTGCGCGGGACGGGTTTGTTCCTCGGACTTGAACTGGTCCGGGATCGAGTGACACTCGAGCCGGCGGCCCCGGAAGCGTCCGAACTGGTCGAGCGTATGAAGGCGCGCGGGGTGCTGCTGAGCACCGATGGCCCGCTGCACAACGTGATCAAGATCAAGCCGCCGATGGTGCTCGACCGGCAGGATGTTGACATGGTGCTGCGCATGCTGGATGATGAGCTAAGGATTCTTCCCGCATAGCTGGCTCCATGGCTCCGATCCTCTCAACCCTGGAGCATCCCGGGATTGCCGCCCGACGGATTCCCGACAATCCGGCCGGGCCGGGTTTCGCAGAACACCGCGGTGGAATGATGCTCCATGGCCTTCGTCGCCGGTCAAGAATCCCTCCTTGCAGAATGGTCGACCTGCGTTATCATCTTCTCCTCATGAGACCTGTTCCGGCGTTTCCATGCTGATCGACAGCTCGGAGAGACGGGGAGACCTTTGACGACTCGCATTCAGCCCGCAACAACCACACCGGCGTCGCCAGAAACGGCCGAAGCCGAGTTTAAAACCGCGCAGGTCATCACCATCTCGAGTGGGCACATGGTGCATGACACCTACTCAGCCTTTCTGCCCCCGCTCCTGCCCGAGCTAATCCAGCGTTTCGCGCTGAGCAACGCGCAGGCTGGTTTGCTCTCCGCCTTTCTTCAAATCCCCTCGGTCCTGCAGCCGTTCATCGGCTACCTGGCGGATCACATCAGCCTGCGCTATCTGGTCATACTCGGTCCAGGCCTTACCGCGACGGCGATGAGCCTGATCGGCGTCGCTCCCGCCTATATGCTGATCGCCATGCTGCTCACCGTCGCCGGCTTCGCCTCGGCCGGGATCCACGCCGTCGGTCCGGCAATGGCCGGACGCGTGTCGGGCGAACGGCTGGGGCGGGGGATGAGCTTCTGGATGGTGGGTGGTGAACTGGGGCGGACCATCGGGCCGATCCTGGTCGTCTCGGCCGTCGCCTGGCTGGGTTTGCCGGGAATCTGGTGGTTGATGGCCGGCGGGTGGATGGCTTCGCTCTTGTTATATATGCGCTTGCGGAAGATCTCGGGCAAGCCGGTCGATTCGAGCAGGGCGCTGCACTGGCGGGAAGCCATCCGGAAAATGAGGACCTTCTTGATTGCACTGGCCCTGCTGCAGATCGTGCGTTCGTTCTCGAGCGTAGCGCTCACGACCTACCTGCCGGTATTTCTCAAGGGCCAGGGCGCAAGCCTGTGGTGGGCAGGCGCATCGCTTTCGATCCTCGAAGCGGCTGGCGTGATCGGTGCGTTGGCCGGTGGATCATTCAGCGATCGTTTTGGCCGCCGGCGCGTGATGGTGCTGGCACTGGCCGTAACCGCATTCCTGATCCTGCTCTTTCTCTACCTCCCTGTTACTCTTCGGATGCTGCTGCTGCCGCTGCTGGGTTTCTTCTCTCTCTCGACCACGCCCGTGATCATGGCGGTGGCGCAGGAGTGCTACCCCGAGAACCGGGCCATGGCCAACGGCGTCTACATGGCCCTGACGTTCATCATCCAATCCATCGTCCTGGTCCTGTTCGGCGCCATCAGCGATACGATCGGCATGCCGAACACCTACCTGCTGAGCGCTGTCTTGTTGTTGATTGGCTTGCCGGTTGTACGCTGGTTTCCCGTCCGGGAAAAACATCTCTCCACGTAGAGAGCCACCTCGCAATACCCCCCATTCCCGGGGTTGTTAACAGCGCAGAATCCCGCATTTCAGGATGAAAGCCGATCGTAAGTTCCAATCGTCACAAGCAAACCTATACTGATTCCAGTGTCACCCGGCGCGGCAGGGCCAAGAGCCGCCTCGGGTGTACAGGATCAAGAGCCCGCAGGGAATATGATGCCCGCCTCCGGCGGGAGTCCGCAGTGCGGGCTCTATCTCGTCTGATCTGGAGGTCCCTTATGCCCCGAAACCCTTTCCCGTTGGCCACCCTGTTGCTGCTCCTGCCCGGTTTGCTTCTGCCCGTCCCGGCTCGTGCTCAGCCTCATTCGGTCGAGATCCAGGCATCTGGCGAGATCTGCACCGCCTCCTGGGGGAGCGACGCGTGCTTCCCATTCACGATGAACCTGCCGCCCGCGGGAGGCCCGGCGGAAGGCTACGTCGAGGGTTCGAGCTCCTATACCATCTCGGAAATCGGGATGACGATCGGCGCTTCCTTCAGCGGGCACTTCAGCGGATTGTTTGAGGGCGGTGAAGGCGGCGCGATCGGCGGCTCATGGGAGATCGTCTCCACCCTGCAGCTGCCAGCGGACCTCAACCTGCCGCCAAACGTGGGGTATCCCACGACGATGACATCGTCCGGCTCCTGGCAGGGAGTGCTGGGAGCTGCCGGCGGAAACGGCACCTTCAGTGGCAGCGACAGTATGGGTATGCCGGTTTCAGGCACCTGGAGCGTGGCGTACGATCCGGATGCCTTCCGGGCGGCACTGCCCGAACCAACCGCCATTCCGGCCACGGCCACACCCGCTGCAACGGCGACTTCTCTTCCCACGCCGACTCCGCCCCCTCCCAGCGTAACCCCCATCGTGTCTCTCAAGGCCTTGACCGACCTGATCGCCCGCCAGCGCACTCTGCTGCAGAGCGGGCTGGACGCATGGCGGCCGGGAGTGGTCCCCTGGTTCAACGGCCGCCTGGTCAGCGCCGGGATCGACCCGGGTGGAGACCCGTACGTGGAGGATATCTATGGCCGACGCACGGACGTCAATGAAGGCGGTTTGCCGCTGGAACCGGTAGAAACATTGGAGACCCCTGGCGAGGAGATCGTCCGCCAGAACCCGGAGGTCGATTGGGGTGC
>JBJYWH010000021.1:0-31927 GCA_046259355.1 Anaerolineales bacterium
TCCGCAGCGACAACGGCACGGTGGTGATCGACCTGGATGGCGACGGCCGTGAACAGACGGGTTGGTCGCTGCTCTATCTGCACGTATCCAAAGAAGACCGGATCGAGGAAGGGGCATTCGTCGTGGCCGGCGACCGCCTCGGGCATCCCTCCTGTGAGGGGGGCACGGCAACCGGGACCCATATTCACATCGCCAGGAAGTACAATGGAGAGTGGATCCTGGCGGATGGTTCGCTGCCGTTTAATCTCAGCGGCTGGATTGCGCAAGCCGGTTCCAAACCCTACCAGGGTGCCCTGGTGAAAGATGGCAGGAAAGTCCTGGCATGCACCTGTGCCTCCCAAGAGACGCTGATTCAACGATGATTCGCCCCATTCGCCTCAAGCTCGCCCTGCTGGTCATCTGCATGACAGCGATCAGCGCGTGCGGCTCGGCTTCCGCCGCCCTTCCGGGCAGCACCCCGGAAGCGGCGGGCACCGCGGCAAGCGGCCCGACGCCGCTGCCCACCCGCAGCCCACACCCGCCCGGCGAGATCTTCACTTACCCGGCCCAGAGCGGTGATACGCTCGATTCGGTTGCGGCGCACTTCAACACCAGCGTGCGCGAAATTCGCGCCGCCAACCCGGATCTGCCTTCTGCTGTCACGACGCTGCCCCCGGGTTATCCCCTGCAAGTGCCCGCGTACTACACGCCGCTCACCGGTTCCCCCTTCCACATCCTGCCCGACAGCGAGGTAGTGGATGGGCCGCCGGGGATGGATTTTGACCTGCAGCAGTATGTTCAGGAGACTCCCGGCTATCTGTCCGGCATGGAATCCTTCGCCTATAAGAAACAGCGCAAGGCATGGGAGGTGGTTCAGGTCATCGCCGAGAACTACAGCCTGAACCCGCGCCTGCTGCTGGCGCTGCTCGAATACCGCACCGGAGCGCTCTCGAATCCCGATCCTGACCCGGAATACCTGACCTACCCGATGGATGTAAAGGATATCCGCTACCGGGGTTTGTTCTGGCAGCTGGTCTGGGTGGCCGAGCGGTTGAACGACGGGTACTACGGGTGGCGGACGGGTGAACTGGATGAAATCCAGCTCCTGGGAGGGTTGGTCGAGCGCCCCGATCCGTGGCTGAACGCCGGAACAGTAGCTCTGCACCGATTGTTTGCCGACATGTACCAGGGTGATGCCTACGACCAGGCCGTCAGTCCGGAGGGCTTTTACCAGACATACCTTGCATTATGGGGTGAGCCTTTCGACCTGGAAACGGTGCTGATTCCCGGCAGCCTGCAGCAGCCGGAGATGGGCTTGCCGTTTCTACCGAACCGGGTCTGGGATTTTTCGGGTGGCCCGCATTTCTCGTGGGGAACGAGCCTGCCGATTGGAGCGCTGGATTTCGCACCGCCGGCGGCGGAAAGCGGCTGCGTGGAATCGAGCGAGTGGATCGCCGCGCCGGCGGACGGCGTGATCACCCGCAGCGGTGAAGCGATTGTGATGCTTGACCTGGACGGGGATGGCGATGAGCGCACCGGCTGGGTGGTCTTCTTCTTCCATGTCGCTGCCGAGGGTCGAATTGCGGCCGGCACGCAGGTCAAGCGCGGTGACACCCTGGGTCACCCATCGTGCGAAGGGGGACGCGCAACAGGGACGCATGTCCATATCGCCCGGAAGTACAACGGCGAGTGGATACCCGCCACAGGGCCGCTGGGATTTGTCCTCGATGGTTGGGTCGCCGCCTATGGCGGTGAACTCTACGAAGGTACGCTGACGAAAGGTTCGAAGGTCGTCCCGGCCTGCACCTGTTCACGTCCCGAAAATCAAATCCTCTACACGCTGCCCTGAGCGGAGGGCTCAGGATTTCGATTTCTTCGAGCGGCTCGTTCCGGCGCCGCTCTTTTTTGCGTCGGATGATGTTTTCCGGCTGGATTTCTTCGCTTTGCTGGTCGGTTGCTTCTTCCCGCCGGAAGCTTTTTTCGAAGCGCGGCCCGATGCCTTCGAGCTCGATCGGCTGCGGCTTCCCTTCCGGCTGGCGGATTTTGCCGTGCGAGCCGGTTTCTCATCTTCCGTTTTCTTGGACTGCGCGTTTTTGGGTGTCGAGGCGGGCTCAACAAACGGACGAGGCAGAGCCGGTTCGACGGCCGTAACGCGATTGCCCTGGCCGAGTTCAAACAGCAGCTTGCCGCTGGATGCCCTCGCTCGTTTCGGGGCATCGCCAAAGCGCAGCGAGCGGGGTGCACTGCGAGAAAAGCGCAGGATAGCCCGGTCTTTCGCTTCTCCCGTGGCGCCTCCCGCGAGTTTGACGTCTTCGGCGCTCTTCCAGGTGATGACACCCTTTCCGTACCGGCCCTGGCGGGGGTAGTCCTTGAGCGGGCTGCGCTTGGCCTGGCCGTCCTCGGTGACGAGCAGCAGTTCCTGCTTTTCCACCACGACGCCCATTCCGACCAGGCGGTCATCCTTCTCCTCCAGGCGCATCCCCATCACGCCGGCGGCTGCCAGCCCCATGGGCCGGACTTCTTCCTCGTTGAATCGAATGGCGTTTCCCGCCCGGCTGAGCAGGATGACATCATCCCGACCATGGGTGAGCTGCACCCAGCCGAGTTCGTCGCCCTCCCCGATTTTGATTGCTTCGAATGGGTGGGCGGACGGTCCGGGCAGAGCCGCGAGATCGGTCTTCTTGACCATGCCGCCGGTCGTGGCGAAGAAGAGTGTGGCATGGCCTTCCTCGCCGCCGATCAACGTGGGCGAGACGGCCACGCCAGCAGCCAGTTCGCTGTTGGTCCCCAGCGGCGTCAAACCGGAGAACTGCTTTCCCCCGCGTGCGTCATCGCTTTCCGGAACGGTGTGCACCGGCACAACAGCCGCCGAGCCGTCCTTCTCAAACAGGTAAAGCAAATCGCGCGTATTGGCTCCGACCACCAGGCGGGGGGCGTTCCGACCGGACATGGCCGGCAGGCGCGCGCTGGGCGTGCGGAAGATCATCCCTTCCGCGCTGACCACGACCCATGTCTCCTTGTCCGGTGCGAGATCGGAGGCTGTCAGGACGGTCTGCTTCTTGCCGCTGGAGGGCGCGGCAATAAGCGTACGGCGGCGGTCACCGTAGCGGTCCTTCAGCTCGGCGAGTTCTGCCGCGATCAACGAGCGCATTTTCTTCCCGGATCGCAGCAGGCTCTCCAGTTCCTTGATGCGAGCCTGGATCTGCTTGAATTCGTTTTCGATCTTCTTCCGTTCGAGGCTGGCGAGCCGGCGCAGCGGCATATCGAGAATCGCCTGCGCCTGGATTTCGCTCAACTTGTAGCGCGCCATAAGCCGCTGATGAGCCTGCTCGGCATCGCGCGCCTTTCGAATGAGGCTGATCACGTCGTCGAGATTCTCGAGGGCGGTCCGCAGGCCGATCAGGATGTGCTCCCGCTCCCGGGCCTTTTTGAGTTCGTACTCCGAGCGCCGGCGCACGACCACCAGCCGGTGCTCGAGGAAGACCCGCAGCGCTTGCTTCAGGCTGAGCATGCGCGGTTCGCCGTCGACGAGCGCGAGCATGATCACGCTGAAGGTGGTCTGCATCGGAGTTCGCCGGTAAAGCTCGGCCAGGATCTTTTCGGGTTGGGCCGATTTCGAAAGCTCGAGCACGATCCGCATACCATCACGATCGGATTCATCCCGCAGGTCGGATAGGCCTTCGAAGTGGCCGGAGCGAGCCAGGTCCGCGATGCGCTCGATCAGGCTGGCCTTGTTGGTCTGGTAGGGCAGCTCGGTGACGATGATGCGCGAGCGGCCGCGGCCCATCTCCTCAATGTGGGCGCGTGCCTGCAGGGTGATCTTGCCGCGCCCGCTGCCGTAGGCGGAGGCGAGCGTGTCGCCGTCGCCGGATTTGCGCAGGATGATGCCGCCGGTGGGGAAATCCGGTCCGTGAATGGTATCCATCAGGTCTTCGATGGTGATGTCGTCGAGGCGGTTCCAATTTTCGAGCATGTGGATCAGGGCATCGCAGACCTCGCCCATGTTGTGGGGGGGTATCGAAGTCGACATGCCCACGGCAATTCCGGTCGCGCCATTGATGAGCATATTGGGAACGGCGGCGGGAAGCACACCGGGTTCGCGCAGCGAACCGTCGAAATTATCGACAAAGGGGACCGTCTCCTTGTCGAGATCGCGCATGATCTCCAAAGACAGCGAGGAGAGGCGGGCCTCGGTATAGCGCATCGCGGCCGGTGGATCCCCATCGATCGAACCGAAGTTCCCCTGACCCTCCACGACCGGGTAGCGCATCGCGAAAGGCTGCGCCATACGCACCATGGCATCATAGACCGCCATATCCCCGTGCGGATGGTATTTACCGAGCACCTCGCCGACGATGCGGGCTGACTTGCGGTAGGGCGAATCCGCCCGCATTCCCATGGCATGCATCGCATATAGAATGCGCCGATGGACGGGTTTGAAACCATCGCGTGCATCGGGCAGCGCACGAGCGATGATGACGCTCATGGCGTAATCGAGATAGGACTGCTGCATCTCGGCATCGATGTCGATACGCTTGACCAGACCTACTTCCATGAATCACCTCGAAAGTTGAGCTTGGACCGCCGCAATCATAAGTGGTCGGTGCGAGCACGTCAAATGATTGACACCCGAGAAAGGCGTGCGTGATGCGCGCCGCGCCACGCGCAGGACTCGGTTTGACGGCTGCAATTCTTCGCGATAAAATTTACATAACTTACAGGATCGGATCGATCCCGCTCCCGTAGTGCTGGAGCGGTTTTATTTAACCGGTGTTAAGGCCGGTAAGGAACATTTGGAAGGAACCTATGAAGTTTGATGAACTACAGTTAAGTGAGCCCCTGCAGCGCGCGGTGCGTGCGATGGGGTTTGATGAGCCCACACCGGTGCAGGAGATCGCCATACCAGCTGCGCTCGACGGATCGGATGTCCTGGGAACAGCCCAAACGGGCACTGGCAAGACGGTGGCATTCCTGCTTCCCACGCTGGAGCATTTGCTGGCGTCCGAATCGAAGGGAAAAACGCGCGCAGTGGTCCTGGCGCCGACTCGTGAGCTGGCGATGCAGATCGCGGAGGAAGCCCACCGCCTGGCGCGCAATACGGGCGTCCGAACGGGGGCGATTTACGGTGGTGCTCCTATGAAGCGCCAGATCGAGGAACTGAAGCGCGGCCTCGACCTGATCGTCGCGACGCCCGGACGCTTGATGGATCACATGCGCCACCGTCGTGTCGATTTCAAGCACCTTCAAATCCTGGTGCTCGATGAAGCTGACCGGATGCTCGATATGGGATTTCTGCCCGATATCGACGAGATTGTGGAGCAGATGCCGGCCAAGCGCCAGACGATGCTTTTTTCGGCCACGATGCCCGGGCCGATCGTCTCGCTCACGTACCGCTACATGAAGAATCCCATCCGGGTAGAAATTGCTACTGCCCGGCCGCCGGAAGCGATCGACCAGCGTCTCTACCCGGTTCCCAAACACCTTAAACTCCCGCTCTTGATCGAACTGCTCAAGAAGGAGGAGGTTGAGAGTGCCCTGGTCTTCACGCGAACCAAGGTGGAAGCCGACGTCGTGACGCGCAAGCTGCGAGAGAACCGGTACTCCGTAGCCGAAATCCATGGCGATTTCCGCCAGAAACAGCGCAACGAGGCCCTGGAACGATTCCGCTCCGGAAAGGCACGCATCCTGGTTGCCACGAACGTCGCAGCCCGCGGCCTGGACATCGAGGGCATTTCGCACGTGATCAACTACGATGCCCCCGATGAGGCTGAGAACTACGTGCACCGCATCGGCCGCACGGCGCGCGTCGACGCCGAGGGGGCAGCCTGGACCCTTGTGACGCCCGAGGATGAACCGCTGATCAACTCGATCGAGTACCTGCTGGACGAGAAGATCCAACGTTCGCACCTGCCCGGCTTCGATTACGACATTCCGACGCCGGATTGGGCGAAGCCCTCGGCCAAGGTCATCCTGCAGCGGCTGGAGAAAAAGCAGAGCCGGATCGACCGCTGGAAATCCCTCACCCGCTGACCAATCCTGCGGATCGGCGGGATCGGATGGGTGAAATTACCACTGTCCGACCCAGCAGTTCTGCCCTTGCTCGGCATCCGGCGATGTGCTAGAATCTCCTTGCATTCGTCCCGTGATATCGTTGGTCTGGAAAAGTGGGCACCCCCCACTTTTCTGCGTATAGGCACGGCTGAATATATCGACAAGGAAAGAAACAAGATGAAGAGTGAGTTTGCCCTGGCTTTCAATGAAATCAGCGAACGCTTCGGCCTTCCACGCGATACGGTCATGGAAGCGCTGGAGGCAGCCATGGTGTCCGCCTACCGGCGAGCCGTGAACGCCTCCAATGCACAGAACGTCGAGGTCAAGATCGACCCCGAGAGCGGGGAGGTCGAGGTCTTCGTTGAAAAAGAGGTCGTGGACGAGGTGCAGAACGAGCAAACCGAGGTCGAGGAAGCTCGGGCGCACCTGTTCGACCCGGAAGCCAAGATGGGCGACATGGTGATGGTGGAATCCACACCGACCGACTTCGGTCGTGTGGCTGCCCAGACCGCCAAGCAGGTCATCCTGCAGCGGCTGCGCGAAGCCGAACGCGACGCCCAGTATGAAGAGTTCATTGAGCGCGAGGGCGACATGGTGCACGGTACCGTGCACTCGATCACCCCTTCCGCCGTCACGGTCGGTCTCGGCCGGGCGGAGGCGATCCTGCCCCGCAATCAGCAGATCCCCGGCGAGCATTTCCGGGTGCGCGACCGCATCCGGACGTATGTCCTGGAAGTTCGGAAATCCCCGCGTGGCCCGGTGATCGTCGTCTCGCGCACGCACCCCCACATGCTGCGGCGGCTGCTGGAGATGGAAGTCCCGGAGATCAACCAGGGTTTGGTCGAGATCAAGGCGATCGCGCGTGAGGCTGGCAAGCGCGCCAAGGTAGCGGTCGCCGCGCTGCGGGAAGGCGTTGACCCGGTTGGAGCCTGTGTGGGCCTGCGGGGTGTGCGCATTCAATCGATCGTGCGCGACCTGAACGACGAGAAGATCGACGTGATCGAGTGGAATCCGGATCCGGCGACATTCATCGCCAAGGCCCTCAGCCCGGCGCGCGTTTCGGGCGTTTATCTCGATGAACACCCCGAGCGCGGCAAGACGGCCATGGTCGTCGTGCCGGAAGACCAGCTGAGCCTGGCCATCGGTCGAGCCGGTGTGAATGCACGCCTGGCCGCCAAGCTGACGGGCTGGCGGATCGACATCAAGAGTCTGCAGGAAGCTGCCATCGATTCGCTCAACCGGCTGGTGACCGATCCATCCTTTGCCGAGCTGGCGGAAGCCGAAGCCGAGTCGATACCGCATGTGGAGGGGATCCTGGCCAAGAAGGAAGAAGGTCGCCCGATTACTCCAGAGGAGTACAGCGCGATGACCTCCTTCGTCGACCGGGTTCAAAAGGAGATCGAAGCGCGGCGGGACGAAAGGCGGCAGGAGGTGCTGGAGCGCCTGGCCGAGGTTCGCGCCGCATTCCCCAAGACTGCGTACGAGGTCAGCCTGGAGGACGTTGGGCTCTCGACCCGGGTGCTCAATCTGCTTACCGATGGCGGCTACCATACGGCCGGGCAGGTTCTCGAGACGCTGGGTTTGAACGAGGATGCGATTCTCGGCCTCTCCGGTTTCGGCCCCAAGTCGCTGCAGGAGTTGAAGGACACGCTGGCAGCGTACGAGTATCCGGCTGTAGAGGAACCCGAAGTTGAGGTTGAAGAGGAAGCCGAAGCAGCTGCTGAAATCGCCGAAGTGGAAGCCGAAGTAGAAGCCGAGGTCGAAGGAGAGGTCAAAGCCGAAGCAGCGGCCGAGGCGGCCGGGGAAGAACCCGAGCGAGCAGCGGTCGAGGTGGGCGAGGGCCTTCCACAAGCTCCAGCCGAGCCCGAGGCCGGGGAGCCTGAGGCCGAGGAAGAGGCCGGCGTGGCCATCGCGGCCGATGAGATTGAAGAGACCTTTGAGGAATTGATCGAAGAGTTCGCGCGAAAAGTACCGCAGGTCGAGGAAGAGGAAGAAGAAATCGACGAGGAAGAAGCCGCACGCCGCAAGCGGACCAAGAAACACAAAACGCGCGTGGTGGAGTACGATCCGGAACTCGGCGAGATGGTGGTCAAGCGCCGCCGCAAGCGCGATGACTTTGGAGATTGGGAAGGCTGAGCCGCGGCTGTCCACTGGATAGGATGCGGGCAGCAGCCTTATGATGGATCATGTCGGCTCGTAAGCCTGTACGTCGACGGCACATTCCACAGCGAACCTGTGTTGGCTGCCGCGAGACACAAGCGAAGCGAGGGCTGATCCGGGTCGTTCGCGGCCCGGACGGCATCGAGATCGATCCGAGCGGCAAGGCGCCGGGACGGGGCGCGTATGTGCACGAACAGCGATCCTGCTGGGAGAAGGCGCTGGCAGGGCCGCTGGCCAGGGCACTGCGTACCGAGTTGGATGCGCACGCGCGCCGGGCGCTAGAAGAACATATGGACAATTTATCAGACGAGCAAAATGGCTGAAGCGTTGCTTTCGCTGTTTGCGCCGGGCATATCACATGCCATGAGCAGCTCCCCGTAATCTTCCCCGTCGGCTGTCTCACTCGGCGCGGCCGGAGTGCTCGTGTGCCGGAGGTGCTTTATGAGCGAGAACGGCCACAAGACTGTTGAAATTCCAACCGCTGTAACCGTGCGTGACCTGGCGACGATGATCGATGCCAGCCCGATCGATGTCATCAAGCAGCTGATGGCGAACGGGGTCATGGCAAACATCAACCAGATGATCGACTTCGATACGGCGGCGATCGTCATCGGCGAATTTGGTTTCGAAGCCAAACCCATGGAGCTGCCAGAAGCCGAAGATGCCGAGGACCAGAATGCCTTGCCGCAATGGCGGCAGCTGATCGAGAGCGAAGACCCGAAATCCCTTCAGGACCGTCCCCCGGTAGTCACGGTCCTGGGCCACGTCGACCACGGAAAGACAACCCTGCTCGACGCGATCCGTTCGACGAACGTCGCCGGGGGTGAGGTCGGCGGGATCACGCAGCACATCGCAGCCTACCAGGTGACGCACAACGGTAGGGCGATCACATTCCTCGACACGCCAGGGCACGCCGCCTTCACGTCCATGCGGGCGCGCGGCGCCCAGGGTGCCGACATCGCCGTCCTGGTCGTGGCAGCCGACGACGGTGTCATGCCGCAGACCCGTGAGGCGCTGGCGCATGTGCGCGCGGCACGGGTCCCGGTGCTGGTGGCGCTCAACAAGATCGACCGGCCGAATGCCAACCCTGAGAAAGTGAAGCAGGAACTGGCGGATGTCGGCCTGATCCCCGATGAGTGGGAGGGTGATACGATGGTTGTGCCGGTCTCCGCCAAGGAGCACACCGGCCTGGATGACCTGCTGGAGGCGATCCTGCTGGTCGCTGACTCGACGGAGATCAAAGCGAATCCACACGGCAAGGTGCTTGGAACGGTGATCGAGGCCGAGCTGGATAAATCCAAGGGTGTGGTCGCCACGCTGCTGGTGCAGAACGGCACGCTGGAAACCGGCGATGCGGTGCTGGTGGGGACGGCTCACGGCAACGTGCGGGCGATGTTTGATTTTCAAGGCAATCCGATCGAGGAAGCCCTGCCCTCCACTCCGGTCTCGGTGCTCGGACTCTCGGACGTCCCGATGGCAGGCGAACTCTTCACGGTTGTCGAGAGCGACCGGGAGGCGCGTTCGATCGCCAGCGAGCGGCGCGAAGCGCTGGAGCAGAGCGGCCGCCAGCCGCGCCCGGTGGCATCGCTTGAATCGGTTTTCGAGGCCTTCCAGGCCGGCGAGGCCCAGGAGCTGCGGCTGATCGTCAAGGCTGATGTGCAGGGTTCGCTTGAACCGATTACCAACTCGCTCAATGATTTGAGCGCCGGAGATATCACCGTCAACATCCTGCACGCCGGCACCGGCAACATCAGCGAGTCGGATGTCATGCTGGCCGCTGCCTCGGGTGCGGTGGTGATCGGCTTCAATGTGACCGCCGACCAGGCGGCGCGCATGGCTGCTGATGCCGAAGGGATCGACATTCGACTTTACGATATCATCTACCGCTTGACGGAGGATGTCGAGAAGGCGCTTAAGGGCATGCTTGAGCCCGAAACGCGCAAGGTCCTGCTGGGCCGGGCGCGCGTGCTCGAAGTTTTCAAGATCCCCAAGGTCGGGAAGATCGCCGGATGCAAGGTCACCGAGGGTGAGCTGCGCCGAAATGCCGGCATGCGGGTTGTACGGGACGGCCAGGTGATGCACGATGGCTCGATCTCTTCGCTGAAGCACGAGAAGGACGATGTCCGTGAAGTGCGGGAAGGGTTCGAATGCGGCGTCGGTCTGAAGAATTTCAACGATTTTGAACCGGATGATATCCTCGAATGTTATATCGAGGAGACCGTACCGGTAGGATAGGAAATGGGATATGCCAAGCCAGGCACGCGCCCGCCGTGTGGGCGAACGCATTCAGGAAGAGTTGGCGGACATTCTCGTACGTGAGGTATCCGACCCCCGCCTGGAGGCGATCACGATCACCGGGGTCGATGTCGATCGTGAGCTGGCCTTTGCTACGATCTACGTGAGCGCAGCCGGGGACGACGAACGGGCCAAGGATGTCCTGCAGGGATTGGAAAGCGCTCGCGGCTTTCTCCGCAGCCAGCTCGCGGCGCGCATCCAGCTGCGGAGCTTCCCGCAGCTGCGCTTCCGCTGGGACCTGACGCAGACGCGAGCATCCCGCATCGAAGAGTTGTTGGCCCAAATCCGGAATGAAAAGGACGACGCCGCCGATGACGGACCCCAGGTTGATTGACCCGGTCCAGGTCAAGGGGGCACTGGAGTCGGCGCAGGATATCACGATCGTCACGCATGAACGGCCGGACGGGGATGCCATCGGCTCGCTGCTCGGCTTGGCGCGCTCGCTGCAGCTTTTCGGAAAGGCTGTCCAGGCTGTGCTCAGGGACGGGATGCCGGGCCGGTTCGAGTTCCTGCCCGATGCATCTGAGACTTCCCGGATGCTTCCCCAGGCGACTGACCTGCTGATCCTGGTCGATTGCTCGGAGGCGGAGCGGACAGGTTTCCCCCTGGTTGATTTTCCACGCGCCGTCGATCTCAATATCGATCATCATCCCACGAACACGAACTTCGGCCGAATCAACCTGGTCGAATCCGATCGGGCCGCCACCACTGAGATCCTGCAGGTCCACATGCCGGAATGGGGCCTGCCGATTGATGCCGGCGTTGCGGAATGCCTGCTCACCGGCTTGATCACCGACACGATCGGTTTTCGAACAGCCAGCGTATCGCCGGCCGTGCTGCGGGGTGCGGCGGAGTTGATGCAGGCCGGGGCGAACCTGTCCGATATTTATGACCGGGCCCTGAACCGGCGCGATCTCGTCAGCATGCGCTACTGGGGGCGCGGACTATCGCGCCTTGAGCGGGAAGACGGCATCCTGTGGACCAGCCTGAGCCTGGACGATCGGAAGGCCGTCGGCTATCCGGGTCCTGACGATGCAGATTTGATCAACATCCTTACCACAGCCGATGCGTACCGGGTTGCGCTGATTTTCGTGGAGCAGAGCGACGGAAGCGTAAAAATCAGCTGGCGCTCGCAGCCTGGAGTGGATGTTTCAACTGTTGCCATGCAGTTTGGCGGTGGCGGCCATGCGCAGGCCGCCGGCGCCGTTGTGACCGGAGCGTTAGCAGACGTTCAGCGACGTGTCCTTGAAGCGACACGCCGGCATCTTGCCGGATAATGACAGGATGCAGACATGCCGATACATGATTTTGGATTGATCATTGTCAACAAACCTGTTGGACCCACATCACACCGCGTGGTGAGCGTCGTCCGGCAGGGAACAGGGATCCGCAAGGTCGGGCACGCCGGGACTCTGGACCCGCGCGCTTCGGGTGTGCTGGTGCTGTGTCTTGGCGCGGCCACGCGGCTGAGCGAATTTCTATCGACCGATTCGAAGCGCTATGAAGCCGTGGTCCGATTCGGGTCGAGCACCGAAACCTTCGATTCCGAAGGCGATAGGGTGCGCATCACCGGCGCCGCACCGCGTATCGAGGACATACGCGACGTGCTGCAGGAGTTCCGAGGGGAAATCGAGCAGGTTCCGCCGCCTTACAGCGCGATCAAGATCCAGGGCAAGAAAGCCTATGAACTCGCCCGCAAGGGGGAGGAAGTCGAGCTGGAGCCACGCACGGTGACGATCTACGACCTGGTCCTTGTCGAATACCGGCCGCCGGACCTGGTGATCGAGATCGAGTGCTCGGCCGGGACCTACATCCGGTCGCTGGCCAATGACCTGGGGGAACGCCTGACAACCGGAGCACATCTTGCTAGTCTGCGCCGTACGAAAGCCGGGGTATTCACGCTCGAGGACAGCGTCGCCCTGCCGGCTCTCGAAGTTGCGCTGGCGGCCGGCAACTGGGATATGTACCGCCGGCCGGCGGCCGATGCGCTTCCGGATCTGCCGAAGCTGAAATTGCTCGGCCAGGAGTTGGATGACATCTTGAACGGCCGTAGAATCGCAAGCCGTGGGACCGCCTCGGGTATGGTCCGGGCGATCGGGCCGGATGGGGACCTGATTGCTCTGCTGGAGGCCACCCCGGAAGGCGACCTCTGGCATCCGAAGAAAGTATTCACCCGCTGAACTCCATGAAACATGTTCATGACCTGACCGAAATCCAGCTGCCGGAATCCGATCTGACGATCGGGTCCTTCGACGGCGTTCACCGCGGTCACCAGCAGCTCGTCCGCGAGCTGGTGGAAGCCGCGCATCGGGCGGGCCGTCCCGCCGTGGTGCTTACTTTCTTTCCCCATCCCTCGGTTGTCCTGCGGGGCCGGAAACCCTCCTTCTACATCAATACGCCGGAGGAAAAAGCAGAGATTCTCGCGCAGTTCGATGTCGACTACGTTATCACGCAGCGCTTCGACCTTGAGCTCTCGCGGGTGAGCGCGGCCGATTTTCTCGACCGCTTGCAGGCTTCCCTCGGCATGCGCAGCCTGTGGGTGGGCGAAGATTTTGCCCTGGGTCATAACCGGGAAGGCAACCGCGCCTACCTCGAGCAGCATGCCGGCAGCCGGGGGTTTGAACTGCATGTCGTGCCGCCGGTCAAGGTTCACGGCGAGATTGTCAGCTCGACCCGGGTGCGCGAGGCACTTCGAGCGGGGGCCGTTGCCCAGGTGGAAGCCTATCTCGGGCGGCCTTTCTCACTCCCCGGCGAGGTCGTCCGGGGTGCCGGCCGCGGCCATGAGCTCGGCTTTCCAACCGCCAACCTAGCGATTTGGGATGAACGTGCCTACCCGCGTGCCGGCGTGTATGTGTGCCTGGCGAACCTGAGCGGCGGTCAGCATCCGGCGGTCACAAATATCGGCCACCGCCCGACGTTTGACGATGACGGCGGTCCGCCCATCATCGAAACCCATCTGCTCGATTACACCGGGGAGCTGTACGGAATGCCGATCCGGCTGGAGTTTCTGGAACGCCTGCGGGATGAACGCCGTTTTCCTGATCGCCAGGGGCTGATGGATCAAATTGCGCGGGATATTCAGCGCGCGCGTGAGATCATCTCCGAACGGAGGGAAGAAGACCATGCCTGAAGCCTTTCCACGGGAAGTCTATCTGCTTCAACCGCGCCGCTTGAGCCCGGAGACCATCGCGGTGACCTTCGCCAAGACATCGAGGTCACCGCTCTCATTTCGGGAGATCGCCGAGGAACTGACCGATGAGGCCTCGGCCCGGTTTCATGAGAAGTGGGTGGTCGGGTACGGTCATGCTTCGGTAGCGGAGCACGCCGTGCTGCATATTGCATTCGAGAACGTCTCACGCCTGGCGATTGAATGCATCGAATCGAACCGGTTGGCGTCGTACACCGAAAAGTCGACCCGCTACCAGATGTGGGATGCGAACCACTACTTCGTGCCCGGCGAGGTGCTCGACACGCCGCATGAGGCCCTTTATCGCCGCACCTGTGATGCGCTTTTCGCAGCCTATGCCGAGTCGCTTGCTCCGGTGCGCGCGGTGATTGAAAAGAGGCTCCCGCCGAGAAAAGATGAGGATCCGGAACGCTATGAAGGCCGCATCCGTTCGAACTATGTGGATGTATGCCGATTTCTGCTGCCGGCCGCCGCGCTGGCGAACGTCGGGATGACGGCCAACGCCCGCGTCCTGGAGCATGCGATCCGAAAGATGCTCAGCCATCCTCTGCAGGAGGTGCGTCAGATCGGCGAGGAGGTTAAGCAGGCCGCTCAGCGTGAAACACCCACCCTGGTCAAATATGCCGAGCGAGTTCCCTACCGGATCGAGAGCGGGCGCGCGCTGGAGCAGCTGGCCTCCGGGCTGCCGGCTCGAGCCGAACCCGGCCGCACGCAGCTGCTGGAGTATGAGGCCGGCGCTGAAATCCGGGTGCTGGCAGCCGCATTGTTTGCACACGGCTGGGGCTCCTATGCGGAAGCGCACGACCGGGTGGAGGCGATGGATCAGCCCCAGCGGGAAGAGCTGGCCAGGACGCTCCTGGGCGGCATGGAGGCTTTTGATACCCCGCCGCGTGCGCTGGAGCATACAGCGTACACCTTTGAGGTCGTGCTCGATCAAGGCGCGTACTTCGAACTGAAGCGGCATCGAATGATGACTCAGTCCCCGCAGGAGTTATCAGCCGCATTGGGCTATGCCGTGCCGCGCCTGGTGACCGAAGCGGGCTTTGAGGAGCGGTACCATGAGGTGATGCAGGCTGCACAGGAGGCACACCGCCAGCTGGCGAGTTGGAATCCACACGTCGCGGCCTACCTCGTTCCGAACGGCTTTAACCGGCGGATCCTGATGACGCTCAATCTGCGGGAGGCTTTCCACCTGTGCGAACTGCGATCTGCGCCCAACGCTCATTTCTCGATGCGCCGCCTGGCGCTGCAGATGGCGGAGCAGATCCGGGAGGTACATCCGCTGCTCGCCGGGTTCATGCGCCTGCCGGAGGATGTCGACTGGCGCATGATCGAACGTGAGAACTTCACCCGGGTGTAAAAGACAGCCCTGCGGCAACGACGGGTCTGGCGTTCACGCCAGACCGTTTTTATTCGCAAAGGCGTTGTGCCATGGATTGGACCGGTCTCCACTCAGCCCGGGAAGGCATCATCCCGGCTGCATCGGCCTGCGACCATAGCGTCTTCTCGCTCCAACCGATCAAAGCAGGATGAAGTCACCTCGGGCGACAGCCATCGTCAGCACGCTCAATACGAGTCCGAACTGTGCCAGGTGGTAGGTGACCATGGTCCAGAAGCGGCCTTTTGGCAGGGGATGGACGAAACGGTCCCAGGCGAGCAGGCTGTCCGAAAGAAAGAAGAGCCCGCCGCCGATCGCCGCCAGCCAGGGCGCTGCCCACGGCCATTCTGGACGCCAGAAGGTGGTCAGGGTTGACCAGAAAGTGAGTGCGAGGACGGCGGCATAGACCGCGACCGGCGGAATGAGCGCTGAATCCCCGCTGGCTCGCAGGCTGGCCGCGATGCGGCGAACGAGGAAGAAACCTGCCAGGCCGATCAGAACGGCGAAAACTGCCAGGGTCAGGTTGACGACCAGGCCGCTGTAGTTGAAGGTGACGATGTAGGCCAGATGGGCAAGCAGGAAGGAAAGCAGACCCTTGATGAAGTGCCTGCGATCGAGCATCAGGAAGATATCGCCTGCCAGCGAGAAGACCAGCCCAACCAGGAACCAGAAACCGGCTGCCGGAGTCGGGCCGGGCAGCAGGGTTGCGTACCAGAGAATCAGGAAGATCATCGCCGCGGGTTTGGCGATGCGCTCGATACGGCGGTCCGTCACGAACACCGCGTACCAATCGAGCAGGGCAAATACAGCCGCTAACACGAGAAGAATCATCATGGTTGGATCTCCTGACCGCCCGATAACCGTCTCCGGCGCAGGCGGCGAAGCAGTGCCGTCCCTCCGATTAACGCAATGGCCGCAAACGAGAACCACTGGATGGCATAGCTGAGGTGGGGGCCATTCGATAAATCGGGCTCAAAGCTGGGGATGGGCTCATCTTCTCCCTGTGGCGCCGGTGCGGTTTGGGCCAGATAAAGCGGGAACACCGTATAGGGCATCTGTGCCTGAATGCCGGTGATGTTGACCACACGCCAGCTCAGCAGCGGAGGTTCACCGGGGGCCGGGATCTTGTCGGCCAGGAATTTAAAGACCGGCTCCTGCTGGGAAGGCAGCAGCACGCCCTCGAGCGTTGTGTCTCCGCGGCTCGATTCAGCCAGCTGGGCGGGGTTGGTCCCGAGGGCTTGCTCGAAGGCGATCCAGCCCCGGTCGACCAGCAGAACTTCCTCCGACCCGGGCACGCGCAGCGGCAGCAGCAGGTGGTAGCCGGGCTGCTCGTTGAGCGATTGATTCTCCAGCAGGATAGCTCGTTCGGGATCGAATTGCCCGTCGACAACAACCCGACGGAAGGTCTGATCCTCAAGCGGCAAGGGCAGGGGGAACGCAGCGGCTGGCTGGCTCAGGCGGGCCTCGATTTGAGCGTTGCGGTCGAGACGCTGCCGCAGACGGTCGAGCTGCCAGATGCCTAGACGGATACAGGCGGCAGCGACGACAAGCATCAGCGCCAGGAGCAGGACCTCGCGCAGGCTGACTTTGCTCTTCCGTGTCATGCAGTCTCATCCTGCACGAAGCGGGTTCGCAGGCGCCGAACGGTTTCGAGTGCGCGCTCTGGAGCCAGCCCGATGTAGTTCTCCGCGTCCATCAGCTCGCGGATCTTGCCCGGCTGCAGGTAGCCGAGAATGAAGGTGTCCTGCGCCAGCGCATCGATCAGCGGGTTGGGTTGTCCCTCCTGGATCTGCTCCCAGGCGTGCATGCTGTGTTCCCGCAGCCGTTCATGCATCGCCACCCGGTCGGCGCCGGCTTTCACGGCGGCGGTCAGGATGCGCTCGGTAGCGGCGAAGGGCCCGAAGACGACAAGCGGATCCTGAGCCGGATTGGGTTCGTGCCGTAGATCACGCAGGATGAGTCCGGCCGCAAGCAGCATCTCATCCACGGCCAGGAACGACTCGGGGATGATCGAGCGCCGGTTGGCCGAGTCGTCAAGCGTGCGTTCGAGCGCCGACCCGGCGGCGTTCTCCCATGCCACAGCGGTGTGAGCGTTCACGAGCCTGGCGAGCGAGCAGATCTTCTCCGCTGTGACCGGGTTGCGTTTGAAGGGCATGGCGCTCGACCCGACCTGCGTGCGGCCGAACGGCTCCTGCGCCCCGCCGAAACCCGGGGACTGCATCAGCCGCAGGTCAAGCGCGAATTTGTGCAGCGAAGCGGCCAGGCCGGAGAGATGCGTCAGCAGGGTGTAATCCTGCACGCGCGGGTAGGTTTGGGTCGAAACCGGGTAGGCCTCGATCCCCAGCGCTTCCATGACGGTCGCCTCGAGCATTTCGGGCGTGACCTCGCTGCCGGCGAGCATGTCGACGAACGTGGCCGAGGTGCCCACCGGGCCGCGAATTCCCTTGCCGCGCAGCCTGCCGTGCAGGCGGGCAAGCGAATCGAAGTGATCGAGCAGTTCGTGTGCGTAGATGCTCAGGCGGTAGCCGAGCGTGGTCGGTTCGGCCGGCTGCAGGTGTGTGAATCCCATCAGCGGCATGGAGTGGGACTCCTCGATCCGCTCGGCAAACAGCAGCAGGATGGCGCGCAGCCGCTCGAGCAGCAGGGACAGGCTGGCCTTCTGCCGTACGATCTCGGCGTTATCCTGGACATCGGCCGAGGTGAGCCCCCAATGGAGGATCGATCCTCCGGCTGGGCACTGCTCGGCGAAGGTGCGTAGTTCAGCCATCAGATCATGCCCGATCTCGTTCTCGATCTCCAGGGCCCGCTCGAGATCGACATCGCCGGCATGAGCGCGCAGCTCGTCGACCTGTATTGCAGTCACCAATCCAGCCGCGGCCTGGGCTTGCGCGACGGCAACCCAGACCCGCCGCCAGGTCCGCCGTTTGGCCAGCTCCGACCATAGTGCCCGCATCTCCTTCGAGCCATAACGTGTGCTGAACGGGGAAAGATAGCTCATAGGCACCTGCATCACTTCACTCGGGTGGACCCTGCAGACGCGCTTGTGCAAGCCTGTAATATTCAGGGTCGATCTCGTAGCCGATGTAATGCCGGCCGAGATCGCGCGCCGCCACGCAGGTGGTGCCGGATCCTGCAAACGGATCGAGCACAACATCGCCCTTGAAGGTGTACAGCTGGATCAGGCGCCGCGGCAGTTCTTCGGGGAACGGCGCCGGGTGACCGATCTGGCGGGCGGAAACGGCCGGGAAGGTCCACACGCTCTTCGTCCATTCCAGAAACTCGTCCCGGGAAATCGTGCTCTCACGGCCGTCAACGGGTCGGCGGAAAGAACCCTTGCTGAAGACCAGGATGTATTCATGCACATCGCGCAGGACCGGGTTGGCAGCAGAGAGCCATGAACCCCAGGCGGTTGAGGCGCTGGCGCTGGCGGCTTTGTCCCAGATGATTTCTCCTCGCATCAGGAAGCCCAGTTCCAGCATCTCCGCGATCACCAGGGCGTGCAGCGGCAGGTAGGGCTTTCGGCCCAGATTGGCGATGTTGATGCAGGCCCGGCCCCCGGTCACCAGCACACGCTTCGTCTCGGCGAAGACCTCGCGCAGCAGCTGGCGGTATTCCTCCAGGGTAAGGTCTTGATCGTATTCCTTCTGCGCGTTGTATGGGGGTGAGGTCACCATCAAGTGAACGCAGTGATCGGGCAGAACTCCCATCTGGCGCGAGGACTGAAGCAGGATTTGGTCCAGGAATTCGGCAGGCACTTCGGTTTCTTTGAAGCGCTCCACCTTCTGCGGCCGCTGGCCTTCGTACAGGCGGCTTGCATAGAAAGAGGATGAGTCGTGGCTCTCACGGCCCGGCGAGCCGAAGCGGCTGGTCTCGGTTCCGGACCGCTTCGCGGGGGATCGCTCGCCGCCATCCTTCCGGGTCTTGGCCATTTCAGTCCTTGGAAATCCTGAACCCGAACCTTCTCAAGGCGTTTTCGTCATCGCGCCATCCGGGCAGAACCTTGACCCGCAGCTTCAGGAAGACTTTTCGGCCCGTGACGGCTTCGATCTCCTGCCGGGCGCGTGTCCCGATCTTTTTCAACATCCCGCCGCCCTTGCCGATGACGATCCCCTTCTGCGACTCGCGTTCGACGAAAATCGTTGCTTCGATGTACGCCCCCTCTTCGTTCCGCTCCTGAAAGCGATCGATGCGAACCGCCAGGCTGTGCGGCACCTCCTGCTGCAGGAAATGCATGCCGGCAGCCCGGATCATGTCGGCGCTGATGTCTCGTTCGAACGCGTCGGTAATTTGATCGGGAGGATAATACTGCGGTCCCTCTGGCAGGGCCGTGAGGATGCGCTCGAGCAGCGCCGGGACGTTTTGCCCCGTGAGAGCCGAAATTTCGAACCATTCTGCATCCGGGAGCAAAGCGCGGTACGCTGACCGTCTTTCAGCCCGCCGGTCGGGTGGGACCACGTCGAGCTTATTCAAAACGGCCAGCACGCTTGCCCCCGGGGCGAGGGCCTGCAGGTGCTCGACCAGGCGCCGGTCGTCGTCCGAGGGGGGGACTTCGTAGTCGAACATCGCCAGGATCACATCGGCATCCGAAAGGATCTCAATCGCTTCGAGGTTCATCTGCTCGCCGAGCTGGTGATGGGGTTCGTGGATACCAGGCGTGTCGACGAAGATAATCTGGGCCTCTGGCAGCGTCAGGATACCCAGCTGGCGGCGGCGGGTGGTCTGCGGGCGTGGTGAGACGGCGGCGATCTGCTGCTGCAGCAAATCGTTGAGCAGGGTCGACTTTCCAACGTTCGGTTGGCCGGCGAGAGCCACGAACCCTGAGCGGTGATCGGGAGGAAGATCCTGTTCCACCATGGGCTAATTGTGGGTGGAAGGCCGCGCGCTGTCAAGCTGGACCGCTCCGGAGGTGCCGGGGGCATTCGGCCTTCCGAAGGATTACGGCCGGGTTGTCTCGGCCGGCACTTCAGGCCTGGATGGGGGCGATGGCCATGCATCCGCCCTACAATCCTGAGCCCATCGAGCATATAATACGGAAGACCACCCGGCATGGTCGGCCCGTGGTGCCTGCGTGTTCGCAGCCTTGCACCAGGATTCGGGAAGCTTTTAAGGACCCGGGAAGGGTGGTGGAAGGAAACGCACGACCGGCTTGATCGTACCATCAACCGTACACCGCAGCGTTCATGCCTGGTGAATGTTGGCGGTGGAAAAGGATCGTATCGAATGAGTATCTTCTCGCGAAAGAAAACGGACCGCTTCATCGAGCTGCTCGTCAAGCAGGCGGAGTTCACGGTGGAAGGGATGCAGCAGCTGATGAACTACGTGCGCGAACCGAACGAGTCGATTGCGCAGGGCGTCACACGGATCGAGAAGCAGGCGGATGAGGTGCGGCGCATTTTGATCGATGAGCTCAATCAGACGTTTGTCACGCCGATCGATCGCGAGGACATCTTCTCGCTCTCGCTGGCGATCGACGATGTCCTCGATTATGCCGATACCACGGTGGAAGAAATGCACTTGCTGGAGATCCAGCCGAATGAATACATCGTCCGCATGGTGTCACTGCTGACCGACGCAGCCCGGGAGATCCATATGGGCGTGATGCGGTTGGAGGATCATCCCAGCGTGGCGAACGATCATGCCGTTCGGGCGAAGGCGCTCGAGAACCGGATGGAAACGGTCTACCGGGAAGCGATCGCCAACCTGTTTTCCCTGCCGCGTGACATCGATCATGTCGTGCAGATGCTCAAGCTGCGCGAGATTTACCGCCATCTGTCGAACGCCGCCGACCGGGGCGATCAGGCCGCGAACGTGCTGGGGGATATCGTCGTCAAGAAGATGTAGCTCGATCCAGGTACCGGAGCATGCAACGGGCTGCGTATACGCAGCCCGTATTTCTTTCGAGGCCCCGGAGGATTGCCCCCTGCCAAGAGCGTACCGATCCGGGCGGGAAGCTCCTCGCCGGTTCCCGGTGGAATTTACGCTTCCACCTGGTCCGCCAGGCGGGCCAGCTTGTTGCCCACCTCGCGCCACTGGATCTTCGAGATCCCCAGCTTCTGCCGGATGGTATCGCTTTCCACCCCTTCCAGCGTATCCTGCAGGGCGCTCGACCAGCGGCACATATCGAAGGAGATATGTTTTTTCAGGCCGGCCGCTTCACCGATCTCCTCCAGCAGGTATTCCAGGCGGCGCGGCGACCAGGGGAACAGCCGGTCATCGGGCTTGTACTGCTGTACGTATTCCCGGTACGCGGCGACCCATTCACCGCTCAACGGAATCTTGCGCTCCTTGTAGCGCTTGCTGACCCTGCCGTAGCGAACGTAGAGGATTGGACCCTCTTCCGATTCGAGGTCGATATTGTTGAGGTGGATGTTCAGGCATTCACCCTTCTTGATCCCGGTTTCGAGCAGCAGTGTGAGCAGGGTGTAGGGCCGGGCATCCGGCGGCTTACCCTGGCGCATGGCCTGGGCGGCCTCCACGGCCTGCGCCATCTCTTCCTGGGTCAGGACATCAGGCAGCGGGCTGATGACCGATTGCTGCGGAATGGGATCTGCCGGGTCTTTGCTCAGGATGCCCTCTTCCACCAGCCAGCGGTAGAAGGCCTTGATCGAGGTGATGCGGCGGGCATAGGTCTTGGGGCTGCAGGGGACGTTGCGGTGGTTGAGCATCCAGTCGAGGAAGTTTTTCAAATCACTGGTGCTGATCTGCTGCAGCGGCTGGCCCCCGCCGAGGTATTTTGCCACCAGGCGCAGGTCTCCGGTGAACGCTTTCACGGTGTGAATCGAGCGGCCCTGGTTTTCGAGCGCTTTCCCCCAGGCGTTGATGGCCGCGCTCAGGCTGGAGGAAGCGCCCAGCGCGCTGTGCGATTCACGCTCCGCCTCGATCCGGGGCCCACCGTGGGAGAACAGGGGCAGGTCGTCGAATTGGTTGTCCATCGTGCCCACCTCGCGATCAATCTTCGCATAGCCAAAAGAGGCAGCGAATATCGTAGACCCCGAGAGCCAAGTTGTCAACTGGCGAGAATGTCGATTGTCAATCCGGAAACGCTTGATGGAGCATGGCTTCGATCGCGTCCCAGCGGGGTAGCACGACCGACGCCCCGCTGTAGGGCACGCGCCACAGGTCGCCCATGTCCGCGGTGATCGGCAGGCGCTGTATGCGGCCCGGATCGGCGGCGAGCTTCGTGCCGAGGGGCACCAGCGGTAGGATATCGTTCAGGGTCATGTCCGTTTCAACCAGGTCCTTGAACTGGTCATACAGCTCCGGGACCTTCGCCAGGCCGTCGAGCGTCAGGATACGCTGGAACACGGCCATCACGACTTCCTGCTGGCGGCGAAGGCGGTCGAAATCGCCGGAGTTCTTGCGCATACGCACGTAGCACAGGGCGGTAAAACCGTCCATGTGATAGGTTCCAGGTCCATAATTCCAATGGATGCCGCCGCATTCGTCGTAGAGCGGGCCGCCGACCTCGACATCGATTCCGCCCAGCGAGTCGATGATGTTGGTGAAATCCCAGAAATAGAGCAGCACCCAGTGATCGATGTTGAGGCCGAAGTTGTAGCGGATGGTTTGTGCTACGGCCTCGGGACCGCCGACGGCATCCGCCACGTTAATGCGGTCGACCCGCCAGCCCGGGATGAAGACATACAGGTCGCGCGGGAAAGAGAGCAGCTTGGCCGTGCCGGCTTTCGGATCGAGCGAGAGCACCATCATCACGTCGGTGTTGTTGCCATAGCTGTACGGCCGCTGATCGGAGCCCATGATGACGATGTTGACCGTCTCATTCGAGACCGGAAGTTCATCCACAGGACGCCGGATCTCGATGGCAGAGGCTTCGACTGGAGCCGGAAAATCGCCCCATGGATTGATCGGCGTCGGTGAAGCGATCGGTGTGGGTGTCCCGGGTGGGGGCGGCGGAGGCGTTTCGGTCGGTGCAATCGGCGCGAAGGGTGTCGCGGTGGGTGTTGCGTTCGGATTGGACGTGGCCAGCGGCGGTTCAGCGGCCGGCAGCGCGCCGGCGAACACGCTGCCGAGCGTGGTGCAGGCGCCGGCAATGAAGATAAACAGGATCAGCATGCCGACGGCGATGGCTGGCCAGGGATTATTGCTCCATTCAGTGCCGCTCTTTTTCATAATCCTTTTAACGCCCACTTGGCCCGAAAGGTTCCACGCCGGTCTTTGCAACGGCGGAGAACGTTGATTCTAACAGAGAGTATGCAAGACATGTGCCAGTTGTTCATGGTGTGATCGAATGGGGATACAGGCGTTGCCGTCAGGAATCTTCCTGCGCTGAGCGACCGACGGGCTGTTCAGCGAGCGGGAGCAGGAGCGTGAATTTCGCCCCACCTTCGGGATCGTTTTCAACCCAGATGCGGCCTCCCATGGCCTCCGTGAGCGAGTGGACGATCGAAAGACCGACGCCATCATCGCCGATGCCGGGAATGGTGCCGCTCGAGGGGTAGTGAGCGTCGAATACCTTGGGGATTGCATCCGGGGGAATGCCCGGTCCGTTATCGTTGACCCACAGGCAGAGAAAACCGGTCTGATCTTCGCCGGCGATGCGGGCGCCGATCTGAATTTCACCCCCCTCGTTCGACGCGCCGATCGCATTATTCAGCAGGTGGACCAGGACCTGGTAGGTCGCATCGGGATCGCCCAGGATGCGCGGCAGTGCTTTTCCCAGGTTCACCCGCAGGTTGATTGCCTTGCGTTCCAGCGCTGGACTGACCTGGTTCACGGCATCCTCGATCGGGAAGAGCACATCAATCGCGGTGGGAACGAGGTTGAGGGTGCCGGTCTTGATGGCAGCCAGATTCACCAGGTTGGAAAGCAGCAGGGCCATGCGTTCAGTGCTGCTGCGAACGTGTTCGAGGAATTCGCGCTGCTTGCGGTTCAGCAGGCCGACCGACTCGTCCAGCAGCAGCTCGGCGTATCCCAGAACGGAAGACATCGGCTGGCGCAGGTCGCGCGCCAGGCTGGCAATCAGCTCGATATCGGCCGGCTGCATGCGGGCTTCGGAGGGCTTCTCCCCGTTATACTCCATCATCGCCATGCGCGCCCGCGCACTGGCGAGTTCTTGCAGAGCCTGCTGCAGCTCGAACGAAAGCTGCTCAACCTGCTCGGTTTGCGTGGGCAGATCCGGCTCATCCCGCACGGCCCGGCGCATGCGTTCGACTTCGGACTCGAGCAGCACGATCGTCTCCTCGGCCAGCTGATGGCTGGTGAGAAACTCGGTCAGCTCCTGGCCAGCCTGGTCGGTCGCATGGATCAGCTGTTCCGTAAGCCTGGTGTTTTCATCGATTAGGCGCTCAACCAGCATGCGGGTGTGCAGCAGGTCCGAACCCAGGGTTGGGGGCGTCTGTTCGATTTCGTTCGAGGCTGCCTGCAGCGCGGCAAGCTGTTCGGCAACAAGCGACGCGAGGCGTACCAGCACTCGCCGGCTCGATTGAGACCAGCGCTGGCGAGCATAGGGGGAAAGGAGCAGGATTCCGCCCAGCACGTCATCACCGTTCGTCAGCGAGGCCAGCAGGGCCGGCCCGGTTTTATCGAGCCCGATCGCCTTGCGTAGCGTGGTCAGATCCTGTGCCTTGCTCGAGTCTGGCAGGATCAGGGCGTGCCCGTGCTGGAGGGCGTGAGAAAGAACCGGCAGCCCGGCGCTCTCCAGGGCCTGCCCTTCGATGTGGCGTTCGCTGATCAGGTCAAACCCGGTTGCGAGCGAGAGATAGCCGCTGTCCTCCGGTGGTGTCAGCAGCAGCGTCAGCTCGGCCTTCATCGAGCGTCCGATCCCTTCGACAGCCGCCCGGGCCAGGTCGAGCGGGTTGTCGGCCTGCATCACGGCAGCCAGGTTGGAGAAAATCTGCGGCAGGAAGAAAAGCTCCTCCTCCGGCGGGTAATCCGGGTGGTGATAGTTCATCTCGACCGGGACGGTGACGACGCTCTCGCTCTGGAAGCTCCTGATCGCGCGAATGATCAGGAAGGGAAGCGACAGCAGCTCACCCCAACGCACGAACGGCGCCTGGGAACTTTCGGCCGGGCCCAGGCCCAGGTGCAGGATGAAACCCAGAGCGATAAGGGTGTATCCCGCTGCGAGAACGCCCCATTGCTTCGGGCGGCGAACTCCCAGTGAGATCGCGCTGGCAGCGGCCAGGGCGAGTCCGAGCAGCCCCCAGCCGGCGTCATACAGGCTGCGGTTGAGCCGGTCGGCCCAGTTGGGAGGGGAGAGCAGGAAGACAGCCGTCAGGCTGCCGAGGAGCGTGATAACCAGCAGCAGACCGATCCAGCGGCTGCGGTTTCCATTCGATCCGAGCGATTTAAAGCCGTGAATCCAGAGGATCAAGCTGGTGAGTGAAATATAGCGGTTGAATACCGGAAGCAGGACGCGTCCATCGAGCAGACCCAAACCGACGAGGCCGGCGACCATGAAGTAGAGCAGGTGAAGCAGGATCAGGATCTCGCTGATGCTCCACCACGTCTCCGACGCGCTGTAGGCATTCTTTGAACCGGCGCTTCGAGCGAGACCATAGAGAACGCTCAGGGCAAGAAGGATGGCGAGATGAGCACCCAGGTCGGATGGAGTGCTCGTGATCAAATCCATGGCTTCGCGAACGATCATCGTCTCACTTTTCTGGGCCCGAGGCCGGCCCCCCGTGCCTGGAATCCTGGTGGGCGCCTGGAGGTCTGAACAACGCCGACAAGCTTTCCGCAGCCGACCGGTCGACGACGGCCAGCACCTCGTCGCCTGCCAGCAAAGAGGTAATGCCGCGCGGCACAACCACTTCCCCCTCGCGTATGATCCCCGCAATCACACAGTTCTCGGGCAGGTGCAGATCCTTGATCATGACCCCGATCGCCTGCGCCCCTTCGGGAACCTTTTCTTCGACAAGCATAAACTCGCCCCGCCGTAACTTCAAGAGCGGCATCATGTCGCCCAGCGACATCTCTTCCTCGATCAGCCGGGCGAGAATATCAGCCTGGTTCAGGGCAACATCAATGCCCATGATTGGCTCAAAAAGCCAGGCGTATTTCGGGTTGTTCACGCGGCCGATCACGCGCGCCACATTAAACTTCTTCTTGGCCAGAAAACCCACGGCCAGATTGGTGGCATCATCCGGCGTGGCCATGACCAGGACCTGGGCCTCTCCCACGCCGGCGTCAAGCAGGATCTGCGGGTTGAGTGGATCCCCGGCGTGGATCGATTCGGTGGGAATCTCGCGATGCAGTTTTTCGATCACGAGCGGGCGTGATTCGATCAGACGCACTTTATGCCCAAGCTCCAGTAGCAGTGTTGCAAGGTGTGAGCCAACCCGTCCGCCGCCAACGATGACCACGAACATCTCAGACCTCCCCTTCCAGCAGCCGGGTGAGTTCTGGCAGGCTGTCATTGACCACCGTCAGGACGACCAGATCGCCGTCCTCCAGGGGCAGCTCGGGGTCGGCCATCTGGGCATGCCCGGACCGTATGATCACTGTCGGCTGGCAGACTCCCTCCCGTTCGAAGGAGGAGGCCGGTTTTCCGACCAGATGGGCGGGAACCAGCACCTCGACCACGCCCATCTCGCGGTGCCCCAGGCTGGCGAGTTCGATCAGCCCGGGATGGGTCAGGAGCTGCTCGATGCGGTGAGCGCTCCACGAGGATGAGACGACCGTCTGCAGACTGGCCAGTTTGAAGACCTCTTGATGGCCGGGGTCGTACACGCGGGCAACGACATTGGGGACGTTGTAAATCTTGCGGGCGATACGGGCGGTGACCAGGTTCATCTCGTCGCTGGAGGTAAGAGCCGCCAGGCCGTCGGCGTCCTCCACCCCGGCGCGCACCAGTACGCTTTGCTCACGCGCATCGCCCTGCAGCGTCCGGCCGCGAAAATCCGATCCCAGGCGGGCGAAAGCCTCCGGCTCCCGGTCGACGACGATGACCTCGTGATCATCGGTGCACACATCCAGCGCCAGCTCACTGCCGATTCGCCCGCACCCGACGATGATCAATTTCATGGATAAAGTTCCTCCATCGATGCCTCTCCCAGGTGATAGGGGACATCGATCACAATGTACCCTGCCCGAAACAGAAGCGCCAGGCGCAGCGGCCATGCGGTCTGGTTGTGCAGCAGGTTTTCCCACCAATGCTCCGGGACGAATTGCGGCAGCACGATGGTGATCACATCACCCGGCTGGCGCTCCTCTCCCAGTTTGTTCAGGTACTGCATCAGCGGCCCCGCGATCGACCGGTAGGGTGAGGAGAGAATCTGCAGTCGGACGCCGTCTCCCCAACGATCCCAGCGCTTGCGGACCTTCTCGCCTTCCTCCGGGGAGGTCTCTACGTATACGGCGGTGACATCGGGCGATAGCGAGCGGGCGAACTCAAGGGCTTTGATGACCCCGCGGTGCACGCCGCCGATGGGCATGATCACCCGCGGGTGCCGCAGACGGGTGGGAGCGCCGAAATCGTCCAGCGACAGGCTGTCGGCGACCCTTTCGTAATGGCGGTGGATGCGCAGAAGCGTAAAGGTGAAGAATGCGATCAGCACCAGGACGATCCAGGCTCCGGACAGGAAGCGGGTGACGAGAATGATGGACAGGACAACGAGGGTGACGAGGCCGCCGAAGGCGTTGATCACGATATTGCGCGCCCATCCGGTTCCCCGCAGGCGCAGCCAGTGGCGGACCATGCCGAACTGCGACAGCGTGAACGAGATGAAGACGCCGATCGCATACAGCGGCAGCAGGCCGTGTGTGTCGCCGTTGAAGACAACGATCAGCCCGGATGCCAGCAAGCCGAGAATCATGATCCCGTTCGAGAAGACCAGCCGGTCCCCGATGTTGCCCATCTGGCGCGGCATGTAGCCATCGCGAGCCATGATGAAGGACAGGCGCGGGAAATCGGCGAAGGCGGTATTGGCCGCCAGGAGCAGGATCAGTGCGGTCGCGATCTGGACACCAACATACAGAGGGCTGTTTCCGAAGAGCGAACGGCCGATCTGGGATAGGACCGTTTCGGCATGGCTGGGGGCTGCCCCGATTTCGTTGGCAAGGAAGGTGATGCCCAGGAACATGGTGGTCAGCAGGGCAATCATCACCAGCAGCGTCTTCCCGGCATTGTCGGATTCAGGCGCCTTGAAAGCCGGCACACCATTGCTGATGGCTTCAATCCCGGTCAGGGCAGTGCAGCCGGCGGAGAATGCCCGCAGCAGAAGAAAGGCGGTCACACCGGTGACGGCCAGATCGGCATGGATCGGTTCCAGCACTTCCACCGTCGGCAGGCCGCCGAGCGTCAGCCAGCGGTAGAGGCCGAATACGAGCAGCGCGAGCATTCCGGCGATAAAAAGGTAGGTCGGGATGGCGAAGAAGCTGGCCGACTCGCGCAGACCACGCAGGTTCATCCAGGTGACAAAGGCAACCGCCAGGACGGCCAGCACGGCCCGGTAGGGCAGGAGCGGGGGCAGCCAGGAGGTGATGGCGGCCACGCCGGCCGAGACGCTGACGGCGACCGTCAGCGTGTAATCGATCAGCAGGGCCGATCCGGCGATCAGGGAGATGCTGGTGCCGAGGTTGTCCTTCGCGACGATATAGACTCCGCCGCCGTTGGGGTACGCGTGGATCGTCTGGTAGTAGGAAAAACCCACCGTGATCAGCAGACCGGCGATGGCGAGGGCGATCGGGATCGAAAGACCGAGTGCCGCCGAGCCGGCGGCGGCCAGGACAAAGAGAATTTCCTCGGTGGCATAGGCAACCGAGGAGAGGGCATCGGAGGAGAAAACCGCCAGTGCCTTGACTTTGGTAATTTTTTCATGCATGAGCTGGGAGGTCGCGAGCGGATCTCCCAGCAGTATGCGGCGCAGCGAAAAGGTTCGAGCACTCATGGCAATTTAAGCATTCGTTGAGGGTCGTCCTGAGATGATTGTACACTAGCCCATCGGGCTATCAGGCTTCGGGTCCCGTCGTTTCCTTCTTTCCGGGATTTGCACTGGGAAGGGCGGCCAGGTCCGTTCCGGATCGTTCGATGGAGGGAGTGGGGAGGTCGGCTTCCTGGTAGGTTTCGAAGATCTCCTCGCTGGCCTCTTCCTCCAGCTCACGGGCATGATCCGGTTTATAGCCGACAAAGCGGATGGCGAAGAAACCATACACCAGGACAAGCCAGAAGGTAAGACCGCGGTAGGTCAGGGCGATGCCGGCCGAGGTGGCCGGGTCGATCCCCATCGCAGTCTGGGCGAGCGCCATGGCGCCCTCCACAAAGCCCACGCCGGAAGGGGTGATCGAGGCGATCGTGAAGAGGTAGCTGACGCAGAAGCTAGCGATCAGGGTGCCCAGGTCGAAGGGCGTATGGAAGGCGACCGAAACCAGGAAGAGGATCAGGGCCATCACCGCCTTGCGCAGCAGGGCATAGATACCCGGGATGACCAGACTTTTCGGTGACCGGCGGATCTCGTGCAGCCCGTCGGCTACTTCGTGGCCGAAGGCTTCGCTCTTCGATCGGTCAAGCAGGTCCCGCTTGAGAATCGGCCGCAGGATGCGATTGCCGAGGTCGGTCACCCATACCAGCACGCGCGCCATGCGGTTGGCGGAGAGCACGCCGATCGTCGTGAGGGAAATGACGCTGATGGCGATGGCGATGGCGAAGAGCGCTGCGCCGATCAATACCGGCGTCATCAGCCCGCGGTGGATGAGGACGATGAAGCCCAGCGTCAGGACGATCATGAAGCCGGCGTAATCGTAGACCAGGTAGAGAAAGGATGCGGTGGAGACCTGCCCGGCTGGTTTGCCCCGCCGCTTGCCATCGGCGATGAAGACCGCCATCGCGCCGGCGCCGTAGCTGGGGGCGATCACGTTGATGAAGTTCCCGGCGGCGGTCAACGGCACCATGCGGGTGAGCGTTTCGTCGATGCCCATCAGGCGGTAGCAGGACTGCAGATTGGCCGCGATCGACACCAGCCAAAGAAACTGCACGACGATGGCCAGCAGCAGCCAGCGTCCATCGGCGCGGCTCATCGTCTGGATGATCAGCCTCAGTTCATTGAAGTGACGGATCACGAAGTAAAGCGTGAGACCGAAAATGATCGCGTACAGGATGCGTCGAATCATCGGCAGGAGGCCTTAAAGCGGCAGATTCTCGAAGCTGGAAGGATCGTCGAGATTATAGCTTACCGCAGAAGCATCGATGCGCCGAAGGAGGCCGGTGAGCACGTTGCCGGGCCCCATTTCGATGAAGGTTTGAGCACCCCCGGCAATCATCGCCTCGATCGATTCGGTCCAACGTACGCGCGAGGTGATCTGCGCCTGCAGATCGGCCCGAATCTCACCCACCTCCGTCAGCGGGCGAGCACGGACATTTCCGATCACGCGGCCGGTGGGCTTTAAGATCTCGGCCGCGTCCAGCGCATCGCTGAACTGCTCCTGGGCCAGCCGCATGAGAGGGGAGTGGGCGGCGATGCTGACCGCCAGCCGGAGCACACGGCGGGCGCCGGCTTCGTTCAGGTAGCGGGCAGCGATTTCCAGCGCATCCTCATCACCGGAGATCACAATTTGACCCGGGCAGTTATCATTCGCGACCCATACGCCGCCTTC
This sequence comes from Anaerolineales bacterium, assembly GCA_046259355.1. Classification (GTDB taxonomy): domain Bacteria; phylum Chloroflexota; class Anaerolineae; order Anaerolineales; family E44-bin32; genus E44-bin32. The sequence continues at coordinate 30,603 of JBJYWH010000021.1, forward strand.
GGCGTCGTTGGTTGCCGCAGCGCAGGCTGTCTCGACCTCGTCGGCGGTCAGCCCGAGAACGGCGGCCATGCCGCCCGGATGGACTCGACCCGCGTGCTGCATCGCCCGGGCGCGCGCGGCGACCAGCGTCAGGGCCTGGTCGAAATCGAGCGAACCGCAGGCCACCAGGGCAGCGTATTCACCCAGCGAGTGACCGGCGGCATAGGCCGGTTGGGCGAAGGCAGGATGGCGTCGCTTCAGGGTCTCGAGCACGGCGACGGAATGGGTGAGCAGCGCCGGCTGCGTGTGCAGCGTCTCGTTCAGCTCCTCTGCCGGACCATGGAAGCAAAGCTCCGAGAGCGGATACCCGAGAATCGAATCGGCCCGCTCGAAGAGGCGGGCTGCTTCAGGCTCAGCTTCCACCAGGGACCATCCCATGCCGACCATCTGGGATCCCTGGCCCGGGAAGAGAAAAGCCGTCGTCTGCGGATGAAGGCTCATGGGAATCAGATGGCCGTGCTGCTGCACGGCCCACTCTCAGGGGACCGTCGTCAGCTGGTCTCGATTTCCACCACCTCGCGACCATCGTAGTGACCGCAGTTCGGGCACATACGATGGGGCAGGTGTTTCTCACCGCAATTTGTGCATACGATCAGCTGACGGGCCTGCAGCGCATCATGCGCTCGACGTCGATCCCGGCGGCCTTTCGAATGCTTTCGCTTTGGTAGAGGTGGCATGCTTGCACTCCACTAGGTCATCACATAAGTACGCCTGCTCTTGGGCAGGCACGCATCATTATAGCCGAGCGCACGGAGGTGTCAAGCTGACTTTGGGTGCGCCCCCGGCCCCGGTATAATATCCGCCATGAACAGCAGCGAACTCTCCCATCTCGATGCGGAAGGACGGGCTCACATGGTCGACGTGGGTGGAAAAGCGGCCACCGACCGCTGGGCGGCGGCGCGGGGGTGTGTCAGGATGGATCCGGAGACACTGGAAGCCGCTCGCAGTGGAAACCTGAAGAAAGGCGATCTGCGGGCGGCAGCCGAACTGGCTGGTGTGATGGGGGCCAAGCGCACCTTCGAACTGATCCCGCTCTGTCATCCCCTGACGCTGACATCGGTCGACGTGAGACTGGAATTTGACCCGGATCTGCCGGGCGTCGTCATCACGGCGGTGGTGAAAACGCACGCTCAAACCGGGGTCGAAATGGAGGCCCTGACCGCGGTCAGCGTGGCGGCGCTGACGGTTTATGACATGATCAAGGCCATCGACAGGGGGGCGCGCATCACGGATATCCGCCTGCTGGAGAAGCACGGTGGCAAGAGCGGCGACCTGGTGCTCGAGGC
>JBJYWH010000022.1:0-2568 GCA_046259355.1 Anaerolineales bacterium
TGAACTTCTTCATGATATTCTCCTTTTTCAATCCTGAGGTGCGTCTCAACCCAATGAGTTCACCATTATCACCAATAGATGCATTAAACGTGCCAATCTTCAATGGGATGACCCGATATTTATATGGCGTCCTCCCATATGATACGCGTTGTCAAACAATCCCATCCAGGGTATATTGCCGGTACAGTTTCGTTCTGGATGGTTATTTCGCAGGCATATCCGCACTTATGAGGCTTTTCCCAAGGGAAATCACCCAAAATTCGCGAAACATCAATGCTAATTATAACCCCTTTTCATGAAAATAAAATACCGCCCATAAAAATGGACCTCGGAAACAATCTTGAAATAACCAAACCTGACAGGTTTCTCCCAAGCATTTCTGGTCACTTGTGGGGTGATTAAAAACCTGTCAGGCCACCATAAAAGACTTTCTTGCAATTGCACAAGAATGCAGTGGTATATCCGGGAACCAAATGCTGGAGGTTGAACCAGCATTTGAGAAAGGTTCTTTCGGACCAATTCTTACCCGGGGAGAATTGGCCCAGTTTTGGATATCGTCAGGGTTTAAATTTCGGGAGAGGGCTGGGCGGCGAATTCCAGCCCCTGTGGCCCGACCTCAACCCGGATCGAGTCGCCAGCCTTGAATTTTCCGGAGAGCACTTCCAGCGCCAATGGATCTAATAAAGCCTGCTGGATAGCCCGTTTCAAAGGTCGGGCGCCAAAATTGGGATCGTAGCCAATCTCAGCCAGATAGCGACGCGCTTCCGCGTTTACTTCCAGGGTGAAGCCACGATCCAGCAGGTTATTCTGGACTTGCCGTATCTGGATATTGACAATCTCTTGGAGATGTTCTTTGTCCAGCGGATGGAAAACCACGATCTCATCGATGCGATTGAGGAATTCAGGCCGGAAATGGGATTGGAGGATGGCGTTCAATGCCGACCGCTCCACTTTGAACGATGGGTCCTTCCCCATCCACAGTTCATTACCCAAGTTGCTGGTCATGATCACCACGGTATTGCGGAAATCAACCGTGCGGCCTTGCCCATCGGTCAACCTGCCATCATCCAGAAGCTGAAGCAGCACATTGAACACATCCCGGTGTGCTTTTTCGATCTCGTCGAACAGCACCACGCTGTAGGGACGGCGGCGGACGGCCTCCGTCAGCTGTCCCCCCTCCTCGTATCCGACGTATCCCGGGGGAGCGCCGATCAGCCGGGCCACCGCGTGCCGCTCGCCGTACTCGGACATGTCGAGCCGGACGAGCGCGTCCTCGTCGTCGAACAGGAATTCCGCGAGAGCGCGCGCCGTCTCGGTCTTTCCGACGCCTGTGGGTCCGAGGAAGATGAAACTTCCCACCGGCCGGTTCGGGTCCTGCAGGCCTGCCCGGCTGCGCCGAACGGCGTTCGACACGGCCGTGATCGCCTCATCCTGGCTGACCACCCGTTCGTGCAGGTGCGCCTCGAGATTGGTCAGCCTCTCGCGTTCGTCATCCATCATCCGCGACACCGGGATCCCGGTCCAGCTGGCGACGACCTCTCCGATGTCCTCCGGCCCGACCTCCTCCGTCAGAAAGCTCCCCTCCTGTTCCTGCATCCGGGTGAGCTCTGCTTCCGCCGCCTCGAGCTCCGCCTGCGCCCTGGGGATCTGTCCGTACGAGATCTCGGCGGCGCGCTGCAGGTCTCCGCTTCGCGTCGCCTGCTCTGCCTGGAGACCCAGCTCCTCGATCCGCCGCTTCTGCTCACGGACCCGCTCGATCGACTCCTTCTCGAGCGTCCAGCGGGCCTTCATGCCCGCCAGCTCTTCACGGATTCCGGCGAGCTCAGATTCGAGGGCGGCGAGGCGCTCCGCGCTCTTCGGATCGCTCTCCTCGCGCAGCGCCTCCCGCTCGACTTCGAGCTGCGTCTGCCGGCGCGTGAGCATGTCGATCTCCTCGGGCATCGAATCGATCTCTATGCGCAGCCGGGAGGCAGCCTCGTCCACCAGGTCGATCGCCTTGTCCGGCAGGAACCGGTCGCCGATGTAGCGATCCGACAGACGTGCGGCGGCCACGATGGCGGGGTCCGTGATCCGGACTCCGTGATGCACCTCGTACTTCTGCTTGAGGCCTCTGAGGATGGCGATGGTCTCGTCCACGCCGGGCTCTCCCACGAACACCGGCTGGAAGCGCCGCTCCAGCGCCGGGTCCTTCTCGATGTGCTTACGGTATTCGTCCAGCGTCGTGGCGCCGACCATCCTCAGCTCACCGCGAGCCAGCGGGGGCTTCAGCATGTTGCCCGCGTCGACCGCCCCTTCGGCCGCCCCTGCGCCGACGATGGTGTGCAGTTCGTCGAGGAAGACGATGTACCTGCCCTTCGCTTCCGTGATCTCCTTCAGAGCGGCCTTGAGCCGTTCCTCGAACTCCCCCCGGAACTTGGCCCCGGCCAGCATGGCGGCCACGTCCAGCTGGATGAGCTTCTTGTCCTTCAGGCTTTCCGGCACGTCGCCTTCGACGATGCGCTGGGCCAGGCCCTCGACGATCGCCGTCTTCCCCACGCCGGGCTCTCCGATCAGCACCGGGTTGTTCTT
>JBJYWH010000023.1:0-4354 GCA_046259355.1 Anaerolineales bacterium
GCTCGGGCCCATCGAGGTCCTCGCACACGGCGCGGCGTATGACAAAGTTGCCCAGCTCGAACTCAGCGTTCAAGCGCAGAACGCCTCTGCGAGTGCCGTCGTCGACTCGAGCGCGCCGCAGGTCGAGAATGTGAAATCCGGCGGGAATGCCAAGACCACGGCGGTTCTCGGCAATTCCAAGTGGGTTTGGACTCCCTCTACGCCCGGAATCTATACGCTGCGTGTGCGAGCGCAGCGGGGGGACGGCAAGTGGAGCGAAAGCGCTGCCATCCAGGTCACCGTGGTGCTGCCCGATCTTCCGATCGGCGGCCTGACGGAACCCCTGCTGCAGCCAGGGGAAATCCTTCAACCTACCCCCCTGAGCACGGCTACAGCCACCGCAACGGCAACCCCGACCTCCACTCTGGAAGCCGCCTGCACCGATCAGGCGAAGTTCATCGCCGATATCACGATTCCAGACAACACCAACATTGACCCGGGCGCGCCGTTCACAAAGACCTGGCGCGTGCAGAACAGCGGCACCTGCGCCTGGAACGAGAACTACAAAGTTGTGTTCTTCAGCGGTTCACCCTTGAGCAACCCGACGCCGGTCTCGATCCCCGGCATTGTCGCTCCGGGCGGGACCGTCGACCTGAGTCTTGACCTGGTCGCACCGGGATCACCGGGGACGTACACCAGCAGCTACAAGATTCAAAACCCGCAGGGCGTGCAGTTCGGCGTCGGTTCGAGCGGGAACGTGCCCTTCTATGTGCAAATCGTCGTCGGCGCAACCGCCACGCCCGCTCCCACAGGGGATTCTCAACCGCCGAGCGGCTCGATCAGCCACTCACCCTCCGGCAGTTCGCTGCCCGAAAACACCACCGTAACCTTTACGGCAAACGGCTCCGACAACATCGGCGTTGCCCGCATCGAGATCGTCATCCAGATCGGTCCGGCGCGCGGCAGCGTGGTTAAAACCTGCAACAACGCCGCAACCTGCAGCTACTCCGCCGCGTATCCGGCCAACACCACCCTGAATTATTCGGCCCGGATCTACGACGCCGCCGGGAACCAGGCCATCGCCACCGGCCAGACGATCAACTTCTACGTGGTTATCAAGTGAGGTTGCTATGAAAATCGCCTTGATCAAGTGGCTTCTGATTGGATTGTCAGCCAGCATCATCATCGGCGGCGTGCTCGCCACAGCGCTGGTCTTAAAGCCGCTGCAGCTGCTAAGAGTCCGCCGCGAAGCGCAGACCCAGCAGTTCTTCGCGTCGAACCTGGTTGATTCGGTCGTTCCCGTGCACAGCACGCAGCAGATTCCAGTCAGCATCGCCGCGCAGGGAGGCATCCAGCAGGTGCAATTATGGGTCAACGAGCAGCTCTGGGCTGAGGAAAATCTGAATCCGCCCCAGGCGCTGTTTCAGGACCGTTGGGATTGGACACCCTCCGGCGAGGGAGAACACGAACTCGTGCTCCGCTATCAATTAACGAACGGCAAGACGGTCACATCGACTCCGGTTCACGTCTTCGCTCTCTCCAGCCTCGATGTCTACTTCCCGGTCAGCTACGAGACCCAGCCGGAAGAAACGCTGGCTGGAATCGCCGACCAGTTCGGCACACCGCTGCAGAGGGTGCTCGATGCCAACCCCGATCAGGCCATGTCCAGCGAAACGCCGCTGCCCGCCGGCACCGCGCTGCAGATCCCGGTCGTTGTGCCGGACGAACTGCCGGCTTTCCCGCAGAGCGGTGAAGACCCATTCCCTCCATTTAAATCGATCGAACTCCCATCGCCTTCCGCCGAGGCCGGGCCGCCAGACAGCGTTCAGGCGGCTGCCGTGAACCTGCCTCCCGAAGCGCTGATGCCGGGTTTTCAAATCGTTGGCGGAAAGCTGAAAACGCCGGTCAGCGTCGACAGCCTGTACCTGTATTACCGCCTGGCCGATGCACCCTGGCTTCGCAGCCCTTCGGATCCGGAGAAATTCTTTCATCCTGGCCCGGATGGTCTCTTCGGTATTTCGCTCGACCTTGACCTCGAATCGCTGCAGAAGTTGCCCGAGCCGACGGCGATCGACCTAGAAGCCTGGGGCTGGAAAGGCGGCGAGCTGGTCTTCCTCGGCCTGTACCACGACATGGTGGGCGGGCCAGCCGGCTCGCTCAGCTGGCCGCCGAAGGAAACCCAGCTCAAAGTCCTGGACTACAGCCAGCTCGGTAAGTCGATCTTCAGCACCAGCATCAACATCTCCGGAGATCAGCCCACCCTGACATGCACCTTCCACTACGTCAGCAGCGCTCCCGATGCGTCCTTCATGATATGGCAGGTCTCAACCATGCCGTTCTTCGCCCCCGATGCGTACTCCCACCTGGTCCAGTACGGCTACCGGCCCGGAACGCAAGGCGAGTTCACCCTCAACTTCCGTGACTATTTCAAAAGTCCAGCTTCGACAGGATCGGGCGACCTCTTGGGGCTGATCCAGCAAGCGATCGGAAAAGTCACAAATGATATGGCCGGAGGCGGGGCTCCGAAAGCGACGCTCTGGGGTTTCCTGCCGGCTAACTTCTACGTTCGCGCCATCCCCATGTCCTCATCCGGGGAAGCGGGGAAACCATCCAACACGGTCGTGGTGCATTTCACCCCGGCCGGTGTGCCGGTTGAGACAGCGGGTCCGATCGACGGGCCGGTCTACGACGCCAAGATTGTAGGGTTCATACCCTACCGCGCGGCCGACCCGGCCTACGGTGCGTGTTTTGTGGCGAGCAGCGATATCAAGTACTGCAGTTCCAAGGGCATCACCGTCAGCCTGCAGGACCTGGCGCAGGGCAAGATCACGCTGAGCGAATACCAGCAGTGTACGACCCTCGTTCCCAAAGGATCCCTCTCCTGCGGGTGTCCAGGGATACAGTGCAGCAACAACGACAGCAGCAAATGCGGCGAGTTCAGCCTGGAGGGTGTCGGCGACTGCCTGCAGAAAGGCGCGGAAGCCCTGGGAAGCGCGCTGAAGGCCGGCTACGACTACCTGGCCAAGGCTTACAACGAAACCGTCGCCTTTGTGAAGAAGATGGCGGCCGAGCTGAATCCGCTCTGCATTCAGGCCAAGCTGGCGGCCGGCGCGGCCGGCGGCGAGACGGTGACCGTGGAGGACGTCGAATCGGTCTGCCAGGCGGTGAGCGACATCGCTGTGACAGCCGTCATGACCTATTTCGGCTTGCCTCCCAGTCTGCCGGATTTCGACAAGCTGGCGGACGAGGGCCTCGATTACGCCATCGGCATCGCCACCTCCGAAATGGGCTTCGAGTGCAACAAGCAGTGCCGCGATCTGATCAAGAAAGGTTTAAATGCGGTGACGAGTGGCGAGAATCTTTTCCAGGCCGGCTTGAACCTGGGCGCCGATATGGCCGCCGATGAATTGAACAAGATCGGGATGAACTGCGATCAGAAGTGTAAGAACTTGATCAAGGACGGCGTGCAGGGTAAGGCCACATTCGGCCAGGCCACGGATGTCGCCCTCGACCAGGCCACGAACCAGATTGTCCAGAAACTCCAGAGCGAGGGTTACGCATGCGATCCGGACTGCAAAGACACCATCCGCAACGGGCTCGAGCAGGGCAACGTCATCGGCGGGTTTGCCTCCAGTGCCAGCGCACCGCAGCCAGAGCCGCTATACGTACCCCATCCGCTGGCCGCTGAGCAGCAGGCCGTTGTTCGAATCGAGCTCTTCCGGCGCTGGGAATCGGCTTCCATCCCGGATGCCGACGTGGCCAAGTGCAACCTGGCGGTCTACAACCAGGCCAGCAACGCCAACTTCAGCCAGCCGGTTACGGGCAAGCTTTTCAGCGATGAGGGCGTCGAACTGCCGGTCCTCGAACCGGGCGAGTCAATGGTCGTCCCGGTCCTGCTCCAGCGCGTGCCGTGGTTCCTGCCCGAAGGCGTTTCGGTCAACACGCCCCCGCCGACCGCTGGTGTGATCTATGCTACGTTCATCGACCCCGAGCTTGGTTCGTGGCACGATTTCTACCGCGGCGCCCAGCTCTCGATCACAGCGACCGGCCCGCAGTTCCTGACGCTCGATGGGCAGGGTGGGACCATTGCGCTGCCCTGTGTCTCAGGAGAGACGTATCAGACCACGATCCCGGCTTCACCTTGATCGGCGTGGCGGATCGTTCGCCGGGACGGCCAGGGAATCCAGAGCTGCGATACACGCTCCGGGTGGCCTTTCCCGCTCTCGTCGAGACCTGAACCAGGGCGGGCTGCATGGGATAGAATCCCGGGAACGCTCGATTGGACGACTCGTTACACAGCAGAAAAGGGTGCTATGACTCAGGCTTTCTTTGAGCGGTATCAATGGGTGGAGCTCGGCGCGCTGGCGCTCGGCCT
>JBJYWH010000024.1:0-3774 GCA_046259355.1 Anaerolineales bacterium
CCGGCGACCGCCTGCGGCCGTTCCAGCATCACCATGTGGCCGGCCTGCGGGATGTGCACCAGCTTCGCCCCGGGGATTTTTTCGGCCAGGAATTCGCTGTAGCGGGGTGGCGTGAGTTGATCCTGCGCGCCGCACAGGACCAGCGTGGGAAGTGCGATGGATTCCAGCCGGGACATCACATCGAAGGCGTTGCAGGCCGCGAAGTCATCATGCAGCACCGCCGGGTCGACCTCGAGCATGCGCCGACGGGCGAGTTCGACCAGGCGGGCGGAGGCAGTTTCGCTGAAGGCCCACCGCATGATCGCGTCGACTGCCTGCGGGAAGGTATCGGGCTGGGCGCTGGCTTCGAGAATGGCCGGTGCGACGCGCAACCGGGCGCCGCTGCCAACCAGAACCAGTGCGGCCAGGCGCTCCGGCACCTGCAGGGCAAGCGTGAGCGCGATCGCTCCGCCCATCGAATGACCGACCGGGATCACCGGTTCAGGCTCGTTTTCCTCCAGCCATGCGAGCATGAGATCGGCGTAGGCTTCGATGCTGGTTTGACCGGGCCCGGGTGACCTGCCGTGACCGGGCAGGTCGACGGCCAGCACGCGTGACCCTGCCAGGCGCCGTATGCCGGGTGGCCAGTGCAGCCGGCTGCCGCCGGCGCCGTGAATCAAAAGCAACGGCGGCGAGGCCGATTTGGCTCCACCGCCGTGAATCTCAACCTGCAGCGACATCTCCCATCGATCCTATTCCTGCGCCTCCAGCCAGCGCTCGACCATCATGCCGGCTGCCGCCCCCTGGCCGACCGAGGTGGTGATCTGGCGGAACGTCGGGTCCTGGACTTCACCCGCCGCGAATACGCCGGGAACGCTGGTCATCATGTGGTCATCGGCCAGCAGGTATTGGTGGTCGTCCATCTCCAACTGGCCCTCGAAGAGGGAGGAGTTCGGGTAGTGGCCAATAAAGATGAAAACCCCATCGGTATCAAGCTTGAGGGTCTCGTCGGTCTTGACGTTGTGGGCGCGGACGCTTTCTACCTTGCCGTTGCCATCGATTTCGTCCAGGATCGTGTTCCAGAGGAACTCGATCTTGTCGTTCTTCATCGCCCGGGCTTTGAGAGTCTCACCGGCACGCAGCTCCTCCCGGCGGTGGATGATGCGCACCCGGCTGGCGAAGCGGGTCAGGAAGATGCCCTCTTCCAGGGCGCTATCTCCGCCGCCGACGACGAGCACGTCCTTGTCCCGGAAGAAGAAGCCATCGCAGGTCGCGCAGAAGGATACGCCGCGCCCGATGAATTCCTCCTCCCCAGGAATCTCGAGCCGCTTCGGCGAGGCGCCGACGGCGATCACAACCGCCCGGGCTTCGTATTCCTCACCATAGGTCTTGATCCGGAACGGCGAGCCCTGGCTGAAATTCACTTCTGTCACTTCGTCGATCTGGATGCGGGCGCCGAAGCGCTCGGCCTGTTTCTGCATCAGCTCGACGAGTTCCGGTCCGGTGGTGCCTTCCGGAAAGCCGGGATAATTTTCAACCTCGCTTGTGATTGAAATCTGGCCCCCGAGCTGGTTGCCGGAGATGACGAGCGGATTCAGGTTGGCGCGTGCGGTGTACAGTGCGGCTGTCAGGCCGGCCGGGCCGGAGCCAATGATGACGATGTTTTCTTTTTGCATCGATTCCCTGTCCTTCGAATGGTTCATGTTTTATCGCGACCCGAGATATCGGGTCAGTTCACCGACGGTATAGTGCAGCCACCAGAGCGGAGCCCGGGTGAGCACACGCCCGTGCGAGTCCATCAGCGGTCGCCGGCAGGGATCGTCGGGATCACCCGGTCGGCAGCTGACACGCGTGTGGCCGCAGCGTGGACACTCGCCCGGCTCGCCGCCAGGCAGCAGGCAGTTCGGACACAGAAAGATCTCTTGCTCAAAGTCGATACCCATATTCCAGCACCCCTTCCGCTACCCGTTCATTGTAAGCGACGGGTCCGGCGGAATCAACGCCGCCGGCGGCCGGTTCGAGCCAGCCCTGCAGCCAGCCCCGCCAGGCCGCCTGCGAGGGTCCATGCGGGTGAAAGCAGCACGACTCGAAGCAGGTCGGCGGCTCCAAAATCAGGCCGGATATGTCCATGCAAGCCGACCTTGATCAGCATCAAAAGCGCCGCAGCCGGACCGACTGCCGCCCCGATCAGGGATCCATACAGCACAAAGAGGATTCCCATTGGCCTGCTTGAAGTTTCCCGGCGGGTTTCGAATCGTTCCACCAGCGTCAGGCCGCCTGCCAGGCAGAGCAGCGCCGAGCAAATCAGCACGCTCAGCAGCCCACGGTCCTCGTAGCCGATCCAGAAAAAGAGCACCAGGCCGGCAAGCAGCCAGATCGCGCGTGCCGACCAGGACAACCTATGACGGTTCACGCGCTTCATCGAGTCCCATGCGCGAATCGGATGTGTATTCTCCGCCTTCTTTTGATGCCGTCTCTTCGCCAGAGGAACCTTTCGGTCGGTTCCGCGCTGTCAACCAGACGATGATCGCCTGCATGGTTGCGGTAAGCCACAGGTTGCGCGTCCCCCAGAAGATCAGGCCGGAGAATACGATCCGCAGCAGCCTCGAAATGGCGGATGAATCGGGCGGCTCACGGCGCCAGATTCGAACGTCCAGCCCCCATTCTGCGAGGGCCAGCAATCCGCCGACGGCGATAGCTATCGTCATGTCTGGAATCCACAGGGCCATTGCCGCCCGGTAGAGCGCCAGGCGCGCTTCGGGCCGGATGGCATCAAGGGGGGTCGCGTACGGCCGGGGGCGGTTCGGCAGTCGCGCTTGAAGAAACCAGGCCACAGCCAGCCCGGCCAGGCAGGCTAATCCGGCGGGAAACCAGGTGAAGGCCGGGAGGTGAGTCAAACCGGCATCGCGGCCGGAGATGGATCCGAGAATCAGCGCAAGATAGGGGATGAGCAGGTCGTACGCCCAGCCGGCGAGCACAACCCACTCCCGGGCGATCGAGGCCAATCTCCGGCGGGCTTCACGTCCCAGGAACGGGGCGAAGACTTCAAGCAGTGACCAGGCCAGGGCTTCGTATCGCATGGCAGATCATCCTGTGGGTGATACCCGGAGAGTGTCAGGCGTCTAGATCGCGCCCAACCGCGGCCTCGACCGCATCGCCGGTTCCGGAGGGGCCGAATGGAACGTACAGCGTGACACGTGTGCCCCGGCCTTCGGCTGATTCGATGTGGAGTGTGCCGGAGACCAGCTCGGCACGTTCGCGCATGCTGACGATTCCCAGGCTGCCGCGCTGTTCGTAGTTCGAATCTACCGCGCCCAGGTTGAAACCGACGCCGTCGTCCTCGACTTCAAGCGAGACGTTATCCCGGTCCCGGCGCAGCCGAACCCAGATGTTCTCGGCCATGGCATGTTTGCGAGCGTTGTTGATCGCCTCCTCGGCGATGTAGAAGAGCACGCCCTGCCGGCCGAGGTCCATCCCGTCCACCAGGGCCGGGTCGGCGTCGATGGTAACCAACTGGTTGTGCGTCTCGCGCACTTTCCCGGCCAGCTGGTAGAGGGCGATCACCAAACCCTGCGTTTCGAGAATCAAAGGGCGCAGCGTGAACAGCATGTGCCGGATTTCGCGGGTCGTGCTGCGGGCCATATCCTCGACCCGGGTGAGTTCCTGCTCGGCCTCTTCGGGATTCCGGTCCATCAGGCGCCGGGCGAAGTTGATGCGCATCGTAATCGCCGCCATGGTCTGGGTCGGGCCATCATGCAGGTCACGCGCCAGCTTCTTGCGGGCTTCCTCCTGCAG
>JBJYWH010000024.1:3874-19013 GCA_046259355.1 Anaerolineales bacterium
TCCATTTCGGGATTGTAGATCAGCTGCGCCTCACCGCGGACCAGGGCCCGGCTCAGGGCGCCGTTCTCGGCAGAAAAGGTGAGGTGTGCGTCCTGCAGCGTCAGCCCGCGTGCGGCGCGGGTGTTGAAACCATCCTCCGTGAGCAGCACGAGTGCACTGCACAAGCGGGCTTCGCGCCGGTCCTCACTGGCCAGCGCCTGCTCACACAATTCAAGCGACTGCTCGATGACCTCGTCCACGTCGAGCGTGGCATTGATTTCGGCACTGGCCCGGAAGAGCCAGTTGGTGCGGGCACGTTCCTGCGCGCGCACGGCCTCGATCGTGCCCGGGCCGTTATGGGTGATGCGCTCGATCTCGGGATAGAGGCTGCGCAGCAGGCCGCTCAAGGCCGCCGCCGCGCTGAGAATGCCCAGTGCACGCCCGCTGAGAACGACGATATCGATGTTGAACAGGCCGTACTGCAGGATGGGTCCACCGACGGCCGCGGCGAGCGCGGCGGCCGAGATAGCCACGGTCCAGGCCCATGGCAGCAACAGACCTCCGACAAGCGGACTGACCAGCAGCGCCCACCACAGCGGACCCGCCAGCCAATCGGTCAGCCCCATGGCGATCAATCCGAAGGCGCCGTCTGCGGCAACGGTCAATACGGCGGCTAGGCGCGGCCGGATGGTCGTACGGAGTAGGGATGTGCTGATGACTCCCAGGATCATCCAGGCTGCCAGCGTACCCAGCAGGGATGGTGTGAGCGTAGCATCGAGCGAGGCGAAGAGCAGCAGGCCGGCGAGTGCCAGCGCACGCAGCACCCATGCGGCGCGGGTGCGGTTATCGTCGAGAAGAGCGGTGCCGGTTTTCATCAACGCTATGATAGCGCAGCGTCCCCGGACCGCAAACGGCGCCGGGACGAATCGGTTGAGGCGCTCTCAGTCCTGCTGGGATGCGGCCCGGGCCTTCCGGCGCAGCACGCCTCTTCGGGGTACGGCGAGAAAGACCAGGAAAAAAATCGCGGTTTCAACCAGCACGATGGCCGGGCCGGATGCGATATTGCCGTAGTAGGACAGGTACAGGCCCAGCAGTGCCGACAGCGACCCGATTGCTGCGCCGCCCAGCATCATGTAGGGCAACCGGCGTGTGAGCATGCGTGCGGTCGAGGCCGGGGTGACGAGCATCGCCAGCACCAATGCGACCCCAACAGCCTGCAGTGAGATCACGATCACGACCGCCAGCAGCACCAGCTGCAGGTTGGTGAGAAAACGCACAGGCAGGCGCAGCGTGGTTGCCAGCACCGGGTCGAACGAGAGCACGAGGAACTCCTTGTACAGGGCCAGAATGGTCAGCAGCACGGCAAAGCCCAGACCGCTGAGCAAAAAGAGGTCCGCTGTCGACACCCCGAGCAGGTCCCCGAACAGGATGTGGGTCAGATCCACGGCATAGCTGCCCTGGATGGAGAGCAGCGCCACGCCGAGCGCGAAGGCCCCGGCGAAGACCACGCCGATGGCAGCGTCCTCGCGAATCTCGGTCCGCTGGCTGATGAGGCCAATGCCCAGCGCGGCCAGCAGTCCGACCAGTAGCGCTCCGACAGCCATGGGCCAGCCCAGCAGGAATGAGATCACAACGCCGGGCAAAATGATATGAGCCAGTGCATCGCCGAAGAAGGCCATGCCGCGCAGAACGACGTATGTTCCGAGAATGGGGCAGACGATGCCCACCAGGAGTGCTGCATACAAACCGCGCAGCATGAAGGCGTGGCTGAAAGGATCCAGCAGGAGTCCCGGCAGGCTACCCATGCCTCACCTCGTCATCCCCATCACAGCAGGTGTCGGTGAGCAGGATGGAGCCCTTCTCATCGGGTACCACATGCAGGTGCCCGCCGTAGGCTGAAAGGAGCGCTTTCTCCGAAAGTGCCTCATCAGGTTTGCCGAATGAGATCAGGCGCCGGTTGAGCAGCATGACCAGATCGAAACGCTCCGCTGCCAGCTGCAGATCATGCGTCGCGATCAGCACCGTGATGCCCATTGTATGGAGGGTATCGAGCGCGTTGAGGATGGCCTCCTGGCTCGGCAGGTCGAGGCCGGTGAGGGGTTCGTCCAGCAGGATGATCTCCGCTTCCTGGGCCAGCGCCTGGGCGAGGAAGACGCGCTGCTGCTGGCCACCGGATAATTCGCCGATCGGCCGGTCCCGGTATGCCAGCATGCCGACCTGCTCCAGCGACCGGGCGACGAGTGCCCAGTCCGAACTGCGCGGCCAGCGGAATATGCCCAGTTTACGGATGCGGCCCATCATCACCACGTCCTGGACGCTCACCGGGAATGACCAATTGACATGGCTGCGCTGGGGAACGTAGGCGATGCAGACATGACCGTGCGGCCCGCGGCCGAAGACCGAGACCTTGCCCGAACTGGGTTCGAGCGTGCCCGCGATGACCTGCAGGAGCGTGGTCTTGCCCGCACCGTTGGGCCCGACGATGGCCACACGCGCGCCCGGAGGTATCTCAACCTTCAAGTCGTCCAGCGCCAGCGTCCCGTTGTAGCGGACGCTGAGCGAATCGATCCGGATCGGCGGTGACCCGCTCTCGTGCGGGGCGAAGTGGGAGATCAAGGTCGCCATGAAATGATGTATCTCTCCTCTACTGCTGCGGCTGCAGGGCCTTTGTGATGGCCTGAACATCATACTGCATCATGCTGATGTAATCGGCGGCCGGCCCCTTCGCGTCGCTCAGCGCACCGACATAGAGCGGAACGATCTGGGCCCCCGTGTCAGCGGCCACCGTTTGGGCCAACTGGGAGTTGGAAGCGTGTTCGATGAAGATCGCCTTCGCTCCCGATGACCGAATTTCGTCTTCCAATTGTGCCAGATCCTGGGCTGATGGTTCAGCCTCGCTGCTGTAACCGGGGATGATCGTTCCCACCACGTCGAAACCGTAGCGGCGGGCAAAGTAGTCCAGCATGTGATGGTCGGTGACAAGAAGGCGGTCGCTGGCGGGAATTGCGTTCACCTGATCCCGAATCCAGGCATCAAGCGACTGCAAGCGGGAGGTGTATGCGCGGGCGTTTGCCGTGTACGAGGCGGCGTTCTGCGGATCGAGACGGCCGAGCGCTTCTGCGGCATTCTCAGCCCACTGCTCCACGTTGAACGGGTCGAGCCACACATGCGGATCGAAGGTGGTCGAATTCCCCAGGGGTTGAATTCCCTGCGACAGGTCGACCCTCGCGATGTCCGGAAGGGAATCGGCCAGGCTGTTGAGCATGTTTCCCTCCAGACCGAAACCGCTGACGAAGATCACGGCCACGCCGCTCACAGCCCGCATGTCTCCGGGGGTGGCTTGGAAATCATGCGGGTCGCGGCCGGGCGGCAGGATCACGTGCAGGTCGATCAACTCGCCGCCCACTTGATGGAGCAGATCGCCGACGAGCGTGGTTGTGCCGGCGACCCGCAAGCGGCCGGAAGCAGGAACCTGGGCTGGCTCGAGCGATTCGATCGCCGTGGTGGGTGGAATGGGATTGGACGTGGAGCAGGCCGCAAGCATCACGATCGATGCCAGCAGGGCAAACATCGAACGCTTCTTCATTCACCCTCCTGCTTCTGACAATCCGGGCATATTCCAAGCAGTTCGAGCATATGGTCTTCGACCAGGAACCCGGTCTGGCGCTGCACGCGCTCGACAAGCGGGGTGAGATCCTCGGAGCCCGGGAATTCGACCACCTGCTGGCAGCTGCGGCATACCAGGTGGTGGCTGTGTGGCAGGCCGGCACGGGCATAGCCGCTGCATCCGCCCTCGAGGTGGATGCGGCGGACATAACCCAGGCTGGAGAGCAGCGCCAGTGTGCGGTAGACCGTCACGAGTCCCAGCCCGGGGCAGCGCGCCTGTGCCTGATGCTGGATCTGTTCCGGGCTGAGCCAGGCCTCGGCTCTGTCCAGCGTCTGGATGACGGCTCGCCGGGCGTGCGTGATGCGGTAGCCTTGATCCCTCAATTGATCAAGCGAGTTTTCCATGGCACAAACCTTATTGAAATATTTTTTCAAAAAGATCTTATCAGGCTCCGGCGCAAAGCGTCAAGGTTGAGCACATGAAGGCCGAGTCAGTTGATCGAAACGCGAATCCTGACCGAAGCGCGATTGAGGTGTATGATGATGGGCGTTGCAATTATCGATGCGATGTTGAGAGGTTTCCGATGGCGAAAACCAGGATTGACGTCAAGCCGTTCGCGGTCACGGACTGTGCCATGCTCTCGATCGCGACCGGGGTGAGCGCGCAGAACCTGCGTGAGCTGCGCGATCGCCTGGGCGAGGTGCCCGAGAGCAGCATCTACTACCACTTCTGGGGCATGCGGCTGCGACCGCGCTTCGAAGAGCCGATCTACAACAACGACTTCGCCCATTGGGCGCAGGAAGGCCTGCACGACCGCCGCCTGGCGGAGCGATTGGGTGTGATCGATCCGCCTTCCTTCAATGATTTGAGCGAGCTGCGAGCCGAACTGATCGATGTGATCGAGGAGCGGCTGGAGGAATCGGAATACGTGCCCTGGGCGAAGCCTGACCAGGGATTCCGCTTCATACGCTCAATCCTGGTCGTGTTTGACACCGGCGTGCGCATCAAGCGGCCGGAAGAACTGCGGGAGATCCTCCCCATGCTCTCCCACAGCAGCCTGTACTACCATTTTATCGATGCCCGTCGCCGCAGCCCGGAGGGAGAGGACGATTTCCGGAGCTGGCTGAGGGGATTCGGGGACCAGTTTTCCAACCTGCAGGATGAGATCGCCACGATCGATCCATATTTCACCAGCCTGAGCGATCTCGGGCGGTTGCTGACCGAATGCTTTGATCGTGCTGGCGTGGGAGGTGCGGTGTGAGCGGATTGCTTGATTCCTACGCCGAGGTCACCGGTCAGGCCACAATCGATCATCTGCGGCAGTTGTCGAAGGTGCTGGAAGGAAAGACCGTCGTGCACGTCAACTCGACGCGCGTCGGCGGCGGGGTGGCCGAGATCCTGAACAAGATGGTCCCCCTCAAGCAGGAGCTCGGGCTGAAGGTTAGCTGGGAGGTCATCAGCGGCGAAGCCGGGTTCTACGAATGCACAAAAGGCTTTCACAATGCCCTGCAGGGCGCACCGATCGATATCCCTGACAGCCTGATTCAGATCTATGAGGCCACCAACGCCGAGAATGCCGAACGGTTGCGGGAGCAGCTTGAGGCGGCCGATTTTGTCTTCATCCATGACCCCCAGCCGGCACGGCTGCTCTCGCTCTGCCCGAACCGGCGCGGCAAGTGGGTCTGGCGCTGCCATATCGATCTCAGCCGGCCGTACCGCCGGGTCTGGAAATACCTCCAGAAACAGGTCGAAGGGTACGATGCCAGCATCTTTTCGCTGGCGGCGTTTGCGCGCGCCCTGCCTCACACCCAGTACTTGATCCCACCCAGCATCGACCCGCTGAGCGAGAAGAACCGCGAGCTGACGGCGGCGGAGATCCAGGCAGTGCGGGAGCAGTTTGATCTCGATCCGGACCGGCCGCTGATCCTGCAGGTTTCGCGTTTCGACCGCTTCAAGGATCCGCTGGGTGTGATCCAGGCCTACCGGTTGGCGCGCGAGTTCACACCGCGCCTGCAGCTGGTGCTGGCCGGCGGCGGAGCGACTGACGACCCGGAAGGCGAAGCAGTGCTGCGGGAGGTGCAGATGGCGGCCGGTGATGATCCGGACATCCACGTCCTGCTCCTGCCGGCTGACGCCCACCACACCATCAATGCCCTGCAGCGGGCGGCCGACATCATCCTGCAGAAATCGCTCAAGGAAGGCTTCGGCCTGACGGTCACCGAGGGGCTGTGGAAAGGCAAACCGGTCATCGGCGGCAATGTGGGCGGCATCCGCATCCAGGTCATCGATCACCACACGGGCTACTTGGTCGACACGCCCGAAGGCGCTGCGCTCTGGATCCGCTACCTGCTTAACAACCGCGATCAACTCGAGAGCATGAGCTTGAAAGCGCGCGAGTTCGTACGCGAGAACTTCCTGATCACGCGCCACCTGCGCGACTACCTCTCCCTGATGGTCACCCTGTTGTGGGGGGAGGGCAGCGGCCGCATCGAATTGGGATGATTTAACCCCGTAGTATTCCACATCTCCCTGTCTTCCCGGGGCCGGCCTGATGGCCGGCCCCGGGTCCATTCTCATCCGCAACAGCGGAACCAATATTACGAATGTGCTGCCGAGCCTTCGTCTCCAGCGGCAGGAATAGCCGGCTGAATCTTCCCTTAATGTGCCGAATAGGGATGGTTAAGGACGCTGGCCGCGAGTGGGGATACCCTTGAGCCAGCCTCAAGTTAAGCCAACGACGTGTTCGTACTCTGTTGGGTAAGCGGGGAGAGAAAGGCGGATTGCATGGGGATCACGACCGAAGCTCCGCATCATCGCTCATCACATCGCCTCATCCATGCACTTCGATACAACCATGCAGCGTTTTCCTGCCAGGTGCGGGAGCCGTAAGCCATCCCTCTTGAGGCTTGCATGAGCACACCGATGATCTTGTCACACGGAAAAGGACGATGAAATTAACGCCGGACAGGTTCATCCCGCCCAACCTTATACGTTTTGAATATCAGGCCTGCGCGGCGTTGAGAGGGTCGTCCGCCGCCGGGCAGAACAGGGCTGAAATGCAGCCCGGGGTGCTCGCGACCCCTTTGATGAAGCGCGTCAGCATGAATCAGCCGTTCCTGGTGGATCGTGCTCCTGACGCTCCATCAGGATGGTCCGGGTATGACAATCGATCCGCTTCCGGACACTTCATTGGCCAGCCAGCGGTCCGGAACAAGAGTTCATGAGAGGAGGCGGTAGATACGCTGAGTATTGGCTCATCTTGTGGTGGTCATGACATTTGCTGAACATCCATCCTGTTAGCGTAAGGAGATAGAAGAAATGAGAAAGTCATATGGTCTTCTGGGCCTGCTTCTGACCCTGGTCTTCGTCCTCGGCGCCTGCGCGCCGGCGACGGCCACGCCGACCGCAGCGCCCGCAGCAACGAACACGGAAGCAGCTGCAATGCCCACGGCGACGGAAGCTGCGCCCGCACCGACAGCCACTGCCGCATCTGCAATGGTCAACGGAATCGACTGCACCGGTGTCACCTCGGGTGACTCGTTGAGCGTGATGTACCAGTGGACGGGTTCGGAAGAAGAGAATTTCAACACCATCGCCGGGCCGTTCCTGGATGCTTGCGGCGTGGCACTCAGCGCCGAAGCCACACGCGATGCGGCCGTCCTAGATACCCGTGTCAAGAGCACGCCCCCCGATATCCTCTTCTGGCCGTCGTCCGCGATCATCAGCCTTTACGGTGACAAGATGCAGGATCTCACGGCGATGGGCGCTCACACGGAGAATTACGCCAGCTTCTGGGTGACCGATGGAACGGTGAACAGCAAGCTGCTGACCCTACCGGCCAAGGCGGATATCAAAACCATTATCTGGTACAGCCCGACTCAATTCCAGACCTACGGCTACACCGTGCCAACCACATTCGACGAGCTGAACACGCTGGTCGAGAAGATGGTGGCGGACGGGAACGTGCCCTGGGCCATGGGTTTCGAGAGTGGCGCTGCGACTGGCTGGACCGGCTCGGACTTCATCCAGGACCTGCTGCTTACCCAGCAAGGCCCGGACTACGTCAAGGGCATCATCGACGGCTCCGTGGCCTACGATGATACGGGCGTCCAGAATGCCTATACGGTCTACCAGAAATGGGCTTCCGATCCCAAGTACACCGTGGGTGGAGCGACCGGCACCGTGAATACGGGCTTCCTCGATGCCATCTACCAGGTGTTCTCGGATCCGCCGCAGGCGATGATGGTGAAACAATCCGGCTTCGCCGGGGGCGAGATCGTCAAGCAGTACCCCAATCTGGTGTACGGCACCGATTTCGACTTCTTCCAGTTCCCGGGTGCTCAGGGGATGCAGGGCGGCGCTGACTACATGTTCGCTTTCAGCAACTCCCCGGCCGCATCGGCCTTCATCAAGTACCTGACGAGCGCCGAGGGCGGCAAGAACTGGGCTGCTGCTGGCTTCGATATCTCGCCCAATACAGCTGCTGCCGGCAACTATCCGGATGCGCAGCTGGCGAAGCGGGCCGAGATGCTGGCCAACGCCAAGGGCTTCACCCCTGACATCGGCGATACGCTGGGTGACCCCTTCCAGTCGGCGGAATGGAAGGCCATTATCGCCGTCGTTCAAGGCTCGGATATTCCGACAGAGCTGAAGAGTGTCGCTGCTGCCCAGCAGCAATCACTCGGCAAGTAGTACGGTCGGTTTCGAGGTGTCGGGGATTCGTCCCCGACACCTCCTTTTCGATGGAAGTCAAGGAAAACCAGGAGGGAGTCCGTGGAAACGCCAACCATCATGAAGCAAGGTCGTGTCGTGCCCTGGGTCTATGTTCTCCCGGCACTGCTTGTCATCATCCTCTTCATCGTCTACCCCATGGTTAATACCACCTTGCTCAGCTTTACCGATCGGACCGGCAATGGTCCGGCGGCCAACGAATGCATCCAGGGGCAGCCCTGCTGGGGGGCCTTTGAAAACTACCGCTACGCATTGACCAACCCCGAAATGACCACGGCCCTCCGCAACAACGCCTTATGGCTGCTGATTATGGTCCCGATAACCGTGGTTATCGGGCTCATCGTGGCCGTATTGGCTGATCGCGTGAGCTACGAAAGCCTGGTCAAGTCGCTCATCTTTATGCCGATGGCGATCTCGTTCATCGGCGCCGGCGTGATCTGGCGCTTCATGTATGCCATCCAGACCGGTGCGGGCCAGGCCCAGATCGGCGTGTTGAATGCCGCGCTGGTTGCGGCCGGATCCAAGCCCGTGGCCTGGCTGAGCACACAGCCAATCAACGATTTCGCGCTCATGATGGTTGGGATCTGGCTATGGGCGGGGTTCAGCATGACGATCCTCTCGGCCGCCTTGAAAGGACTGCCCAGCGAGGTCATTGAAGCGGCCCGGGTCGATGGTGCCACGGAGTGGCAGCTCTTCTGGAGAATCATGATCCCCATGATCCTGCCGACGATCACGGTCGTCTTCACGACATTGATCATCATCGTGCTGAAGATCTTCGACATCGTCTTCGTCATGACCGGGGGCAACTTCGGAACGGAAGTGATCGCCAACCGCATGTTCAATCTGATAGTGACCAATGTGGGGCGTTCAACGGCGATCGCGGTCCTGCTGCTGGTGCTGACCATCCCGGTGATGTACTTCAATGTGCGTCGTTTTCGTGAGCAGGAGTCCTTGCGATGAGGCCCTTCTCTCGAATCAACCGCTTCCTGAACAAGCTGCCCGTCCATCTTTCTCTGGTCGTCCTGGTGGTGCTGTGGGTGATTCCCACGCTGGGTGTGTTCGTCACCTCGTTCCGCACGCGACAGGCAGTGACCGATAGCGGGTGGTGGACCGTCTTTTCAAGGCCCAAACTCACCGGTGAACAGGATTACACGACCTACTGTGCTTCCTGTCACGGCGCCAAGGGCGACGCCATCTCGCAAGGTAACCTCTCCGATCCTGCGGTCGTCTCAAAATATGCGCGTTCCGTGAGCCTGCTGGCGTATCTGAAGCAAGGGATCAACGGTCAGCCCCATCTCAAGAGTCCCCAATTGCCGGACAACCCACGTGACGCGCAGGCTATTCTGGCGCCGGTGCTCGAATATTTAAACGTTCTGGATGGAACGACGTCCAGCTCGGGGACAGCGAAGCTGACGCTGCAAAACTATGCCGATGCCCTCGTCGGATACAAGGGCACGGCCAACTATCTCAGCGACTGTAAAAACAAGGTCCCCAGCACGCTGGCGACTTTCACCTGCAATTTCTGGAAGGATTTACGCAACCCCGGTGGCATGGCGTATGCCTTCGTCAATACGGTCGTCGTGGCGATACCGGCCTCGGCGCTGCCGATCCTGTTCGCTGGATTCGCCGCCTATGCTTTCGCATGGATGGATTTCAAGGGTCGGCAATGGCTGTTTGCCATCCTGGTCGGCCTGCAGGTTGTTCCCCTGCAGCTGGCGCTGGTGCCCATCGCCCGCCTGTATACCCAAATTGGCTTGCAGGATACCTTCCTGGGTATATGGCTCTTCCACACCGGTTTCGGCCTGCCGTATGCCATCTATTTAATGCGCAACTTCATGGGCAGCCTGCCCAGAGAGGTGTTCGAATCAGCCTACATCGACGGCGCCAATCACTGGACCGCATTCTGGAAGCTGGCCATACCGCTTTCGGTGCCGGCCATTGCCTCGCTCTGGATCTTCCAGTTCCTGTGGATCTGGAACGATTTCCTGGTGGCCAAGATCTTTCTCACCGGGCATCCCGTGCTGACCGTTCAAATCACCAACTTGATCGATCCGCGCGGCGGCAATTGGAGCATCCTGACGGGGGCGGCTTTCCTCTCCTTCATCGTTCCGATGCTGGTCTTCTTTGGGCTGCAGCGCTTCTTTGTGCGCGGCATGCTGGCCGGCTCCGTCAAAGGCTGACGCTCACCGATTTGCTTTCCGGAGATCGGCCGGACTCTTTCAGTCCGGCCGATCTTTCGTTTCACCGGCAATCTTGTTCCGTTAGTACGAGCCGGGATCTTCTGGAAGGAATTCCACCCGCGACCGCCTTTCGCGTGGATACGTTCTGGCTGCCCGGGCGAGCATTCCCTACCCCCGGCCCCCACCCGCAGTGTTCCGAGCCTCCTTCGGGGCCGTGGTGACTCCCGAGACCGCTGTCACGCGCACTTGACAATCCCATCCGGCGTGGTATAAGAAATTGGAACCGGTTCCATACTGGATGTGGACAGCGATTTATGCCTGCGACCATACGCGATGTTGCCCGAAAAGCTGGCGTGGGGTTGGGAACTGTCTCGAGAGTGATTAACGGCAGCCCCCAGGTCAGCGAGAAAACACGCGCGCGCGTGCTGCAGGCGATTGAGGAACTGGATTTTCAGCCCAGCCGTATCGCGCGGCGCTTGTCGCTCGGCAAGACGCTGACAATCGCCGTCGTGGCGCCATTTTTCACCCGCCCGGCGATCACCGAACGAATGCGCGGAGTCGAGGCGACGCTATCCGGCACGGAATACGACATGGTCATTTACAACATCGAGACCCTCGAGCGCAAGCAGGCTGTCTTCAAGGACCTGGCACAACGCAAGCGCGTCGATGGTGTGCTTGTGATTTCGCTCGATCCGACGGAAGACGAATCAAAGCGCTTTCGCGAATCCGGCATCCCACTCGTCATGATCGATGCGCATTACACCAGCATTGAGGGAATTTCTTGCATCGATACCGACGATGTGCGCGGCGGAAGGATGGCGGTCGCGCACCTGCTGCAGCTCGGTCATAAACGCATCGGCTACATCGGGGATGCCTCGCAGGCACCGTTTCAATCGATGGCCGGGAAGCTGCGCTTCGAAGGATACCGGCAGGCGCTGGAGGAAGCCGGTATCGAAACCCAGCCCGCGCTGGCGCGGCGCACCGAGCACGGCAAGCAGGAGGCACGCCAGGAGACGCATGAATTGTTAACCTTTTCCCAACCACCGACCGCCATCTTTGCCTCCAACGATTCGCATGCCATCGGCGTGTTGGAAGCGGCTCGTGAAGCTGGTTCCACGGTCCCGTTTGATCTTTCCGTCGTGGGATACAACGATGAAGAGTACGCCGAATACCTCGATCTCACGACGGTACGACCCAAATATTTCGAATCCGGCCAGCGCGGCGTCGAACTGCTGCTCGGCCGCCTGGCAGATCCGGACCGGGATCCGGTCTATGAGACGCTCGAGCCCGAACTGATCGTGCGCGGCAGCACACTGGAGCTGCGCCCGGCGGCTTGAGGGCGACCGCAGACCGGTAAACTCCCGGCACAAGCCGTCTGCAGCCGGAGACGCTGGCCCACCAGCGGTCCGGAAATCTGAACGGAAAGAGAGGAGGGAGCAAACTCGGCAACGATGAAAGTCCAGAAGTTCACCCAACGACAAACCATGGTTGAGTAAGGAGAAAGAAGAGATGAGAAAGTCATATGGCCTTTTAGGCCTGCTTCTGACCCTGGCCTTCGTCCTCGGCGCCTGCGCCGGCGGAACAGCCACTCCGACAGAAGCCCCCGCTGCCCCCACGGAAGCCCCGATGGCGGAACCGACCGCGACCGAGGCCATGGCAGCTCCCACGGAAGCGCCGGCCATGGCGTCCGAGATCGACTGCAAGGGCGCTCAGCCGGGTGATGTCATCACAATGTTCTACCAGTGGTCGGGCACCGAGGAGGAGAACCTGAACAAGATTCTCGCCCCGTTGATCGACGCCTGCGGTATCGTACTCCAACCAGAAGCAAGCCGCGATCAGGCACTGCTTGACACGCGTGTGCAGGCTGGCACCCCCTACGACATCGCGTTCTTTAACGTGACATCGCTCGAACAATATCAGGACATCCTGTTCCCGATGGACCAGCTCGGTGCGAACGCCGACAACTACGCCAGCTACTGGCGGGACATCGGCACGGTCAACGGCAAGTGGCTTGGCCTGCCGGTGAAGGCGGATCCGAAAACGCTGATCTGGTACAGCCCGGTCAACTTCGAGGCGCTAGGCTACACCCTGCCGACGACCTGGGATGAGCTGACCGCATTGGTAGACCAGATGGCTAACGACGGCAACGTCCCGTGGTCGATGGGCTTCGAGTCCGGCGATGCCACCGGCTGGACCGGCACCGACTTCATCCAGGACATCCTGCTCGTAACGCAGGGCCCGGACTACGTGATGGGCATCATCAATGGCACCGTTCCCTACAACGACCCCGGCGTGAAAGAGGCCTACCAGATCTACGGCGCCTGGGCCAAGGATCCGAAGTACACGGTAGGCGGCGCGCAGGGCACCCTCTCCACGGGCTTCCTTGACGCCATCTACAAGGTCTTCTCCGATCCGCCAGAGGCGATGATGGTCAAGCAGTCCGGCTTTGCCGGCGGCGCAGTCGCCGAGCAGTATCCGGACCTCCAGTACGGCACCGACTATGACTTCATCGGTGTTCCGGGCGCCCAGGGACTGCAGGGCGGCTCGGACTGGATGATGGCCTTCAGCGACTCGCCGGCCGTCCAGGCCCTGGTGACCTATCTGAGCAGCGATATGGGCGGACAGAAGTGGGCCGAGGTCGGCTTCGATCTGACGCCGAACCTCGCCGGTGTAGACTCCTACACTGACCCCGCTCTGCTGAAGAAGGGCGCGATCCTGGCGAACGCCACCGGCTTCACGCCCGACATCGGTGACTCGATTCCCGGCGGCTTCGGAAGCGCCGAGTTCAAGGGCGTCACCGACTTTGTCAACGGCGCCGATCTCGACACTGTGCTGAATACGATCGCGCAGGTCCAGGCGGATGCGTTGAAGTAACACGGCACGTCCATTGGAGGGCGCCCATCCGGGCGCCCTCCAATCTTTTACCGGTCGAGTTCGTTTCGGTCTTATTTGAACAAGACAGCTTTTTATGCCATCCTGACTTTGAGTTTGGCTTGATCAGCAGGTACGCCAAATCGACGTATGCCGTGCGCTGTCTGGTTGGTACGGCTGCATAGAAGGAGGGTGTGGTATGCCGCAACGGGTTCCCCAAATCATGAAGCAGGGTCGGAGCGCGCCCTGGTTCTACCTGGCGCCGGCCATCCTGCTCATGAGCTTCTTCATCGTCTACCCTATGATCAATACCTTCGCCATCAGCTTGCAGAACAAGAACGGCACGGCTTCGGCCGCCACGACCTGCCGGGCCGGCGAATCGTGTTGGGGTATTTTTGAAAACTACCACTATGCTCTGACTGACGAGCTGGATACCACTTCGTTCAAGACGACCTGGGATTCCTTCTGGTCCTCATCCTACGGCAACAACATCAAGTGGGTGATCGTGATGGTGACCGGCACCGTCGTCTTCGGCATGCTGATGGCCGTGCTCGCCGATCGCCTGAAATATCAGTCCATCGCCAAGGCGGTGATCTTCATGCCGATGGCGATCTCGTTCGTCGGCGCCGGTGTGATCTGGAAATTCGTCTATAACTTCGGTACCTCCCAGGTTCAGATCGGGCTGCTGAATGCCATCATCACCAAGCTGGGCGGCCAGCCGGTGGCCTGGCTGCAGACCGAGCCAATCAACACCTTCGCCTTGATCGTCGTCGGCATCTGGATCTGGACCGGCTTCAGCATGACCATCCTGGCGGCCGCGCTGCGCAACGTGCCGGATGAACTGCTGGAGGCGGCGCGCATCGACGGGGCCAGCGAGTGGCGCGTCTTCCGCCAGATCACGATCCCGCTCATCATGCCCACCATCATTGTTGTCGTCACCACGATGGTGATCAACGTGCTGAAGCTGTTCGACCTGGTCTACGTGATGACCGGCGGCAACTACGGCACGGACGTGATCGCCAACCGCATGTACACCGAGATGTACAAGAACTTCAACCAGGGGCGGGGCACGGCGGTGGCGGTGGTGCTGATCGTGCTCATCATCCCCTTCATCTACATGAACATCAAACGCTTCCTCGAACAGGAGGCGCTGCGATGAACAAGGATCACATTCGCAAGATACTCGGACGTGTACCGATTCACGTGGTCGTCATCGGCATGTGCCTGATCTGGCTGGTCCCGACGTTTGGCCTGCTGGTCACGTCCTTTCGCCCGTTCCAGGCCGTGAACTCAACCGGTTGGTGGACGGTGCTCTCCAAGCCCATCGGAGCCGATGCCTACGACCAGAACTGCGCTTCCTGTCATGGATCGGACGGGAAGCTGCTGGCGAACGCCGATCTCACCGATCCGAATGTCGTCAGCAAATATCCGCGCTCGCTGCAGCTGCTGGCGATGCTGAAGAAGGATATCAACGGCCAGCCGCACATGGGCGATACGCCGATGCCCGACGCGCAGGTCGCAGCCGACATCGCCGTCTATCTCAAGCGCATCTCCGGCATCGATGCCCCGCCGCGCTTCACGCTCGACAACTACATCGACGCCTTCGTCGGCTACCGCGGCACGGCCAACTACCGTCAGGACTGCGCCAGCGGCCAGCAGTCGCTCGACCTGAACTGCAACCTGAGCGACCTGCTCAACCCGCGCGGTATGGGCCGAGCATTCATCAACAGCCTGATCGTGACCATTCCAGCTACGATCCTGCCCATCCTGG
>JBJYWH010000025.1:0-4385 GCA_046259355.1 Anaerolineales bacterium
ATAGGTGATGGGCTTATCCGGGTAAGCGGCCTGGCCCTGTGGGGCCAGGTCGTTGGCAAGCGCCCAGTTGGCGCTGATGAAGAGACCGATCCCTGCGCCGATGATGCTGCCGTAGATCAAGATCGACGAAGCGCTGTCGGCGATGGTCATCAGCAGGCTCCCGACCACGACCAGTGCGGTTGCGATCGTGTGCATGGGCTTTCGGCCGTAGCGGTCGCTCAGGTACCCGGCAAGGACCGAGAAGCCGATTAGAGTCAGCACAATGGTCGCCAGCAGATCCCCGGTAAGCTTCACCGGGTCGGCAACACGGAGCGTATCCCGAATGTAGTACTGGGCGAAGGTCTGGACCCCGTAGACGCCGGAGAGGAAAAGCAGCCGGACGATGATCAGGCGCCAGAATGCGGGGTAGGTTTGAAAGCCGAGTTCGCGCAGGGCTGGAAGCTGTTCCGCGTGCGGGGCCGGCGTGACGGTTTCTGTGCTCTCGCGCACGCCGAAAAGGGTAAAGACCGCACCCAGGATCAGGAAAGCGGCAATCACGCCCATGGAGGTGCCGATATGCTCGGGGTCCAGA
Source organism: Anaerolineales bacterium (assembly GCA_046259355.1). GTDB lineage: Bacteria > Chloroflexota > Anaerolineae > Anaerolineales > E44-bin32 > E44-bin32. The sequence goes on from JBJYWH010000025.1 coordinate 572, forward strand.
ATGCGGCCGATCAACAGCGACGAGATAACCAGTCCAGCCATGTCGAAGACGTTCTTCACACCGCTCGCGACGCCCATCTGGGATACAGGCACCCGATCGTGCATCAAACCCTGTGCTGGGCCGTGTGCCAGATTGGATGTCAGCTGCAGGCCGATATAGGCGATGGCCAGCAGCGGCAGGTTCCTGCTCATGGCGAGAAGAGCCAGGAAGATGAGATCCAGCCCGGTGCCGAGACCGATCCATGGGCGCCGGCGGCCCATCCGTGTGCTCCAGCGGTCGCTCAAACCACCGGAGATCGGTTGGACGATCATCGCAACAATCAGTCCCACAAAGGTTAGCAAGCCGAGGGCGGTATTCTTCCGGGCGTCCGATACAAAGGAGAGCAGGACGGCCGGCAGGACCAGCACGTGCAGGCTGTTCCACATGAAAGAAAGGCCCAGCCAGTAGGCATTGAGATTGATCAGCTCAGAAATGCGCACTCGCTCTTTCATCGTTGGCTCCTCATGCATATACCCCGCGCAGGGAATATGGCAGGCATGCAGCAATCCCGTACATGACCTGGTTCAGGATCTGATCCCGATCCCCATTCGACCGTGCCGATCGCCCTCCAGGAGGCAGCGAATCTCCAAAACGGGTGATCAGGGTACCATTTTCCTCGTAAACTCCGGCCGGCACAATGACCATCTTCCGTTTCCAGAGGTGATGAAGCAGGTGGCCGACGCCATCCGGCGGGTGCTGAAGGCTGCCGTCCCGGGAGTCGAACCCCTCTGGTGCGATGCCCAGCACCGGATTGGGAACTCGATCGAGCGCTCGCAGCAGGGAGCGGATGGCACCGGCCCGGGCTGAAAAGTCCTGTGTGCGCGGCGGCATCGGTGGGGCGGTGGTAAAGCCGTAGCTGTGCGCGATACGGGCAATCACCCAGCGCGAGACCGGCGTGATGGTCCATGATCGCAGGCGATCGGGATAGACCCAGGCGGAGGTCATCATCCAGTGTATGTCCTGTGAAATTGCGGCCGCCAGGCTGAGGGCGATCCACCAGGCGCCAAAACCAGGCCGGCTGTAGTGATTGACCGCGATGACGAGGCCCTGGTCATACGACGTGGGCGGTGTCCCGAGCGTGATAGCCGGCGGATGGACGTCCTTCATCAATCGAAGCGCATCGTCTCGGAAGGAGCGTGACCTTCCAAGCAGGAGCGGCACAAGGATCGGGGTTATGCTGGGTCCAAGACCCGGGTAGCGGGGTGCGTTTTCCACCTGCTACCAGTATATGACATCCAGGAAATATACCGACCCTTGGAAAGGGAAGAAGGTCCCGGTTGATTCGGCCCCTTCTATAGCGCATAATGAGGCCACTCGGTCGGCCTTTATGACCGGGAAAGCACTCATCGATGCCAGAGGGAGCATTCGATGGTTCCAGATCGCTGGAAATCGATCAAGATTGCGGCCGTCCTGCTGCTGCTGTTCATGCTGGTTCTATCCGGCGGGTGCCAGGTGGTCGAGAATCTGCCGCAGATCGTCGACGAAATCCCGGGCATGATCTCCGACCTGGGGCAGACCTTGGCAGGTGCGACACCAACGCCGACCGGCCCTTTGCCGGCGGCTGTCATCGACCAAATCAAAGCCCTGCCGGATGTTCCAACCGAGGAGAATGCCCTCGGACTGCGCGCAAACGTCGTGGATATCCTGCGTTCGGCCAACACGTCGGGGCAGAGCAGCACGCGTGCGGTCGCCAACGACCTGATCGAGCGCCTGGCGAGCGACAGCACGCTATTCCTCGACAAAGCCCGCTTCACAGAGCGGTCGATCCTGGAGCACGATCTGGATCTGGCGGGCCGGCTGGTTTCACTCCTGCGAGTCCCCAATCTTGATCCGGGATTGCTTTCGGCTTACCAGGATGCATTGATCAAGCTGCTGCTGGCCGACCGTTTGATCGTCGATGCCGTCACCGCAGACGCCACCATCATCACACGCTCGGCGGAGTCGCTCAGCGAAGATCAGCTTTCACCGGTCGGCGTGGAAAGCGCCCGCACCGAACTGGAGCGCATGCAGACGGCGCTGGAGCAGGGGCGGGAGGCATGGCGTCTCGGAGAGCCGCTGAACGGCCTGGGATACCTGATGCAGGCCTGGGATTCCTCGGCGGCCGTCCGGGCCGTCTGGGGCATTCGCTACAACGGTGATTTCGATGACGATGGCGTCTCTGACCTGGTCGAGCTCGGCTATGGCGCCAGCCCGATGCTGCTCGATTCGGATCTCGATGGCCTGTCAGACTATTACGAAGCCACCTACACCGCACCATGGGGCTCGCCAGGCAAGGCCGATACAGATGGCGATGGAGTGCTGGATGGGGATGAGGATCTCGACTTCGATGGCCTGGTTACGGCGCTTGAAAGGGATCTGGGCAGCGATCCCATGAAGCTGGATACGGATGGTGATGGAATCGGGGACATGGCGTTGCTGCTCGGTCCCGATATGGGCGCCCAGACCGGGGATACGGACGGCGATGGGCTGAGTGATGAAAGTGAAGCCCGACTGGGAACGGATCCCAAACATGTGGATTCGGACCGCGACGGCGTTCCCGACAGCCAGGAGTTTCACCTTCAGATCCTCGAATTTCCAGATCTGGGGGTGACGGTCGATCTTTACGGCATGGGTGATCAGAGCGAAGCCTTGAAGGCTGAGCGCATGGTGGGTGCGCCGGGTTTCGCCGGCAACATCGGCGCGGTGGGCGATTTCGTCCGGCTGACAACACCGATGCCGGTTCAGCTGGCCACGATCCACTTTCACTACGATGAGACCAAAGTTCCGGGCGGGGACGAAGCCAACGTGCGGCTGTTCGTCTTCAACGAAGCGGAAGGCGTGATGTACCGGCTTGCCGACCCGATCGTCGATCCGGAGCAGGATATCGTATCGGGAAAGACCACCATGCTCGGCCCCGTCGGAGTGCTCTACCTGCCGATCTTCCAGGCCGTTGTTCCGGGACATCCGGCGATCGAAATTCCCTGACAGCTGCAATCCCGCGCTTGAAGTTTTCCTCACGTTTGTTGGATCGAACCGGTGGTATGCTTAGGCCGCCTCAGCCCACCTTTCCCCGCGGAACGTTTCCCACCGGGCTGAACTCCACTCTGATGACCGGAAATTTCTATCGGGAGGGTTTGTCTTGAGCGCGAATGCCGGCGATATGCAGGGGAAAGTCTGTCTGGTGACAGGCGCCACGTCCGGGCTCGGCCTTGCCACCGCCCGGGCTCTCGCCGGCCGTGGGGCACACGTGCTGCTCGTCGCGAGGAATGAGCAGAAATGCTCCCGGGTGCGGCGTGAATTGATCGAAGCATCCGGCAACGACTCCATCGAGTGCTTTCTGGCCAACCTGTCACAGAAAGCCGAGATCGAGAAGTTATCGCTGCAGGTGCATAAAGCAACGAAGGTCCTTGATGTTCTGATCAACAACGCTGGGGCCGTCTTCATGCGGCGCAGGCTCAATGCCGATGGCATCGAACAGACGCTCGCGCTCAACCATCTGGCCTACTTTCATCTCACCCTGCGGCTGCTCGACCTGCTGGGAAACGCCGACCAGGGGCGAATCATCAACGTATCTTCCGCAATGCATGCCACCGCAGTGCTCGATTTCGACAACCTGCAGCTCGAATCCAGATATGGCGGCTTGAAAGCCTACCGCCAATCCAAACTGGCGAACCTGCTTTTCACCTATGAACTAGCAAGACGCCTGCGGGATACCAAGGTTACGGTAAACGCCCTTCATCCGGGTTTCGTAGCGACCAACATCGGGGCGAATAACTCGTCCCTCTTCCGATTCGCC
>JBJYWH010000026.1:0-9197 GCA_046259355.1 Anaerolineales bacterium
TGGCTCGGACCGCTGTCCATCCCATATGCTGCCTCGCGGCTGCGGGCTGAACTGGCCGGGATTCAGCCTGATCTCGTGCACGCGCTCCGGATTCCCTTCGAGGGCATGCTGGCCGCCGCAGCAGGTGTTGAGGCGGCGCTAGTGATATCGGTATGGGGCAACGATTTCACACTGCATGCGTCGGCTTCCCCTCTCATGGCTTTTTACACCCGCCGGGCGCTCCGATCGGCGGATGGCCTGCACACAGATTGTGAACGCGATCTCCACCTGGCGTATGAATGGGGGTACCGACCGGAAAACCCGGCGATCGTGCTTCCCGGCAGCGGGGGTATCGACACCGATATATTTCACCCCGGGGAACCCGACCCGGACGCCCTCGAGCCCCCGCTGCGGGAAACGCTTCAGGCGATCGGCCCGGATGCCCCGGTCGTGGTGAATCCACGCGGATTCCGGGCGTACGTGCGGAACGATACCTTTTTTCAGGCAATCCCCGGGGTCTTAAGGGTCCTGCCCGAGACTATTTTCCTCTGTCCAGCGATGGCGGGTGAGGCCGAAGCCGAGCGCTGGATTGGTGAGCTGGGTATCGAAGCCAGCGTTCGCCTGCTTCCCATGCTTTCATCCCGGGCGATGGCGGCTGTTTATCAGCGCGCCTGGGTGATGGTTTCGCCGAGCGAACATGATGGGACCCCGAACAGCTTCCTGGAAGCCATTGCCTGCGGCACTTTCCCGGTCGTGTCGGATCTTGAATCGCTGCGGGAGTGGATCGAGGATGGATCGAATGGGCTGCTCACTTCGGCCAGCGATCCGGACAACCTGTCGCACTCAATCGTGCTTGCGCTGCAGAATGAGCGGCTTCGCGCAAACGCCGGCGCCATCAATCAGGCGTTGATCGAGGAACGAGCTTCCCGCGTGGCTGGCCTTTCAAAGGTGGAAGGTTTGTACACGCTGCTGGCCCCCGGGCAGGGGGGAATGCCGTGAAACCGGTAACCGGCGGATCGGCAATCGACTACCGCGTCGCCTCGATCGAAAAAATCCCACAGGTGACGATCATCCATCACGCCCAGCCCGATGGCACGCTGTGGGGCACGGCCGGCCGTGACATCCTGCGGTGGAGTTTTGAGGAAGGCTGGTCTCCCATCGCGAGCCTGCCATTTGTCTGGAAACGGGATCTCCTTGCACTTGGACGACCCCTGGCACGAGCTCTCCGTGCCGACAAAGCCAATCTCTTTGTCAACCGGAAAGGCCATGTGCTGGCCATTCGTGCTTCGCAGGTCTACCGGCTCACACCGGAGAAAAACCTGACCCCGCTCTTTACCATCGCCGGAGACAGCGTGCTGCACGGCGGAATGTGCGAGGACCAGCAGGGCTGGACGACGTTCGGCGAGTATTTCATGAACCCGGATCGGCAAGGGGTGCGCGTCTGGCGTGTTAACCCCGACCTGGACCGCTGGGAAATCGCGCATACCTTCGGCCCGGGTGAAGTCAGGCATATCCATGGGGTCTACCAAGACCCGTATGATGCCGAAGCGCTCTGGGTCACGACCGGTGATAGCGATGGCGAATGCTTTTTTTACCGCACTCGCGATCGCTTCGAGACGATCGAGCGCTTTGGTGAGGGCGGTCAGTTATGGCGCGCCGTCCGGCTGTTTTTCACCCCGGGGCATGTCTGCTGGCTGACCGACAGCCAGGTTGATCAGAACCGGGCGCTTCGTATGGACCGCGCAACCGGAAAGCTGGAGCAGGGAGCGGCGCTCGAGGCGCCCGCCTGGTATGGAGCACGTACGCAGGAGGGGCTGTACGTGGCGTTTACCACGGTCGAACCCGGCCCGGCGGTCCGGCGCAATTCGGCGGCGGTCCTGGTAAGCGGCGACGCATTTCACTGGCGTGAAATCGATTGCTTTCAAAAGGATCCCTGGCGGCCGATGAAGCTCTTTAAATACGGCGTCATCAGCTGTCCGGCCGGACCGCTGCGCGCGGCGGACTTTTATATCAGCGGCGAGGGACTGGTTGGGCTTGATGGGATCAGCGCCCGGGTGCAGATTGTGAGTGAAACGTGATGCTGCGGTCGCTTGCCTCCTCCCTGCTGGGGCTGGTTGAAGGCTGGCTTGAACGAAGCGTGAGCCAGGCTGAAGTGGAAGCGTACCTTCGTTCCGGCGCGCAGAAGCTTGTGTCAGCCCTGGGGAATTCTGAGCCAGCCAGCGCAGTCTGGAAAGCCGACGGTATGCTCGCCCTGCAACGGGCCACGGAGTTGGGGTTGGTGCTCAACAGTCCAGCCGAAATTCTCGGAGCTGCGCCCGTCACCCCGCATGACCGGGGACAGATCGACGAATGGCGGAAGACCTTCCTCGACAGGCCGCCACGCTGGCAGGTTGCGGTCGAGCCCGGGATGATCGGCAAACTCTCTGTACTGCTGGATGATGACCCGGCAGCGCAGGATGGTGACCTGCACCCGGTGGTCGAATCCCTGCTGCGGCACGTGGAGTTGCGCCGTGAGCGCGCGCTGGAGAGGATCAAAGCCTGGGGTCCAGAGCCGTTCTGGCTTGAGCGGCACGAGGCGGCCATCCTGCTCGCAGCTGCAACCCGCCGCAGCCACGATCCCCGCTATCTCAACGCGGCATTCAAGCTGAATGACTACGCCTGGCGGGCTCACCGCCATTTCCGACTCGACCCACGCCACGTGAAGTACCTGCGGTCCCTGGCCGAGGCTGAGCTGGCGCTGCGAAAGACGACAGCCTGATGCGTATCCTGCTCTTCGCTCCCACTGCGACCAGCCTCTATTCGCGGGCAACTGCGCAGCTGATTCAAGGTGAAACGGGCATCGAGCTCGATGCCATCGTTGTTCGCAGCATGTGGAATTGGAGGCGGCTTCGTGCGGAACTGCGCCGCGATGGGCCGCGGTTGATCAAAAAAATCCGTGAAAAAATCATTCTGGGTGCAGAAGCATACCCGGAAGTGGATTCCGAGAGCATGGGGGCATTTGTGCAGCGTATCGGCCTTCCGCCGGGCACACTCCGCTCGGATGCCCGCCGGTGGGGAATTCCCTGCCTTGTCGTCCCGGACCACAATCACCCCGGTGTGACCGCCCTGCTGCGGTCGCGGATGCCGCAGCTGACGGTCTTCACCGGCGGCGGCCTGATCCGCCAGCAGGTGCTGGATCTGGCAGGAGCTGGCGTGTTGAACTGCCATTCCGGGCTCCTTCCGGCATACCGGGGAATGGATGTCGTAGAGTGGCCGGTACTGGTCGAGCCTGGCGCGGCACCTCAAATTGGGCTCACGACGCATTGGATGGACCGGGGTGTGGATACCGGGCCGATTTTGCTCCGCCATCAGGAAACCCTACGGGAAGGCGATACGTTTGAGACGATTCGGTGCCGCCTGGAGCCGCGCATGCCTGTCCTGATGCTTGAGACCCTGCGCGGGCTGAGGGACGATACGCTCAAGCCTCAGCCGCAGACAGCCGAAGCCGGAAGGCAGTACTTCGTGATGCATCCCCGTTTCCATGCCGCGGCGGAGCGGAAGCTCGCCAGGGTCACAGGCGGTGCCTGAGGGTCATGACCTGCGTAAGAGTGCATGCGGCTGGGGCTGAATGCTATAATCGCGGCCATTCGTTCCGATCCGATCCTAACTAAGCGACAACTGAGGCGGATAACGTTATGAAGCAAGTTGTGCAGGAAATCCGCAGCGGCAATACCCGGGTTGAGGATGTGCCCGCTCCTGCAGTACTGCCCGGCACCGCGTTGGTGATGAACTCGGTTTCACTCGTCTCGGCCGGCACGGAACGCTCGCTGGTTGAATTCGCCGGGCGGAGCATGCTCGGGAAAGCCCGCTCGCGCCCCGATCTCGTACGGCAGGTGCTCTCGAAAGCCGCTCGTGAAGGGGTTCTGTCAACCTTCGATGCCGTCCAGAACCGGCTCGACCAACCCATGGCGCTCGGTTACTCGAGTGCCGGGACGATCCTCGCGCTCGGCGATGGTATGGAAGGATTCCACGTCGGACAGCGCGTGGCCTGCGCGGGCGGCGGCTTCGCCGTCCACGCCGAGTTCGTGGTCGTCCCCCGCAACCTGCTGGCCCCCCTGCCGGATGAAGTCGATTTTGAAAGCGGAGCGTTTGGCACCCTGGGGGCGATTGCCCTGCACGGTTTTCGATTGGGAAAAGCCGCGCTTGGCGAATATGTTGCCATCATCGGCCTGGGGCTGCTGGGCCTGCTGGCTGCACAGATCGCCCGTGCTGCAGGGTGCCGGGTGTTGGGGATTGACCTCGATGCCGGACGCGTCGCCCGGGCTCAGGCCATGGGGATCGATGCCGTCGAACGCCAGGCAGCGACCGAAGCGGGGCGAGCGTTCAGCCGCGGGCGGGGTTTCGATCTGGTGCAGATCTGCGCCGATACGCCCTCCAATGACACCGTGGAATTGGCGGGGGAGATCGCCCGCAACCGTGGACGGGTGGTTTCGACCGGTGTCGTCGGCACCCAGCTGCCGCGCAAGGCGTATTACGAAAAAGAGCTGAACTTCATCATCTCGCGCTCGTATGGGCCGGGACGCTATGATCCAGCCTATGAGGAAGCGGGCATTGACTACCCGGCGGCCTACGTGCGCTGGACAGAAGGAAGGAACCTGGAAGGTTTTCTCCAGCTTGTGGCCAATGGGTCGATCGAGGTGCTGCCGCTGGTCACGCACCGATTTTCGATTGAACAGGCGGTCGAAGCCTACCAGGTGATTCGCGGCGATACGGGAGAACCGTTCCTGGCGGTGCTCCTTCAATACCCCCACCCACCGACCGGAGCCGAACCCCGCACTCGGATCGAACTGCACCAGGCTCCGGCACCCGAATCGAGCGTCCGCCTGGGAGTCGTCGGCGCGGGCAACTTCGCCACGGCTGTGATGCTGCCCGCGCTGCGCAGCGCGCCGGATATCTCGCGGGTCAGCCTGGTGAGCGCGAGAGGTTTGAACGCCCAGGCTGTCGGGCGGAAGTTCGGATTTCAACGGGCGGAGACCGATTTCGATTCGCTGCTGCGTGCAAGCGACATCAATACACTCGCGATTCTCACCCGGCATCACCTGCATGCGGATCAAACCACAGCTGGTTTGAAGGCTGGCAAGCACGTTTTTTGTGAAAAACCGCTGGCCCTGAACCGGGAAGAGCTGGAGAGAATCCTGCAGGCGCTCCGTGAGAGCAAGAACCTGCTCACGGTGGGATATAACCGGCGCTTTGCGCCGTTAGCCATCCGCCTGAAGACGTTCCTGGAACCGGTCAGCGACCCCCTGATGATCACCTACCGGGTGAACGCCGGCCCGCTGCCGCTCACGCATTGGCTGCACGATCCTCAGCAGGGGGGCGGCCGTCTGGTTGGCGAAGGCTGCCATTTCATCGATTTCATGACCTATCTGTGCGGTCAACCCCCGGTGCGGGCAACCGCAAGCGCCCTGCCAGATCATGGCTCCTACCATGAGGACAATTTCGGACTTACGCTGGACTTCGCGGATGGTTCCGTCGGTCAGCTGGTGTACGTTGCGAATAGCGATCGAGCACTGCCGAAGGAGAGGATCGAGGTCTTTGGCGGCGGTCGCGCGGCGATTTTGGATGACTTCCGCCGCTTGGAGCGGATCGCCGATGGTCGCCGTCGTTCTCAGCGATCCTGGCTGCGCCAGGATAAGGGTCATGCGGCGGAATGGCAGGCTTTTATCGGCGCGATTCGAACCGGCGGTCCGCCACCGATCCCTTATGAGCACTTGTTCGGCGTTGCATCTGCAACCTTCGCCGGGCTCGAATCGATCCGGACGAAAAAGCCCGTGGACGTCGAACATTTCACGTTTGCGTAGAAACTGATGCTGCGTTTCGTGTCCTTCGCCCTGCGCGAACTCGGGCCTGGCCCTTTACTGCGCAATGCGGTCTACCGTGCCGGAGTCCGAAGCGGTTGGTACCGCTGGCGAACCCCGCGTCGAGCATGGCATCAGCGGCCGTTCTCGTCGTGGCTTCGACCGGGTGTGCCAGCGGACCCGGCAGCCTACTTTCGATGGCGTGAAGACCATGCGCCTCAGCCGGGGCTGTATCCCGCGGATCGATCTGCATTTCACGTCTCACCCGAAGCGGCGATAACCACATCGCGTCAGCTCGAAGAGGGCAATTTCACGATCTTCGGCGGCTTTCAGGTCCATCTCGGCTTTCCCCCGGCATGGAATCTCATGCCCGGGATCGAGCCTGGCATGGCCGGCCAATATATCGACATGCATCGTCACTGGAGCGAATACCGGCTGGAACGACTGCCGGGCGATGTGAAGCTGCTATGGGAGCCGGCACGATTCGGCTGGGTTTTCGATCTGGTGCGCGCATACAGGCTGACCGACGATCCGCAGCATGCTGAACGGTTCCTGGTGCTCTTCTCCTCGTGGCGCGAGAGCAGCCCCCCCAATACCGGCCTGCACTGGCACTCGGCGCAGGAGATCGCTTGTCGACTGATCGCCTTATGCTACGCGGTCGAAGGCTTTCGGGCTTTCTGGAAGGATCATCCCCGCCAGTTTCAGGAGTTGGTTGAGGTCATCGCAGCCAGCGCCGAACGCATTCCGCCGACGATGATCTATTCCCGGGCGCAGGACAACAACCATCTGCTGCTCGAGAGCGCGGCGCTTCTATCGACTGGCCTGCTGTTCCCCGAGCTGCGGTCAGCCAAGGCATGGGAGCGCGTGGGTCGGCGCACGCTGGAGGCGGCGCGAAAACGCCAGGTGTTCGATGATGGCGGATATGTACAGCATTCCAGCAATTATCACCGCCTGGCCGTCCAGGGGTTGATCTGGGCCGGCCTCGTGGCGCAGCGCTGTGGTACGCCCCTGTCGGATTCGACGCTGACAGCGATTCGAGCCATGCTGAACTGGATCGAGACCTGGATGGAGCCCGATTCCGGCCTGATGCCGAATTTCGGCCCCAATGACGGATCCCAGCTGCTGCCGCTCAGCGATCAGCGCGGTAGTGATTATCGCCCGACGCTGCAGGCAGGATCGCTGTTTCTGCAGGGGCGGCGAAGACTCGACGCGGGCCCGTATGACGATCTCTCGTTCTGGCTCGGCCTGCTGCCGCCTGAAGGGGATGAGGAGGCCATGATTTCGGCCTCGTCCGCCGGCAGCTTCCCGCAAAGCGGCTTATATCGGTTGGGTTCGACGGACGGGTATGGAATTCTGCGGGCAGCTCGCTTTACGAACCGTCCGGGTCACAGCGACCAGATGCATTTCGACCTGTGGTGGCGGGGTCTCAACCTCGGGTGTGATGCCGGGACCTATCTCTACAATGCACCGCCGCCGTGGGATAATGTTTTATCCGGTGCCTGGTGTCACAACACGATCATGGTGGACGGTTATGAGCCCATGCTGGCGGCCGGACGATTCCTGTGGTTGGATTGGAGCGCGGCCAGCATTGTGTGCCGCTGGACCTCCCCTGACGGGCGAATCGAGTGGCTTGAGGCCGAAAGGCGGGGTTTCCGCCCCGGCGGAATCGTTCATCGGCGATCAATTCTCGCGTGTGATGGCCAGCAGTGGATGATCTCGGATTGGCTGCAAGGTGAAGGGGAGCATCATGTCCGCCTCAATTGGCTGATTCCCGATCTTGAGTGGCAGGTGAATGCGGGAGCTGTGCTCTTGAAAACCGCTGCCGGATCCGCAACACTCCGTACAACCGGGGCCGTCTTCACGCAGGCACTCTATCGAGCTGGAATCACCCTGAATGGCGGCCTGCCAGGAGTGAACCCGGAAATCTGCGGTTGGCGCTCGCCGACATATGCCGTAAGGGAACCGGCTATTCAGCTGATGAGCGAGGCGGCGGTGCTGCTGCCGGCCCGCCTGACGAGCATCTGGCAGCTGGGTGACCTTTCGGTAGGAACACCGCATTGTGCGTGGGTTGAGAACCCCGATCCCAACCAGCCTTCCATACGGGAAATCACCTGGCATGATCAGACCTGGGAGGTCCGGTGCATATCCTCCTGATCCACCAGGCGTTCGCCGCACTCGACGAGGCCGGGGGAACGCGCCATTACGAATTTGCGCGCTCATTCGTTCAGCAGGGCCACCGCGTCACGGTCATCACAGGCCAGAGCAGCTATATGACCGGTGAGCGGGTGAACGCTTCAGGCTGGATAGAGCGCCGTGTCGACGAACAGGGTGTCGAGATCCTCCGCTGTCGCAGCATTGCGGGATGGCATGCATCCTTTCTCGAGCGCCTGGTGAACTTCATCACCTTCATGCTGCTGGCATTTTTTACCGGTTTACGGGTCGGCGAGGTGGATCTGGTTTGGGGGACCACGCCGCCGATCTTCCAGGCTGTCTCGGCTGCCGTGCTGTCGAAGTTCAGGCGGGTGCCCTTTCTCCTTGAAGTGCGTGACCTCTGGCCGTATTTCGCAGTGGAGGTGGGTGTCCTGAGGAATCCACTCCTGATCAAAGCCTCGGAATGGCTCGAGCGCTGGCTCTACCGGCAGGCTGATGAAGTGGTGGTCAATTCCCCGGGTTTCATCGAGTATGTCCGGGTGCGAGGCGCCCGGATTGTTGAAGTCGTCCCGAACGGTGCCGACGCGGCGATGTTCCGTGATATTCCAACCCGGCATCCGCTGCGGCAGGCTCTGGGATTGGCGGACGAGTTCGTTGTGCTCTACGCCGGAGCCCACGGAATGTCCAATGATCTCGGGACGGTACTGGCGGCAGCCGATTCCCTGCGTGGAAGGTCTGATATTCGCTTCGTCTTGCTGGGCGATGGCAAGGAGAAATGTGCCTTGCAGGAGCGCGCCATATCAATGGGGCTGAACAACCTGCATTTTGCGACACCGGTGCCCAAGAATCAGATCCCCCTCTGGATCAGCGACGCCGATGCGGGCCTGGCGATCCTGCAGGCGGTCGAAGCGTATAAAACGACCTATCCGAACAAGGTCTTTGATTACATGGCAGCTGGCAAGCCGGTCCTGCTGGCGATTGACGGTGTCATCCGGGCGGTCGTCGAAGCAGCCGGTGCGGGTGTCTTTGTGCCGCCGGGCGATCCCGAAGCGCTTGCCCGGGCCGTCGCAAACCTTGCTCAGCAGCGGGACCGGGCGAGGAGTATGGGGCAGGCGGGCAGAGTGTACGTGGAAAAGCACTTCAACCGGGGAGAGCTGGCAGCCAGGATGCTGACCATCATGGAAAAGCTGATCCAGAGCCGTGAGCGGGAGGCGGCATGAGCGCCGTTCT
>JBJYWH010000026.1:9297-12352 GCA_046259355.1 Anaerolineales bacterium
AGCCTGGACGAACTGCCCGAACTCTGGAATGTGCTGCGGGGGGAGATGAGCCTGGTAGGCCCGCGCCCGCTGCTGATGCAGTATCTGGAACGCTACACGCCCCGCCAGGCGCGGCGGCACGAAGTTCTGCCCGGTATCACGGGGTGGGCGCAAGTTCACGGTCGGAACATTCTTGATTGGGAAACGAAATTCGAGCTCGATATCTGGTACGTCGATCACTGGTCGCTGGGGCTCGATGTTAAAATTCTCTTCCAGACGCTCTGGAAGGTCATCCGACGGGAAGGTATCAGCCAGCCGGGACACGCGACCGCCGAAGAGTTTCAAGGCTCACAGCCCGATCCTCCCGACGGATAAAAATGTCAAGTTAATGCACAGTTTTATGCACGGGCCTGCCTTGCGCAATCCGTAAAAGGCGGGTAGGATGAAGCCTGTGTAGAGACTAATCATCCAAATACAAGGCAACAGCCGAGGAGGAAAATGATGAAAGAACCGCTCGAATTTTATGATGTGAAATCGAAGACCAAGTTCACAAGCTCGGATTGGCGTATCGAGACCAAATTCTCCAAAGGCCGGGCGCGCTACTTCGCTGTTACCAAGGCTCCGGCCGGAACGCACGAAGCCTGGCGCATTGTGGCTGAGGACTTTGCCAAGAAGAACATGTAATTCGCCGGTTATCTGAGGTTTGAAGTAGCGAGCCGCCCCATTCGGGCGGCTCGTGTCATTCGCCCGGTGGGTGGTATGATTGCTTGCGCATTTCGCAGTCCGGCAAGCCGTGGAGTCTTGTGAATGGAGCAGCCCTCCAATTCGGATTTATACCGGCAGATGCTGCGAATCCGTCGCTTTGAGGAGACGGTGCTGGAGCAGTTTCCGCGCGGCGACTTCTATGGAACGACCCACACCTACATTGGGCAGGAAGCCGATGCCGTAGGCGTGCTGCACTGGTTGAAGGAGGGGGATGTTGTGGTCAGCAATCACCGCTGCCACGGACACTTCCTCGAGTATGGCGGTTCCATGCATGGGCTGGCAGCGGAGCTGATGGGCCGCAGCAGCGGAATATGCGGCGGTCGGGGCGGAAGCCAGCACCTGCAGTGGAGGGATTTCTACGCCAACGGGATTCTGGCTGGCACGCTTCCGCTCGCTGCCGGCATGGCGATGGCCGAGCAGCGCGCGCGGACGGGGCGCATCGTCTTTGCATTTATGGGCGACGGCACGCTGGGTGAGGGTGTGGTGTACGAGAGCCTCAACATGGCTTCGTTGTGGAAGCTGCCGGTGCTGTTCGTGCTGGAGAACAACCTCTATGCTCAAAGCACGCCCATCTCGCTCAACCTGGCCGGGACGATCACGGGCCGCTTCCAGGCCTTCGACATCCCGGTTCGCGAAGCCGCTACCACCGACGTGCTGGAGATTCTCGAGCTGGCTGGTCAGGCCGTGGGAGACGTACGGCATGGTACCGGGCCGGCAGCCCTCGTCCTCCAGACCTACCGTTTTGCTCCCCATTCGAAAGGTGATGACACTCGCGATCCCGATGAAATTGAGCGCTACCGGGAAGCCGATCCACTGCGGGTGCACGGCGCACGCCTGGCGCAAACCGAGCGCGAATCGATCGAGGCAGACGTCGAGCGTGAGGTGGCGCAGGCTTTCGAGACCGCACGGTCTGATTCCCCCGCCGATCCAGCGGCTCTGACCGCTGCGCTGGGAGATCCGGAATGACGACCGTGCTCGAGCGCCTGAACACCGGGCTGGCGGCCTGTCTTGAGACCTCGGAAAGCGTGATCCTGCTGGGCGAGGATGTGATCGATCCCTACGGGGGCGCTTTCAAGGTCACCCGGGGCCTCTCCTCGCAATTCCCGGAACGGGTGCTCACCACGCCGGTCTCCGAGGCCGGCATCGTGGGGCTGGGAGTGGGCATGGCGCTGCGCGGCCTGCGTCCCGTGGTCGAAATTATGTTCGGTGACTTCCTGATGCTGGCCGGTGATCAACTGCTGAATCATGCCGCCAAGCTGCGCTGGATGAGCAACGATCAGGTGCGAGTTCCGCTGGTGATTCGCGCACCGATGGGCGGGCGGCGTGGATACGGCCCGACGCACTCGCAATCGCTCGAGAAGCACTTCCTGGGCGTGCCGGGTCTGCGGACGGTGGCGCTGACCGCCCTTGGAGATCCAGCCGAGCTGATCAAGCGCGCCGTGCTGCACGATGATGACCCGGTACTGTTCGTGGAGCATAAATTGCTCTATGCTGCTAGGGCACAGGAAGCGTTGACGGACTTCGAAGTGGTTGCTGCAGCCGGACCATACCCGGCCTACCGCCTGCGTGTGCGCGGCGCACCAGCGGCTGTGCTTACTTTCGCTGCCTATGGCTATACCGCGGAACTGGCTCGTCAGGCAGTCACGAAGCTGGCTTATGAGCACGAACTCTTTGCGGAATTGATCGTTTTCACACAGCTGAGCCCCTATATGGATGATGCCCTGCTGGAAAGTGTTTCCCGCACCGGGCATTTGCTGACGGTCGAGGAAGGATCTCGACAGCTGGGCTGGGGCGCCGAGGTTGTTGCCCGCATGGCTGAGGTGATGGGACCTTCCCTGCGGATTGCACGGTTGGGGGCGGCAGAGACACCGATCCCGGCGGCGGGCACGCTGGAGTCGGCCACGCTGCCGCAGGTCGATGACATGGTGCAGGCGGCGCGGGACGTGTGCCGCCAATGAGAAACTCGCTGCGGTCTTTTTGGAATAGAGCGTATGCGCTACACTCTGGAATGGATCCGGAGAGGTTCATTCAGCCCGAGAGCGTTCCATGGCCAATGCCCTGAAGGTCACCATTCCTCTGTTGAATCCCAATGAGCCCGAACTGCAGCTCGCCAGCCTGGAGATCCGTGAGGGCGCCCAGGTCGAGCAAGGACAGCTGCTCTGTACGCTCGAAAGCACGAAATCTGCCAGCGATCTGTATGCTGAACAAAGCGGTTTCATCGTCGGGCTAACCGTCCAGCAGGGCGACCTGCTGCCGGCCGGCTCGGTGTTGTGCTGGATCGCCAGCAGTTCCGATTGGCGCCCTCCAGAGG
>JBJYWH010000027.1:0-1922 GCA_046259355.1 Anaerolineales bacterium
CAGGGGAAGTGGCCCGAAAGTCCCCATACACAACGGCCGGGAAACCGAGTTCCTCCATCGCGGCGGACTGGATCTCCCTGTACAGCGCAAATTCACTGATTCCCGGGCGTACGAGCTCTCGTCCACGCTGCTGGCCAGCTTCGCCGGCTCGTATGGCGCATCTTAGCAGTTCGATTTCGTCAGGCTCTTTCTTGCGCCGGAGTCTACGCAGCAGGGAGCCCAGAGAAATCTGGTCTGTGTTTCCGGCTGCCGACGCCTGCCCGGTGGCCTCCAAGGCACCGATGGGCAGCCACTCTGTTTCCAGCAGACCCGTGGCTGGTCGGAGACGATCCCGAATCTGCTCCAAAGCCTTAAAGAGAACATGATCCCGGTTTGGAACCGCATGTTTATGATCGTACCAGGGCTCCACGACGCTGCGGTCCACGAAGGGTCGGCCGATGGCGGCGGCCAGAGTGAAGTTGTCGCAGAGTAAAATTGTGTCGCCGCCCCGTTCAAGGTACAAGAGACCCCGCTCACCGAAGGAAAAGCTTACGGAATTCACCCAGAAACCGGACAGGTAGTTAACGTGACGCGGGTCAGCGATTAAGACCCACTGGACACTCACAGGCAGAGCCTCCCACAGGCGCTCTCTCCTTCTCAGACAACCCTCTTCGCTTAGCATAGCAGTCTTTTGATCCATTGTTTTCCGATCGGAGCTCTAGCGGGATGCCCTTACTTTCTCCATGAGACTTCGTACCCGATCAACCTCAATCGGGTTTTCCAGGTGACCGTCGACCTTAAAGGAAGTGCCAACGATCGCCCCGTCGATCAGCGGCAGCAGCTGGTCCAGGTTGGAAGCGGATAACCCGCTGCCGATCAAAATGGGAATATGGACTACCTTTCGGATCTTCTCGATCTCCGCGGGGGTTGGTGCCGTGCCGGTGGCGCCGCCAGTTACGATCACCGCGTCTGCCAGAGCCATCTGTACATCCTCCGCCTGCTCTTCAAGACTGCGATCAGCCGTTATTGCGTGGCTTCCATGCTTTACATGAAAATCTCCGAAAATCATGACGCTTTGCTCGCTGCGCAAGAATGAACGGTAGCGCATTGCCTCGGGGCCGACAGCCTCGAGCAAACCGGCGTTGGAAATGTATGCGTTCGCCAGCTCGAAGGCTCGCACCCACTGGCAGCCTGCGCCCACTGCGACCGCAATTGCCTGGCGAACCCCGTTCAGGTGGACGTTCACGCCCACAGGTATTTGGAAAGAAGCACGGATTCGGGTTACCGCTGCGGTGATCCCAGCCACCGTTTCAGGACCGATGTCCTGGGGCTTGAGAAACGGCCGATCGAACTGGTTCTCTACTTGTACGCCGTCGATTCCTCCCTCAATGAGTGCGGCGGTATCTTCAAGAGCACGGTCGATGATGTACGTCATACCTCGTTTCGCGTCATACCGGGGTGAGCCGGGAAGCGGCGGCAGGTGTACCATGCCGATGACGGGTTTGGCTGTGCCGAAGACAGCCGAAAACCGATTCATGATTTGGATCTCCTTCCCTGGGCGATTAGGGACTCAATCTCTTCCCGTCTGCCCATGGCCCGAGCACCGACCTGCGTGCAGCAGTAGGCCCCGCAAGCATTAGCTACTGTACAAGCCCGCTCGATCGAGTCACCTTGGAGCAGACTCCAGATAAATCCGCCATGGAACGCGTCGCCTGCTCCTGTTGTATCGACCACTTTCACCCTGAACCCGGGAATCCGGCAACGGACCGAACGGTCCGCGTAGATCGATCCTCTTTCCCCGAGGGTGATGATCACAGCCCGCGGGCCCCAATCCAACAGCATTTCCGCGTGCGCCTCTATATCCTCAAACCCCAGTAGCTCGGCTGCAGCTGCCTTGCTTGGAATAAGTACGTCGGTGAGCGATATTATCCGTTCAAGGTCCT
>JBJYWH010000028.1:0-2266 GCA_046259355.1 Anaerolineales bacterium
GCCTTGCTCACGACTTTCCACTGGATTTCCATGCCGTTGTGGGGAGCGCCCTCGAACAATTCGCGTCAGCCAACGGATCGCCCTGACATTCGAGCCCCCCGGACATGACCATCCTTCCTCTCAGACAATTCGGCACCATCCAGCAAGCAGGCTCCAGATGGCACATGGTGAGCGCGCACCGATCCCACTTCTGCGGATCGAAACTCCTGCAATTCCGGGAACCCCACGGACGAGTGCCCCAGAAGCGACTTTCCCAAATCCACATCGCCGGACCGGCGGCGATACGAGCCCATTCATGACCTACGCTAAACTCGTCCTGACGACCCTCTTCTGGGGCGGAACCTTCATCGCCGGCCGAATCGCCGCCGCGCAGATCGGACCCTTCAGCGGTGCGCTGGGGCGCTTCCTGGTGGCCTCGCTTGCGCTTTGGATCCTCTTGAGGTTGCGCGGCGAACGGCTGCCCCGTCTGGATCGCCGCGGCTGGCTCCTTGTGTGCGCAATGGCGCTGACCGGCCTGATTGGCTACAACGCGTGCTTCTTTCTCGGGCTGCGCCAGGTCGATGCCGGCCGGGCCTCGCTCATCATCGCCCTCAACCCGGTCTTCATCACGATCGGTTCCGCGCTCGTATTCAGGGAACGGCTGCCGCGGCTCGGCCTGATCGGGATTACGGTCTCGCTGCTCGGCGCCGCGCTGGTGATCACCCGCGGCGACCTGCGGCAGGTGAGCGCTGGATTCGGACCTGGCGAGCTCTTCATTCTCGGCGCCGTGCTCTGTTGGCTGGCCTACACCCTGCTGGGAAAAGCTGCGCTCCGGCGCCTGACGCCGCTTGCTGCGACAGCCTATGCCAGCCTGGTCGGATGCCTGGGATTGCTTCCGCTGGCCGCTCTGCTCGAATCCGGAAATTGGAGCTTCCCTTCGACGCAGCTGCTGCTCGCCCTCGCATATCTCGGCCTCTTCGGAACGGCGATCGGCTTCGTGTGGTACTACGACGCGCTGCGCCAGCTCGGTCCGGCCCGCACCGGCATCTTCCTCAATCTTGTGCCCCTGTTCGGCGTCCTGTTGGGCTTTTTCCTGCTTGGCGAGCGCCTGGCGCTTCCCACGCTGTTCGGCGGCGGGCTGGTCGTCGCCGGCGTGGTGATGACAAACCGCTCGCGCAACTCCAGGACTGCGGTGGATTGAGTCCTGCGGTTTCACCGTCAAGATTCCCGTCAACGAGTACAATGGCTGTACAGCCTTGATGGCTGCAGCGATATTTCGACGAGGAGTTCCTGCGAATGAACGAGCCGAACACCAAGCCGCTGCCGGGCAAAGCCGCCCTGCTGGGGCGTATCGAAGAAACCTTCAGCCAGGTGCAGACCGCGCTCGAAGCGCTGGACGAGGGGGCGATGATTCGCGAGGTGGGCGGTGGATGGACGGTGAAAGACACGCTGGCGCATATCGCGGCCTGGGAGGAAATCCTGCTCCGCTTCCACCTCGGAGGCGAGCCGTTCGACCGGGTCATCGACCTCTCCGGCGCTGAATACCGGAAAACCAGTTTTGATGACGTGAACGCCCATCTGCATGAGATGCACCGTGGACTTGCAAGCGAACAGGTCCGGCATAAGCTGCTCGATACCCACGCCGCGCTGCTCGAAGCCCTGGCAGATTTCCCGGAAGAACAGCTCCACCAGCCGCATCCCCGGCTGAGCACCGGCCAGGCAGCCGGGGTGTGCTGGATCGATTACATCGCCGCCAATACCTATGAACATTACGAAGAGCATTTGAAGCAACTCGGGGTGGACGAATAAATGACAGAAGTCTCTCATTACCAGACGCTTTTTGCCTATACCATCGATACGGCTCAACATCTGCTGGAGAAGGCCCGCGAATTGAACGAGGAACAGCTGCGTGCGGACCCGGGTTACGGACGCGGCTCGATCTACAGCCTGTTCCTGCATCTCCTCTCGGCACTGCAGGGCTGGCGGATTGGCCTCGAAACCGGCCAACAGCCGCAAGCAATTCGATCTGAGGATTACCCTCATCTCGAGGCGCTTCGGCGGGCACTGGAGGAAGAACGAATGGCGTGGCAAACCTACCTTGCATCGATTTCCGATGATGCGGTTGGAGCCGAACTCGAACTGACCACCCGCCACGGGACGCAGCGCCGATTCGAACGATGGCGTATTCTCCAGCACCTGGTGCTGCACGGGATGCAGCACCATGCCGAGCTCGCACAGCGGCTCACAGCCTATGGCCACTCGCCGGGAGATATCGATTTTATCTTCT
>JBJYWH010000029.1:0-10339 GCA_046259355.1 Anaerolineales bacterium
ACGAGTGAGTACGCCAGGCTTTTCAAGCCCTTCCCGATCTGATCGCCGCGGTACAGGTCAAACAGCCGCACCTCAACCAGAAGATCGCCACCTGCCTGCCGAATGACCTCTTCGACCCGGCGAGCGGGAATTTCATCCTCGATCAGGATCGCCAGATCCTCCAGCACCGGTGGGTAGGATTTGACGGATTCAACATCAAACTTGCTCGGAACCCGTGCAAGCAGCGCACCCAGGTCGAGTTCAGCCGCCAGCAGCGGTGTTTCCGGCAGGCTGTACTGTGCCCTCACCAGCGGATGTATCTCACCCATCAATCCCAGCCTTGCACCATCCTGCACAAGGGCTGCGCATTTGCCAGGGTGAAAGGTCGGGTGTTCGATCGGCTCGTAGGCAACCCGGTCGATATGCAGGGCCGGAAGGAATGATTCCATAATGCCCTTCAGGTCAAAGAAATCCATCATGCGCGAGGCATCCTGATTCCAGGTTTCCGGCACGGCGGGCCCGGTGAGCGCAATCACCAGCTTCTGCGGCTCCTGCGGCAAGGATTCGTCCTCGGTCGCCAGGTACACCGGTCCAATTTCGAAAACCGAAATTCGGTCCCGAAAACGGGCATTGCTCTCGACGATTTCCATCACGCTGGCAAGCAAGTTGTGGCGCATCACGACGCGATCGGTGCTGATCGGGTTCACGATTTTCACGTAGAGCCGCTCATCCGGCGGCTGGGCTGCGGGCAGGACGCGCCGCTCGCGCTCCGGTGTGGTCAGGCGGTAGGTTATGATCTCCTGCAGGCCGAGATCGGCCAGCAGATCCCGCATGCGCTCCTCGAGCTCCTGGGCGCGATCCCGATAAACCGGTGGCAGCGCATCGGCGATCATCGTTTCGGGAATGCGATCGTACCCATAGATGCGCGCGATCTCCTCCATCAAATCGGCCGCCCCGATCAGGCCGGACCCGATATCGAGCCGGTGATCGGGAGGCGTGACGATCAGCTCGCTGCCGTTCATCTCGACGTCAAAGGCAAGAGAGCGAAGCAGGTCGGCGATCTCCTCGGCTGATATTTCAATCCCCAGCAGGCGCTCAACCTGTGACGCGGTCAGCCGCACCGGCTCCTGATCAGGCGGTAGCGGATAGGTATCGACCAGGCCGCCGGCAATCTCGCCGCCGGAGTACTGCGCCATCAGCTTCAGGCAGCGCCGTACGCCGCGCTCAGCCATCGCCGGATGAACCCCGCGCTCGAAGCGGTAGGAAGCCTCAGAGTGCAGGTTCTGGGAGGCAATCGTGCGCCGGATGTTGATGAAATTCCAGGCAGCACCTTCCAGCAGGACCCGGCGGGTTTTCGTGGTGACTTCCGATTCAAGACCGCCCATAACGCCCGCGATCGACAGCGCACCGGCCGTATCCGCCACCAGCACGGTGAAATCATCCAGCTTGCGCTCGACCCCGTCGAGCGTGGTCAATTTTTCGCCCGGCTCCGGATGGCGGGTGATGATCGTCGGTGATTGCCCGTCGGCCCGCGCGACGAGCACGTCGTAGTCGAAGGCATGCAGCGGTTCACCCAACTCGAGCATGACATAGTTCGTCGCATCGACGATGCTGTTGATCGGCCGCATGCCGGCCAGCTGCAGTCGGCGCTTGACCCAATACGGGCTTTCGCCAACCTCAATCCCTTCGATCAGCCCGAGCACGAAACGCGGGTTGAGTTCCGGCTCGCGAATCTCGATCGCAACCCGGCCCTCGATCACCGGCCCGGTCCAGTCGACCTCATAGGATGGCTCTTTCAAGTCGACGCCGGTGACTGCGGCCACCTCACGCGCCACACCCAGGATATTGGCGTCGCGAGCGATGTTCGGAGTGATCGCGATGTCGAAAACCGCATCGCCCATGTACTCCACCAGCGGTACGCCAACCGGCGCATCCGGGTCGAGAATGATCACGCCCTCATGCTCCTCCGAGATTCCGAGTTCTTTCTCCGAGCACACCATCGAGGTCGATTCGACGCCCCGTATTTTGGCCCGCTTCAACGTGACCTCGTGGAAACCCGGCTGGTGACCATCATATAGGCGTGCTCCTTCCCGGGCATACGCGACCTTTAGGGGTTCCTGCAGGGGGCCTTTCCCTTTGTACGGGAACAGATTGGGTGCGCCGGTCAGCACAACTTCTTCCTCGCGTCCATCATCCAGCCGGCAGAGCACCAGCCGGTCGGCGTTCGGATGCGGCATGACCTCCACAATCGCAGCGACGACGATCAACTCCGGATCCCAGGCCAGTCCGCTGACGTTCGTATCCAGCAGGTGTTCCCCCTCGACTTTGTCCAAATCCGGCAGCGGGAGCCCGACGAATTGAATGTGCTCGACCTCCAGGCCTGCCAGTGTGAGCCGGTGCGCCAGGTCGGGAATCGACAGCTCGATCTCGACGAAATCTTTCAACCAGGAAAGTGGTACTTTCATTTTGCTCCCTCGTTCATCCAGCCGTGACGGCTAGAACTGCTCCAGGAATCGGAGGTCGTTCGCCCAGAAGTAGCGGATATCCTCGATGCGGTACTTCAGCATCGCGATACGCTCCGGCCCCATGCCAAAAGCGAAACCCGAGTTTCTTTCTGGATCGTACCCACCGTTCGCCAATACTGTCGGGTGGACCATGCCACAGCCCAGGATTTCCAGCCAGCCGGTCTTCTTGCAGACCGAGCATCCGGAACCCTGGCAGACGAAACACTCGATGTCCATCTCGGCCGAAGGCTCGGTGAAGGGGAAATGCGAGGCCCGGAAACGGGTGCGAACGCCCTCCCCGAACAGGCTGCGCGCGAAAGTCACCAGGGTGCCTTTCAGGTCAGCGAAGGTGATATGCTCGCCTACCGCCAGGCCTTCGACCTGGTTGAATTGAAATTCCGAGCGAGCCGTGACCTGCTCGTAGCGGTAGCACATTCCGGGCAGGATCACCCGGATCGGTTCTGGAGCCCGCTCACGCATCACATGAATCTGGCCGGGCGAGGTATGGGTGCGCAGCACAATGCCGGCCTCGTGCGTGAAGAAAGTGTCCCACTGGTCACGTGCCGGATGGTAAGGCGGCATGTTGAGAAAGCCGAAGTTGAAATCATCATTCTCAACTTCACGTGAGCGGTAGATTTGAAAGCCCATCTTGGCGAAGATGACGCTGATCTGCCGCAGCATCTGGGTTGCCGGGTGCAGCCGGCCGCGCGACATCACCCGCCCGGGGAGCGTGACATCCAACTGCTCCTCCGTCAGGCTCTGGTCCAGTACGGCCTGCTCCAGCTCTGCTTCCCGCTGGGCGAGGGCGGTCTCCAACGCCTGCTTGACCTCGTTCGCCCGCCGACCGACCGCCGGCCGCTCCTCCCTGGGCAGTTCACGCATCGCTTCGGTGATCTTGCCGAGCTCCGCGGAACGGCCCAGGTAGCGCGTCTTCCAGGCCTGCAGCTCGGTTTCGTCCCCGGACTGCTCGAGATCGGCCAGCCCCTGCCTTTCGATCTGGTCCAATCGATCCAGCATCTTGCCTCCTTAACCACGCCGCGTCCACCGGCGATGGCGGGTTAAATAAAAAACTCCCCTCCGCAAGGGACGGGAGAAGCTTCCCGCGGTACCACCCTTGTTGACCCTTTCAGGTCCGCTCAATCCCGACAACCACAGTTTGGTGATCGGGTCCCCTCAGGTAACGGTGGGTTTCCGGCTCGAACTACTGGCCTCCCTTGGAGGCGTTCCCCCGAGCGGCTCGGGCGGGAACTTCAACGACGTTCGCTCGAACCAGGGTTTCAGCCGCGCCCCGGTCTCTCTGACGGGTTCCCGTCGTCTACTTTCCGCCGTCAATGCCTGTAACGGCTATGATCATCCATTATGCCGCATTCCGGCGATCTGTCAACCTGTGATGGCGTGTTTATCGGGATGGGTCCAGCCTCGTAAGCCGGAGTCGGTGCGACTTGCGTATAATGGCCCCATGCTTCCCTTCCCGTTCCCGTCAGCCAACATGCGCCGCGTGACCCACATCCTGGGCTTGATCCTGGCCTCAGCGGGATTGCTCCTGCTGGCCGCCTGCCGGAACCCGGGCAGCGAAGTCGTTCCGGGCAATACGCAGCCATCAACCTCGCAGACTCCCGCCGCGACTCCGATTCCAAGCAGCACGGCGACGCCGACCGACATTCCCCACCGAATCCTGGGCGTAGCGCCGGGGCTGGTGGAAGCAGCCGCGGCCGCCATCAACGACCTCACCGCCGTCGAACCGAAGTGGGTGATCCAGCTCAACCCCTCTCCACCCGACGGAATGCAGCTCGAAAACGGGCTGATCGACCTGGCATTGATGCCCGACGGCGATGGGATTCCGGTCGCCTACATTCCGCTCGTGCTCGCCGTCCCCTTTGAGAGCGATTGGGATGATCTGACACTGGAAGCAGCGCAGGAAATCATTCGGACCGGATCGCCCTTCGTGGCGGTGCTCGAATGGCCCGAGATGACACCGGATCTGCGTGCGCTGCGCGTCGACGGATTTCATCCCGGCGAAGCGGGCTACCCGCTGCACCGCAGCTGGTCGCTGCATGCCCGCCCCGAATCGGAGGACACCGCCCGGGCGCTCGCACCGCTGCTGGCCAGCCGGATCCATGATGACCGCGTCGCATCCCTTGCCGCCGTCGGCGACGTGATGCTGGACCGCACCTTCCGGGTGATGCTCACCGCCGGCGAACTCGACTTTCCCTGGCGCCACCTGGGGCCCCAGCTGCGCGACGCCGACCTGGCCATCGGCAACCTGGAATCCGCCCTCGGGACGGATGGACGGCCGGAGTCAAAGGGCTACACCTTTCGCGCCCCGCCCGAAGCCGCCGGGAGCCTGGCATGGGCAGGCTTCGACCTGATGTCGCTCGCCAACAACCACGCCCTGGACTTCGGCCCGACCGTCCTGGAGCAAGCCATCCAGCTTCTTGCGGACCAGGGCATCGGCGTCGTCGGTGCAGGGGAGGACGAAGCCGCCGCACACCGCCCGGTGTTCCGTGAGGTCAACGGCCTGCGACTGGCCTTCCTCGCCTATGTCGATGTACCACTGGAATACCGCGGCTTCGATGCCCACACCTGGGAGGCGAGGGGTGATAAGGCCGGGGTTGCCTGGGCGTATCCCGACCGGATACGATCCGATGTGTCCGCCGCACATTCATCGGCCGACCTGGTGATCGTGATCCTGCACAGCGGATATGAATATGTCGTCGCCCCGAACGAGGAGCAGATCGCGGCCGCACACGCCGCGATCGAGGCCGGAGCAGACCTGGTGCTGGGACATCACGCCCACGTGCTGCAGGGCGTTGAGCTCTACCAGGGCGGCGTGATCGCCTACGGCTTGGGCAACTTTGCCTTCGAAGACGCCGGCCCGCCCGAAAGCGGCCTGCTGCAGCTCTGGCTCGATGGCGATGGCGTCCGGGCATTTGACCTGGTCCCGGTCACTTTGGATGAGTTCGGCCGACCCTGGCCGGCCGAAGGTGAAACGGCTTCCGCCGTGCGGAAGCTGTGGATCGACCGCTCGCGAGCGCTGCTGAACGTTCCGTGAGGGCGGGCATGGAGTAAAGAAACCACTTGACAGCCGCCCTCCAAAAATAGTACAATTGTTCTAGTAACCGGTGGGCGCACTGCAAAGCGGAAACGACCGCCCGGGTCGGAACTCAAATTTGATCCCCATCGGAAAAGGAGACTCCCATGTTTCATACCATTATTGTTGTTGGCAATCTGGGCCGCGATCCCGAAATGCGTTACACGCCCAGCGGCCAGGCTGTGACCAACCTCTCGGTGGCCACCAGCCGCAAGTACACCGACAGCTCCGGCGAACTCCGTGATGAGACCATCTGGTTCCGTGTTTCCGTCTGGGGCCGCCAGGCTGAGACGGTGAACCAGTACCTGCGCAAAGGCCGCCAGGTGCTGATCGAGGGACGGCTCGTCCCGGACGAGAACGGCAACCCCCGCATCTGGAACCGACAGGATGGCTCACCAGCCGCCTCGTTTGAAATCTCGGCGCAAACCGTCCGCTTCCTCGGCGGGCGCGACGACTCCGGATACGACGCAAGCGAGGGCGGTCCCTCCTCGACCGTCGAATCCGAAGACGACATTCCATTCTAGTTGATCCCCGGCACCCTCAACCGACTCCGTTCGGTTGAGGGTGCCCGATTCCATTGGGAGCCATGCGATGAGCCCTGAAGCCCAGAAACCCCCGGGTGGCCGTCTGCCCATCCAGCTGCCGGCAGACCTCAAACCGACCTACGCAAACTTCGCCTTGATCACCAACTCCCGCTCGGAAATCCTGATTGACTTTGCGCAGTTGATGCCGCAGGTCCCCCAGGCCCGTGTGCAAACCCGCATCGTGATGACGGCATTCAACGCCAAACTGCTGTTGCGTGCCCTGACCGAGCACCTCGGTCGCTATGAGGCTCAATTTGGCGAAATTGAAATTCCCGAGGGCAGCTCCCTTGCTGATCAGCTTTTTCGAACCCCTCCCGAATCCGGGGAGGATGGAGAATAAAACCATGGATAAACTGGACGATATCGGCGACACCATCCGGCAGCACCTTGAGGAGAAGAACGCCGCACGCGATCGAGCACTTCAGCACTCACGCACGTTGATCCGCCACTGCTCAAAGGCCATCCGTGCTGCACATCGCGAGGACCACAATCTGGCCCAAGAACATCTCGCACAGGCCGCCGAACTCGTCGGCGCCTTGAAGACCGAGCTCGAGCCTTATCCCGACCTGTATTACGCCGGGTACACCCAATCCGCGATGAAGGAGTTTTCGGAGGCGAGCATCTTCACGGCGCTCACCACCGGGGAGGCCCTGCCAAATCCCGATCAGTTGGGCGTGGACTACGTCCCCTATCTGGGCGGATTGGGTGAAGCCGCCGGCGAGCTGCGACGCAGGGTGCTCGACATACTGCGTCATGACCGAATCAGCGAAGCCGAGAGCCTGCTCGAAGCCATGGATGAGATCTACGGCTTGCTGGTTACGATGGATTTCCCGGACGCGCTCACCAACAACCTGCGGCGCATCACCGACATGGTTCGCGGGGTCACAGAGCGCACGCGCGGCGACCTCACAACCAGCGTCCAGGGGCGAGAACTCCGCCAGGCGCTGGAATCGGTTCACAGTAAATTGAGGGATTTGAACCTGTGACCCAACCAGTGATACGCGCGTCGGACATCGCACTCTTCAACTATTGCGAAAGAGCCTGGGGATACGCCGCGCGCGGCCTGACTTCGAGTCACGGGACCATCATGTCGGAGGGCAGCTCACGCCATCGGGCGCATGCCGCGCTCATCAAGCGAATCCGCCTGCTGCAAATCGTCGGCGTGCTGCTGCTCCTTGCGGGGGTTGTCATGGTCGCAGTGGAATTCTTCGGTGCCGGCGGGTGAATGATGAGCTTCGGCCTGCTGCTGCTGTTCGCGGGAGCCTTCCTGCTCCTGCTGGTACGGCAGGGGTTTCGCCAATCGGGACTCCCCCGCGGGGTGCCGGTTTACATTGACAGGGGCAAACTCAGATCGGGTGAATCGCTCTTTGACCCGGAGTGGAATCTGGCGGGCCGGCCCGACTACATCCTGAGACATCGAGGGAGTTTGATCCCGGTGGAGTTGAAAACCGGGACCACCCCGCAACAGCCCTTCGAATCGCACGTGCTTCAGCTCGCAGCATACCTGAGGTTGATCGAGGTCCAGAGCGGACGCAGGCCAGCCCACGGCTTCATCCTCTACCCGCAGGCCAGCTTTCGCGTGGCCAACTCCCCCCGGCTGGAACGCAGGATGCAGCGTACTCTCTCCCGGATGAGGAAAGCCACCGTCGGGCTCCCGGACCGTTCCCACACGAACCCAGAGCAATGCCTGGCTTGCGGATACCGTTCGCACTGTGATCAGGCACTGGCGGCATGAGCCGGGACGTCCGCTTATAATAAGCATGATGATCGGTCCGAATAACCCACCCCGACGCATCTATATTGCCGGACATCCGCGAATGCCGCGCGCGCTCGAAATGGCAGCCGAACTTTCAGCCTATTTCGATTCGATCGGTGTGAGCAATGTCCACGGATCGCTCTACGACAATGACCTGCGCGTAGGGATCCAGGATGGAAAGGCCGACCTGCTGATTGCGCTAGGCGGCGACGGCACCATGCTGCGTGCAGGCCACCTGTGCGCTCCCTATGAGATCCCGGTCCTCGGCATCAATCTTGGGGGCCTGGGCTTCTTGATTGAAATTCAACGCGAGGGCTGGAAGCAGGCCATCGAACAGATGCTTGCGGGCAAATTCTGGCTGGAGACGCGCATGATGCTGCGCGCCACACATCTGCGGGGAGCGGACGAACTCGGCACATGGGATGTACTCAATGAATGCGTGATCGGAAGGGGGGAGATGGTGCGCCCGGTCCGCCTTACGGCAGTCCTGGACGGACATCTTCTCACGACCTATGTTGCCGACGCCCTGATTGTTGCAACCCCAACCGGCTCCACAGCGTATGCGCTTGCCGCCGGCGGTCCGATCCTTCCACCGGAGCTGCGCAACATCCTGCTGGTGCCCGTCGCCCCGCATCTTTCCGTGGATCGAGCGATCGTTCTTCACGAGGGGTCCGAGGTCAAGATCACGGTGCGGACGGATCACCAGGCCTCGCTCAGCATGGACGGCCAGGAACCCGTCCGACTGCAGGATCAGGACGCAATCGTCGTGCGAGCGAGCGAGGATGTCGTCCGCTTCCTTCGCTTCCAGGAACCGGATTACTTCTACCGCAACCTGACCTCGCGCATGAATCAGAATCCTTCTGCCGGAGGACATCGATGACCGAACAGACCTTGGTCTGTGCAAACCACCCCAACCGGGAGACGACACTGCGCTGCAATCGCTGTGAAAAACCGATCTGTGCCCAGTGCGCGATCCAGACTCCGGTCGGTTACCGCTGCCGGGAGTGTGTGCGAGGCCAGCAGAAGATATTTGACAATTCAACGACATACGATCTGCCGGTTGCCGCCGTCATCTCACTGATCTGCGTTGGAGGCGCAACCGCGGTGCTGAATTTTCTGGGCTTCTGGGGCCTGTTCGTGGCGCCGGTTGTCGGGGGCGGGATTGCTGAGATCGTGCGCTGGGCCGTGCGGCGCCGGCGTTCACGCCGTCTGCCGATCGCGGCCATTGCCGGGGGTATGTTTGGCGTGCTGATCTATCTCGGCTACCAGCTGATGCCCTACCTGCCGCTCCTGGCCTACACCGGATCGGATCTTGGGCCGGGCTGGCTTACGAGTGCGCTGCTTTCCTTTGCCTGGCCGATTGGTTATGGAATTCTCATGCTGGGCACGCTCTATGCCCGGCTGAGGGGCATACAGCTCTAACGTCCAGCATGCTGACCGAACTTCGTATTCGCGATTTTGCCATCATCGAAGAGCTCGACCTTCAGTTTGACGCGGGTTTCATCGTCTTCACGGGCGAAACCGGCGCCGGGAAGTCGATCATCATCGACGCCGTTGAGCTGCTGCTCGGGGGGCGTGCGGACAGCACTTTCATCCGGTCCGGTGCCGAAACCGCATTCATCGAAGGGACGTTCAAACTCGATCCAGCGATTCGGCCAGCCGTGCTTGAGATGCTGGAACGTGAATCCCTGCTGGACAACGAATACTTCGTGCTGTTGGGAAGAGAAATCCGGCGAGAAGGACGCAACATCTGCCGCATCAATGGCCGAACGGTCAGCCTGTCGCTGCTTTCGGACGTTGGTCAATGGCTCGTGGATGTCCACGGACAATCGGAGCATTTGAGTCTGCTGCGCGTGCGGGAACACCTCCACTTGCTGGATCGCTATGCACAGTCCGACCATCTGCTTGATTCCTATACGGATCAGTTCCGCGAGCTGCAACGCATCCGGGCCGCCCTGGAACAGCTCCGGCATCGGGAGCAGGAACTTGCCCGCAAAGCCGAATTTCTCCGCTTCCAAATCGATGAGGTGGCGGCAGCCCAGCTCAAGCCCGGTGAGGATGAAGCGCTGCGCGAGGAGCGCACGCGCCTCGCGAACGCAGAACAGCTGGCCCAATGGAGCGAAGAGGCGCTGGCCGGCCTGACCGGTTCACATGGCGAGCGTGAGTCAGCCAAGGATGCCATCGGGCGCGTCGTCGATGCGCTGCGCGCATTGGCCAAGGTCGACCCGGGCATGGGAGAACTGGCGGATGCAGCCCAGGGCCTGGAAGATCAAGTGAGCGAACTGACGCGCAGCGTGAGAGGCTACCGGGAGAGCATTGAGTTCAACCCCCACCGTCTGGACGAGGTGGAAGAACGCCTGAGCCTGATCACATCCCTCAAACGGAAGTATGGTGAAACGATCGAAGCCGTGCTCCAAGGTGCAGC
>JBJYWH010000029.1:10439-16460 GCA_046259355.1 Anaerolineales bacterium
CTGGACAAGGTGGAGTTCCTGGTGGAGCCCAACCCGGGCGAGGGCTTGAAACCCCTGGCGCGCATCGCCTCGGGAGGCGAAACCTCGCGCCTGATGCTGGGCATGAAAAGCGTGCTGGCGCGCGCAGACCACACGCCGACTCTGATCTTCGATGAAATCGATCAGGGCATCGGCGGAAGAGTCGGCGCCATCGTTGGAAAGAAATTGTGGGGGCTGACGTCGAACCACCAGGTGCTCTGCATTACCCACCTTCCGCAGCTTGCCGCCTATGGTGACCAGCACTTCCGGGTGGAGAAACGGCTCCATGACGAACGCACCGTGACCCTTGTAACCCCGCTCGGGGAGGAAGAGCGCGTGCGTGAATTGGCGATCATGCTGGGAGGGGAAAGCGGGCCGAACCGGGAGAGCGCCGGCGAACTCCTGCGCACAGCCCGGCAAGAAAAGCAACCGGCGGCGGGATAAGAAACGGGGCGGCCAGATGGCCGCCCCAATGTATTTGTGACCTTCCGTATCAGGCGGAGACTTCTTCTTCCAGCTTGACCGGCGCAGCATCCTCAACCCGCCGGAAGACGACGCCCTCCTCTTCATTGTAGTCAACCTGAACGTGTTCGCCCTGTTCGAATTCCCCCTGCAGGATCTTCACCGAGAGCGGGCTTTCAACATGGCGCTGCAGCGCACGTTTCAGGGGCCGGGCCCCGAAGTCCGGGTCGAAGCCTTCGCTGGCCAGCCAAGCACGAGCGGCCTCGGTCAGCTCGACATTGATGCCGTGCTCAGCCAGGCGCTCGCGCACCTGTGCCATCTGCAGGTCAACGATTTGCTCCATGTCCTCCAGCGTTAGCTTGGAGAAGATGATGACCTCGTCCACACGGTTGAGGAATTCCGGCCGGAACGTGTCCTTCAATTCCCGTTCGATCTTTTCCTCCGCCTCACGTTCCTCCGCTTCGCCCGATTTCAGGAAGCCGAGCGTCCCGGAGCGGGTCACGAATTCCGTGCCCAGGTTGGAGGTCATGATCAGCACCGTGTTGCGGAAATCGACCACCCGTCCCTGGCCGTCGGTCAGGCGACCGTCATCCAGGATCTGCAGCAGGGAGTTCCACACTTCCGGGTGCGCCTTTTCAATCTCGTCAAAGAGCACCACGCGGAACGGACGGCGGCGGACCGCCTCGGTCAGCTGACCGCCTTCCTCATAGCCCACATATCCGGGCGGCGCGCCGAACAGCCGCGAGACGGTATGCTGTTCGCGGTACTCGCTCATGTCAACCCGCACCAGGGCATCTTCATCGTCGAACATAAATTCGGCCAGCGCCTTTGCCATCTCGGTCTTGCCGACGCCGGAAGAGCCGAGAAAGATGAACGAGCCGATCGGCCGGCGCGGATCTTTCAGGCCAGCACGCGCCCTTCGAATCGCATCGGAAAGGGCGTGAATGGCCTCTTCCTGGCCGATGATGCGCTCGTGCAGACGATCCTCCATCTGCAGCAGTTTCTCGGCTTCGGTCTCCATCACCTGGCTGACCGGGATGCCGGTCCACTGTGCAACCACCTCGGCGATGTCGTTTTCGTCCACGACCTCGTCAAGCTGATGCTCGGATTCCCAGGCATCGCGCTTCTCGTTGAATTCTGTTTCCAGCCGCAAACGCTGGGCTTTCTTCTCGGCCGCGCGTTCGTAATCTCGCTCCACGCCAGACTGTTCCTCTTCCATCATCAAGCGATCGACCTCGGCCTTCAGTTCTTTCAACTCGGGTGGAAGCGAGTACAGCGCCACACGCAGCTTGGCCGCGGACTCGTCAATCAGGTCAATCGCCTTGTCGGGAAGATGACGGTCGGTGACATAGCGCTGGCTCAACCGTGCCGCGGCGACCAATGCCGCATCTGAGAAACGCACCTTGTGGTGGGCCTCATAGCGATCCCGAATGCCCTGAAGCATCTCGATCGTCTCATCGATCGAAGGTTCC
Organism: Anaerolineales bacterium; assembly: GCA_046259355.1. Taxonomy (GTDB): domain Bacteria; phylum Chloroflexota; class Anaerolineae; order Anaerolineales; family E44-bin32; genus E44-bin32. The sequence goes on from JBJYWH010000029.1 coordinate 12,392, forward strand.
TCCACAAAGACCGGGGCAAAGCGCCGCTCTAGTGCAGCGTCCTTCTCAATATATTTGTGGTACTCATCGAGGGTGGTCGCGCCGACGCACTGCAGCTCGCCGCGTGCCAGCGCCGGCTTGAGCATGTTGGATGCGTCCATCGCGCCCTGCGCAGATCCGGCACCGACGACGGTGTGCAGCTCGTCGATCATCAGGATCACTTCACCCTCGGCGCGCTGGATCTCCTCGATCGCTGCCTTCAGGCGTTCCTCGAATTCTCCCCGGAAGCGTGAGCCGGCGATCATCGCACCCAGATCGAGCGAGACCACCCGCTTGCCGCTCAGGATTTCGGGCACATCGTTCTGGGCGATCTTCTGCGCCAGGCCCTCGACGATCGCGGTTTTCCCGACTCCCGCTTCACCGATCAGCACCGGGTTGTTTTTCGTCCGCCGTGAGAGAATCTGGATCACGCGCAGGATCTCGGTGTCGCGACCGATGACCGGATCCAGCTTGCCTTCTTTTGCGAGCTGGGTCAGATCACGAGAATATTTCTCCAGCGTGCGGTAGCGGGATTCCGCCTTGCGGTCCGTAACTCGCTGGCCGCCGCGAATTTCCTTGATCGCGTCATACACGCGTTCCTTGGTGATCCCTTCGTCATTCAGCAGGCGAGCGATGGCGGTGTTCCGCTCGGAGAGAATCGCCAGGAAGATATGCTCGGTTGAGATGTACTCATCATTCAGGCGGTTGGCTTCTTCATTCGCCATGTCGACCACGCGCTTGACGCGCGGCGTGATGAAAATCTGACCGGCACCGCCGCCGTAGATGTTCGCCTTCGGGCTGCTCCGCAGCTGCTGGTCGATCAGTTCGGAGAGATGGTCAATATCGACGTTCAGCCGCTCTAGAATCTGCGAGATCACGCCCTGCGGCTGTTCGATCAACGCCAGCAGGATATGCTCGGTGTCGATCTGGTTGTGGCCGTAGCGTTGAATGATCTCAGCCGCTCGCTGGGCGGCATCCTGTGCCCGCTCTGTAAAGCGGTCAAATCGCATCATTGTGCACCTTCCTCAATATGCGTGTTCTGCGCATATTTCGTTTCCATTATATCCGCCGGCCAGTTTTCGAACATAAGAACCGTATATGAATATCGCGCTGTCCGGGCTTGAGTCAGCGCATTGTAGCGCTTGGGAGTAGCCGCGCAACCCCTCCGCTCCGGCCCCGGAATGCTTTACGACCTGCAAGTACGGGGGCCGATCATAGTCCACAAAACGCCATGGAAGAATGAATTTCAGAGACAATCCGTAACGATCGGACAAAATGATCCCCGCACGCGCCGCATCAATTCCTTGCGCCTCGATGCACACCCAGTTTATGATTGCTCTGGCTGCACCCTGCAGCAGCGCGTATGGATCGCGGAGTCGAATATCAAGTCTCGAAAACAGCATCACCGCCTTGTTCTTTCCACCGCCGGGGGAAAACTCACGCTGTACGTCCTGTGGATCGCGCTCCTGCTGCTGGGACTTCCAGGCAGCACAGCCGCTGCGCGCCCCGACGCCGACCAGCAGCCCGTACCAGCCCTCGAGCCCCAGGCCAAACCCCTGCAGGACCCGGCAGCCGGCATCAGCCTGAATGTGCCCGGTACGGCTCCGATCGGTAGCGATGTCGATTTCACGGTCACCTTCGACAACACCGGCGCCGATCCCGGCTACGGCCCGATCATCGACCTGATTCTCGATACCACGGGCGCCGACGCCGACGCGGGCGGATACCATTTTGACGGGCTGGGAACGAACACGATCAGCGCTTCCTACCTGTCGATTGCATTCCAGACATCCGGCCCCAACCAGAACATGTGGATTCTGCCCTTCGACGGGAGCGGGAACGCCACGCACCCGCTGATGCGGGATGCGAGCGGGAGCTATATCAACGTCAGCGGTACGCCGGGAGATACCCTGGTCGTTCTGCGCCTGCCGTTTGGCAGCTTCACACCCGATCAGCCGCCGGCTGCCGTCTCGGTCAGCGTCAACCTTGACGAGTTTGCCGACCTCGGCACGCCGCTCAGCATCCAGGCCCGGGGCGGCTTTGAGTTTGGCGCCGACCCGCTGGACAACTGGTGCTGCGGCGACACCGGCCCTTCCACCTTGACCGGCTGGATCACCCGCACCCTCACGCCAACCCTCTTCACGCTGTCGAAGACCTACAGCGGACCGGAAACTGAAGCTGCCAGCGGACCCAATTTCCGGGGCTTCTACCCGATGCAGTACACCGTCGCCGTTGGAATCGCGCCCGGGCAGAGCCTGACTTCGGTCGTGCTGACCGACCAGCTGCCGACTAACCTGCAGGGATTCAACCTGATCTCGTCCTCACCGCCCGGTGCTGCATGCAGTCCAATCGGCGCTGTCCCGGGCGAGTCGCTGACCTGTACATTTCCCGCCAGCGTGAGCGGCAGTGCCAGCTTGACGTTCGATTTCTACATCCCGCTCGAGAATTCCTCCGGCGCCCGGGTGCTGGACCCGCAGAGCGGGAATGATGTGACGGCCTGCAACAACGCCGCGGTGAGCGGCTCCTGGACGCCGCTTGACCCGCGTGATACCGGCGGAGGCGTGAGCGAGAATCCGGCCAGCTGTGAACACACCCTGACCGCGAAATCGATCGCGCTGCAAAAATCCGTCACCAATCTCAGCGGCGGCGGCACCTCCCCGGGGGATACGCTTGAATACAGCCTGGCTGTGCAGGTATCGGATTTCTTCGCATTCGATGGCCTAATCATCAGCGACATCATCTCGGACGGGCAGCACCTGACTGGCACGCCAAACCTGGAGGTGGTGGGCAACACCTTCTCACTGCCCGCCGCATCCTTTACTGCCGCCAACTACGATGTCCGCTGCGATTACACCAGCCCGGGAGTCGAATGCACGATCCCGGACGGTACCCCGCCGAATTCCGGCCAGACGACGCTCACGCTGCGGCTCTCGGATGAACTTATCGCCCGCGGGCGGGCGAACGGCCGCATGATCGGCGGGTGCATCAATCCGGCCGGGGGAAGTGTCACTCCTGAGTGCGATACGGGTTTGCCGGGCGGCTACAACGACGGTCCGACCTACGCCATCCTCCGCTTCCAGACGACCGTGCTCGATAACTTTATCGACGATTTCCCCTCCGGCGATCCCAGCGTGGACCAGGGTGATGTGCTCGGCAACAGCGCCACCGTAACCGGGGATATCCTCGATACCGGCACATTTGCCACAACCGGATTCGACGAGACGGATGGCAGTTCGGCCGGAACCAGCATCGGCACCGGCACGCTATCGAAGTCAATCTATGCCCTCAACGGCAGCACCTCGCTTGCGAATCCGGTCGAGGTCAAACCCGGCGATACCCTGACCTACCGCATCCAGTACGCGCTGCCAACGAGCGACGAAGAGAACCTGGAATTTACCGATTACCTGCCGCTGCCGATTTTCAACGTGGCCGATCCGGACGACGACGGAACCGCCAACCCCTGGAGCTTCGATTCCACCGTCAGCGCGGCTGCACCGGCGCCAGGCGTGGCGAAATTCGGGCCGGCCGACTCGTTCTATGCCTACACTTGCGATCCGGGCGGGACGCCGACCGGCTGTCTGGCACCGGCGTTGACCGCCGACATCGCAAACAACGCACTGAATTTCTACTACGGCGATTTCAACGACCCCCGCCACCTACCGACAACGGTCGACCTGCTCTTCACGCTTACGGTTTCGAGCGAACCGTTCGCCGACCGTCTTTTCCTGACCAACCAAGTGCATGGTTTCGAGGGCAGCACCAATGCCGGCACGGTCGCTTCCAACGCGATCCGCCAGATCGTGCTCACCGAGCCGGTGCTGGTCTCGAACAAGGCCGCGATCTGGTCCAGCAACCCCAACGCCGTCTTCGATCCGGCCGCGACCGGTCCGGTAACGTTCCTTGACCGCACCAGCACGCCGCGCTGGAGCGGTGCGATCAACTCGACCAACCTGGCAGCCTATCCGATCGACAGCAACGTGAGCTTTGTCGACGCCGGCGATATCGTCACCTTCGCCATCGTGATCGAGAATACCGGATCGAGCTTGAAGGG
>JBJYWH010000030.1:0-2251 GCA_046259355.1 Anaerolineales bacterium
TTTTGTGGCCTTTGCCGCTCAACCCCAAGTGCTCATACACCCGCAGCTTGGCCCAGTCGTTGATGAACATCCAGACCAGGCAGTAGACCCAGACCAATCCGATGTAGCTCCACGGGATGGGCGTCACCAGGATGCCAAACCCGACAATCGCGGCGGCCGTCGCCTGCGTCCCCAGGATGGCCAAGAGCAGGATCGGCGCGGGAAACGGCCGGCTGAAGAAGGAATGCTTGGTGCGCGTGACGAACAGCGTCAGATGCCCGGCCACTGCCAGCTTGATGTAGATGAGCGACTGGATTTGATCCTGCCCCAGGTGCAGGACCAGTTTGGCCAACACCAGCACCCCGAATGTCTGCACCACGCCGATCAGCCCCAGGGTCGTCGAGAGGGTGAGCACGCGCCGCATATCCCAGCGAATGGGCTTGGGATCCAGCCAGGTGTTGTCGAAAGCGATCGTCATGATCGGCAGGTCGTTCAGCAGCGCCAGCAGGATGATCATGATGGTGGTGATGGGATAGAAGTTGAAGATCGTCATCGACAGGACGACGAAGATCATGATGCGGATCGTTTCGGTGATGCGGTAGATGGAGTAGCTGTTCATGCGCTCGAAGATCTTGCGCGCCTCTTCCACCGCCTTCACGAGCACCGACAGCCCGGGAGCGGTCAGCACAAGGTCGGCAGCCGAGCGGGCGGCATCCGTCGCCCCGCTGACCGCGACGCCGGCGTTGGCCTGTTTGAGGGCGGGCGCGTCGTTCACGCCATCGCCCGTCATGCCGACGATGTGGCCCTGGTCCTGCAGCGCATGGACGATGTCATACTTGTGTTCGGGAAAGACCTCGGCGAATCCATCGGCGTGCTCGACCTGTTCGACCACCTTCTTCGAGATCGGCTGCTCCCCGCCTCCTTCATCGAACAGGTCTCTGGCAACGTAGATGTTGGTGCCCAACCCCAGCTCGGAGCTGATGCTTTTAGCGATAGCCACATTGTCGCCCGTGACCATCTTGACCTGAATCCCGTGTTCCTCGGCGCGCCGAATCGTATCGGCCGAGTCGTCGCGCGGCGGATCGTACAGGGGCAGGATCCCGAGGAACTTCCAGTGATCATTCTCACCGCGGGCCACGCCCAGCGTGCGGTAGCCTTTTTCAGCGAATTCATCAACCTTCGCATTAGCCTGCTTTGTGACGTCCTCCTCGGGATGGCACAGTTCGAGAATGACCTGCGGCGCGCCCTTGGTCACCTTGAACGTCTTGCCATCAGGTCCTTTAACGGCAGCCTCGGTCCGTTTGCTGACCGGGTCGAACGGAACGAATTTCACCTGTTCGAATTCCTTCAGGCTCTGCTTGTCCTCCAGGCCTGCGAGAACCGCCAGGTCGATCGCGTCCCGATCTTCCTCCTTGGAAGCCAGCGCTGCGACCCGAATCACGTCCTGCGCATCCTGCGTACCGAAGAGCGCCGGATCGCCCAGGGTGAGCTTGTTCTGCGTCAGTGTGCCGGTCTTGTCCGAACAGAGAATATCGACCCCGGCCATCTCCTCGATCGCTTCAAGCCGGGTTACGATGGCCTTGAAGCGAGTCAGCGAGCGGGCGCCGATGGCCATCGTCATCGACAGCACGGCCGGCAGGGCGACCGGAATGGCGGCGACGACCAGGATCAGCGCAAATTGGACGATAGTCAGGAAGCTCTCACCCCGGAAGAGCATCACCAGGATCAGCGCTGCCGCCAGGAAGAGGCTGATGTAAATCAGGTAATCCCCGATGGTGAGCACGGCCTTCTGGAAATGGGAGGCCGATTCGGCCGAGGATACCAGCCCGGCCGTGCGCCCGAAGTAGGTGTTGGCGCCGGTGGCGCCTACGATGGCCACCATTTCGCCCTGCTGCACGACCGACCCAGAGTAGGCCGCATCGCCGGCCTTCTTATCGACCGGCAGCGATTCGCCGGTGAGGGCCGATTCATCGATGCTCAGGTAATCGCCGTCGGCCAGCTTGACATCCGCCGGCACAAGGTCCCCCAGGCGCATTCGAACCACATCGCCCGGCACCAGGTTGATGGCGTCGATCTCATGCCACACGCCGTCTCGCCGCACGCGCGCCTTCGGCGCGAGTTGCTTTTTCAGTTCCTCGACGGCGTTCGCAGCCTGGTATTCATGCCAGAATCCCACCAGCGCGTTCACCAGCAGCATGATGCCGATGATGATCAGGTCGACCCAATGCCCGAGAATGGCCGACAGCACCGCCGCCACCTCGATCATCCAGGG
>JBJYWH010000031.1:0-1598 GCA_046259355.1 Anaerolineales bacterium
GCTGCATGAACATCCCTGCGCGCTACTGTACCGGCTATCTGGGTGACATCGGTGTTCCCCCGTCCGCGGCTCCGATGGACTTTGCCGCTAGCTTCGAGGCATTTCTGGCGGGGCGCTGGCACATCTTCGATCCACGCAACAACCAGCCCCGCATCGGCCGTATATTGATCGCCCAAGGCCGGGATGCAGCGGATGTACCCATCAGCAATGCATTCGGCCCGAGCACTCTGACAGGGTTTCGCGTTTGGACCGACGAGGTCCGGCCTTGAGCCTCACCGGGCATCTCCCCGGCGGCAGCGGGTCCCATGGCGGCGGAAACCCGTGACCGCGCCCGAAGACAAGGCAGCATCGCAATACCTGCTAACAAAGCAGGATCCTCCCGCTTTCGAGCTCGTCAACCCCTATGGCAGATCGAATATGGTTCTGATCTGCGACCATGCCGGCAACCGCATCCCACTGCGACTCGGCAATCTGGGGCTCGGGCCGGAGCCGTTGATGGATCATATCGCGTGGGACCTCGGGGCCGCGGCCGTCGCGCGGGTCCTGTCCTGAGGGGATGGAGGTAGCGTCGAATTTCCCGCCGGCACGACAACCGCCCTTTCGCTGCATTCGGTTCGCAAGCGGAGCGAGTGACGATGCAAGTCGCATCGAGGGCCATGCACAAAGGCGAACGATTCAACAGCGTCAGCCACCTGATCGGTGCGGCCTTCGCGCTCGCCGGAGGCGTGGTCCTCGTGACTTATGCTGCAATGGATGGCGATACGCGCAAGATCCTGAGCTACAGCGTCTACGGTCTTACCCTGTTCCTGCTCTATCTCTTCTCCACCCTCTATCACGCTCTGGCGAGCCCGGCTAAACGCTTGTTCAAGGTGCTGGACCACCAAGCCATCTACCTGCTGATCGCCGGGACCTACACCCCGTTCACGCTGGTAGCGCTGAGGGGCACCTTGGGGTGGTGGATGTTCGGCACGATCTGGGGGCTGGCGGTGTTCGGGGTCATCCTGGACGCACTGCCGCGCAAGGGGCCAAGAGTGATCCCGATCCTTATTTATTTGGCCATGGGCTGGCTCTGCCTTCTCGTCCTGGACCCGTTGCTCGCCACTCTGACCCCGGAGGGATTTTGCTGGCTGCTGGCAGGTGGAATCTTCTACACTTCGGGCATCCTGTTCTTCGCCCTCGGCCACTTGTATCCCTGGTGCCATGGGATCTGGCATCTGTTCGTGCTCGCAGGCAGCGTCAGCCACTACTTCACGATTCTGCTTTTCCTGTGATGGGGGACGGTGGTGATCGGCATCGAGCTCCCTCCAGTCCACGTCAGGAAAACACTCTGCGGTACCCGCTGACGAAGCGGCTGGCCAGACCCAGATGCCGGCATGCCTCCATGAACAAGGCCGCGAAATCGCGACAGGAGCCGCCGTTGTGGGCCAACGTCCGCGCAGGTCGCTGTACGCCCTGCTCCTCGCGAACCCGATACTCGAACCGGCCGGCGATCTCGCGGTTCATCCGGTCCAGCAATCGGCAGACTCAGGTAAACTCGACTTTAGCCATTTTCCTGCCGCGCAGAGAGCACGGTTTTAGTGCCGCGCCTCATGCTTCCC
>JBJYWH010000032.1:0-7474 GCA_046259355.1 Anaerolineales bacterium
GGCTTTCAGAACGGATTCGGGGCTCATATCATCTGAAAGCTGGTAAATGTCGCAGTGCCGTCTGGCGTGGTCCAGGCGGCGCTGCTGTTCAGCATATTCGGCGGGGAGCCAGTTGAGGGATTTCCGTTGCGTGCAGACGGGATAGGACGCATCGAGAAAGATCAGAACATCCGGCTTGGTCATGATCTGCCACATGTCCGGCACGAAGGAGTGTTCCTGAGCGATCTGGCGGGCATTGTAGCCATGCCGGCAGAGCCCTTCGGCGAGCGTGGTCTTCCCGGATGCACACGGCCCGACGATGGCGATGCGGGGCGTATCGGGCACTCGTTCGTCGTTCGGTTCCAGCGTGAATCTCATAAAGGCATACGAGCCCAGAGACGGCGAGCAGAATCGTGGGAGTTGGCCAGGGTTGCTGCAACGAGGATGCTGATATCATCGACCGGCCGGTTATCGTCCAATTCTAAGGCTCGTTGAAGGAGCCGATCGGCCCAGATATTGGGATCTCTTCTTTCGGATTCCGCGAGCTGCTGGATCTCAGCTAGCACATCCATCCGATGCCCGCGACGATCTCCAGCATGCATCAAGCCATCGGTAAACACGACCACCATCAGTCCTTCTTCCAGCGGGACTTCTCGAATCGAAGGACGGGTTGAACGGCGAACGCCAACCGGGTCCACCGGGTCATCGAGCACTTCGAGCACACTGCCGTGGGCGAGGACAACGGGAGCGGGATTGTTGCGGGTGATCACGCAGGTGCGGCTGGAAAGGTCAATCGAGAGGATGTTGAGTGTGGCCATGACTTTTCCGCCGCGGTAGGTGTACAGGTAGTCGGACGCCGCCCGAGCGGCGGCCCCGTCCCGCACCCCTTCCGCCAGCAAGCTGATCGCCTTGCGGGCGACAACATTTGAGATCCGCTTGGCCGGTTTGCCGGACCGCTGTCCATCAACCAGAACAAACGAGATTCCACCTTCGGGACGTTCGACCATTTCGAGCGTATCGCCGCTCTCCGAGCTGGCATATTTGCTCGTTTTCGCGGCTGCAACTTGAGCTTCCATGGCGTCGATTCTACAATGCGGTACGTGCGCTGTCCAACTGTTAAGGTAGTGAAAGGTGCGCCGATGTAAAATTCAATTAAAGTAGGAACGTTGAAAGCCTTTCTCGATTGGGAGGAACGGTTGACGTCTGAAACAGGCGAAGGGGTCCGGCTGCAGCGGGCAATTGAGCAGGCGGTAGCCTCGGTATCGAATTCCAAAATCAAGCGGGCGGTGGGCGTCGTTGCCGAATATCCGGCACACCTTCCACCGGTAGCCGGCGATGAAAAAGTCATCGCCGATGTCCTCTCCGACATCATTCGGGAGGTCATGCTGCGGACCGAGCGGGAGGAAGTTCGGGTTCGAGTGCAGCTGCTGCCGGCCACCGGTGAGCTTCCCCCGGTTTCCTTGGGTCGAGCGAAAAAACTGGCACGTGCTCATGGCCCCATGGCCTTGATTTCGGTTTCTGATGCCGACGCGCCATTTGCCAGGCTTGAGTCCGGCCGCGAGGGTGCGCCAGTAGAGATCCTGCCTCTCCCGGCGGCACTCGAGCTTGAAGTGATGCAGGAAAAATTTGAGCCATTCGAGGGCCGCATCTGGCTCGAAAATGGATTGCAAGCCAGCTGCTGCGTCTGGCTGGCAATACCCATGCGAACCGTCGAGTCGGAGCCGGAGGAACTGGGCCGGTTGAAGAGAGCTGTCGATACGCGTTTGCCGGAAGGGGTTCAGGCCGGTCAGCTTATTCTCCTGTGTCTGGAAAATGAGAGCATGAGAACCCTGCTGGTCGACGAACTGGCCAAGCAGGGGTACCGTGTGATACCGACCGGTGTCTCGGGCGAGGTCCTGCCTCTGGCGCGGGCGAACGAACCCGATCTCATCATCCTCGATCTGCAGTCCCGTTCCCCAACGGCTATCGATGTCGCCACATTGTTAAAGCAAGATCGGCGCAGCGCTCGCAGCCCCATCATGTTCCTTACAACCATCGAAGACCCGACCGGTGGTGTCCGCATGGAGGTGGCCGACTTCCTGCTGCGCCGTGAAGGAACGGGCGCGATCGTTTCCACAATCGATGCTGTCCTCAAATCCGGATTGCATCCCACGACCCGGGTGATGGTAATCGAGCCTGACGCCGCACTTCGGGAAAATATCATCCTTCATATTCAAGCCCGAGGCTACCCCGTCCTTGAAGCGAGCACTCCGGAAGAATCGGTCGCGCTGGCGGAACGGGTCCCTGTTGGGATCGCCCTGATCAACGCCCAGCTGGCGGAGGAACGGGATTACTGGCTCTTGCGCCAGTTACGACAGACCTCACGCGATCTGGCGCTCTACGTTATCGGCAAGGCCATCACGGATGAAGAGGGGCAGGCGGCTATCAACCGCGGCGCGTCCGGGTATGGCGAGACGGCTCAACTGCCCGAACTGCTCGACCGGGTGGAGGAACGGAAAGAACCCCCACAAGAATCTGCTCCTGACCGGTGAGGAACCGGAAAGGGGCGGAAACGTTCCGATTTGTCACCGGGTTGCTGTTCCGCTTAAGGTCGATTCAGTAGATGAAAACCTGGGTTCCGTACCCGGCCTCGAGGCGAACGTCGGCCTCAGTCGGTGGATTGCTCCACCGAAAAATCCACTTCGCTTCCTCCGGGCGCATGTTGATACAGCCGTGGCTCTTGGGTCTGCCATAGTCGCAGTGCCAGTAGGTTCCGTGAAACGCGACGCCGGTGTTCGTAAAATAGGAAACCCAGGGTACGCCGGGAAGTTCATAGGCTTCGAGATTCGCTGTCAGATGCCCATCGCCCATGTGACGAACGGGCATTTTCTTGTCGATATGGAAGTTCCCGCGCGGGGTTGCTGTCGGAATGCCATTCGGTGTCGGCTTACGGTTCGGCACACCACTCGCTATTCGGGTGCGGAAGACGACCTGGTCCCGTTCGTAAGCTCGCAGTTCCTGTTCGACGAGAGATACCTCGATGGATTTTTGGTCGGCGGGGATGTCGGGCGAAATTGGGGTGAGTTCGCCGGGCTGTACCCGCCGCAAGTGTTCTGCTCGAACGAAGTATCGAACGGCCAGCAGATCGTCAATCAGCTGGTACCAGTATCTTCCATCGTCTCCTTCGGTGAGCGCCTCCACCCACGCCGTTGACTGGTAATACAGCCGATAGAGCGGATCGGAGGCTGCATCGGGTTTGCGGTACGTCCGCGTGTAGGGAACCGAAACCTCGAAGACGCCTCCCCCTTCCGGGATTTCAAACGTAGGTTTCTGAGGTTCCCATCGGACAGGCTGGATGCTGCCGGAGTGAACGTACCCATCAGGAGTCTCATACCAGAGCGGGTTGTAGGCTGGACCTTCATCCGAAATCTCACGCTGAACGAGCGTCAGAAGCTGATCTCGTTTCAGGTACGTGAGTCGTTTCGAGCTGGAAGAGGGTTCTTGATAGAGGCCGATCCAGGTATCGGCCACACGCCCCAGGCTGATTGGCGCGGCATCATGGAAGATGCCGGGAGGCATGAGGGTAAGGATCCCGCCGGTCATGCCGGCAAGCTTGACGAAGTTCCTTCTCGAAATCGAATCGGGCATGCGTTTGATTTTACACACCCTGAGGCCGTTGTTCAATAGGACAGATTCCGTGGGATTTTTCCGTACAGGGCGCCGATCGCATCGCCGCTGCAGCGGCCCGGGGCGCAACCAGGTTTCGAATTCATGCGGAGCTCAATCCAGGGATCGATCACAGCCCAACAAAGCCGGTTTGAGTGCTGAGCGAAATCATCCAGCCCTGTCAGGGTTCGTTCAAACGCCAGCGACGACAACGAGTGATTTTCACGCGGGTGTGGTCGTTCGAATATCGATCAGTTTGATCACCTCGGGTTCAATCGCCTCTGCGAGCGCTTGTTTTTCGATCCCGGCAACTTTAAAGGTGAGCTCCCGGTTGGTGCTGCTTTCGCCCATGGCCTGGACCATGGCAACGATATTTCCATTCAAACCCCGTACGATCGCCGTCAATTTGGCCAGTTCTCCCGGCACATTTGGCACCAGCACGGTAAGCCGTACGCCTCCCTCGCGAGCTCCCAGCAGCTCAAGGAAAATTTTGAACAGATCTGTTTCGGTAATGATTCCGACAAGTTCCTGCCCGCGCAAGACAGGAAGCCCGCCAATTTTATGATCCGCCATGATGCGGGCTGCCTCTTCCACCGGCGTGTCAGGCGTGACGCTGATCACGTTCTTCGTCATGATCTGCTCGACCGTGATCTTGCTGAGCAGGTAGTTCAACTCCCATATGCTCAGTGAAGTGGCATCAGAAGGTGAGGCGTGCAGCAAATCGTGGTCGGATACGATCCCGACCAGGTTTCCGCGAGCATCTACTACGGGCAAACGTCGAATGGATTCCCTGCGCATGAGCGCAAGAGCATCCTGGATCGGGATCTCGGGATGAACCGTGATAACTGGATGGGACATACGTTCATGCACGAACATGACCTGACCTCCACTTGTTTCGTCATGGCTTTCTACTACCTATTGTACACGGGCTGCAGCCAATTCCAGATGGATCCTGGAGGGGATGAAATGGCCCTATGCCCTGCAGTCCGGCTATGGAAATAGCAGGCGATGGGATATAATCGCTTCGTTTAGGAATAGCCGGATGAATGAGGAGCGGTTGAGGGCCCCAGAGGAGTCCCACGAACGTGATTCGAGCCTTCGTGGCGATTGAGTTACCCCAGAATCTCAAACCAGCTGTCTTGCAGCTGATCGAAAACCTGCAGGGTTTACCGAACAGTGATCTCATCCGCTGGGTAAAACCGCAGGCTTTTCACCTGACCCTGGTCTTCCTGGGCGATGTAGATTCGAAACGCATTCCTGATCTTTCCAGCTCCCTGCAAGCCGCAGCCTCGGTTAATCTTCCATTTCAAACCAGCCTGGCCGGAATGGGAGCATTCCCGAATTGGTCTCGTCCTCGGGTGCTGCATCTGGAAATTGCTGACCCAGCAGGTCGCCTCACGGCGTTGCAGCATTCGGTTCAATCCGAATTGGAACCGCTCGGGTTTGAGCCCGAACGCCGTCCATTTACCCCCCATCTAACATTGGGGCGGGCTCGCAATGGAGTCGGCCGGGGGGCGTTGGAGCGGCTTGTTCAGCATGTGCAGCAGGTCGAGCTGCCCGGTACACCGGCATGGTCCATCACCGATATTAACCTCATTCAAAGCGACCTTCGTCCGACCGGTCCTGTATACACGACGCTTGCGTCACTTCGCCTGGGATCATGATTTCGAACGCCTCCGTCCCTGCATTCGTAAGCGTTATCGGCAGCAGCCGGTGCGGTCCCGAGGTAGATCAGCTGGCCGAGAAGGCCGGGAGGCTGCTGGCTGCCGCCGGGTTTGCCATCGTATGCGGGGGAGGCGGTGGTGTGATGGAAGCTGCTTGCCGGGGTGCTGCGCGAGCCGGAGGGGTAACGATTGGGATATTGCCCGGGAGCGATACGCAGGCTGCAAATCCATTTGTCCGCTTTCCTATCGCGACGGGGATTGGCGAAGCTCGCAACGCAATTGTCGTACGGGCTGGCGGGGCGATCCTCGCGATCGGCGGAGGCCATGGAACCCTTTCGGAGATCGCGCTGGCGCTCAAGTGGGGAAAACATGTTATTGGCCTCCAGACATGGGAAGCTCGGGACGGGTCCGGCCAACCCGCAGGGATTGAGTACTGCAGCACGGCCGAAGAAGCCGTCACCAGGCTCCGAGCGATAATCCTTCCGGAATATTCTGATGGAGGCTGAGATCGAAAAAGCACTTGCATTAGCTCATACGATTGTCGATACGCTTGAGGAGAAAAAGGGCGAGGATATTGTCCTCATCGATCTGACCCGGCTCGAAGCGTTCACCGATTATTTTGTCATCTGCAGCGGACCCAGCGAGCGAACATTAAAGGCGCTTTCGGATGAGGTGCAGCGGAAGGTCAAGCAGGATTATGAGACCCATGCCCTGAGCATCGAAGGCGAGGCTGGAGCCGGCTGGATCCTGCTCGATTATGGATCCGTGATTCTGCACATTTTCTCGCCCGCAGTCCGGGCATATTATCAGCTTGAAGAGCTCTGGAAAGAAGGATCGGTCCTGCTCCGCATTCGGTGAATGATCAATGGCTCTCTTGCTCTTGACTGAGCCAGCGCGGGAGCATCTCGCTGGCTTTTCCCCGGTAGCATGCATCCATGATTTCACTTAAGGGGGTGGGTTCGGTGTTGATCTCGACCAGCTTCGCCCCGGCTTCCTTCGCAACCAATGCCAGGCCGGCTGCCGGGTAAACCTGAGCTGATGTTCCGACCAGGACGAAGGTTCCTGCCGCTCGAGACCTGCGCACTGCCTGCTCGTAAATGTCTGCCGGCAGACTCTCTCCGAACCACACGACATCTGGCCTTCCGATCGAACCGCACGCAGGACATTTTGGTGGGAGCTTTTCGAGTGGTACATCCCAATTCTCCCAGCGATGGCGGCAGATCGTGCAGCGGACTCTCCAGATATTGCCGTGCAGTTCCAGCACTCCTTTGCTGCCGGCCTGTTGGTGCAACCCATCGACATTCTGGGTGATAAGCGTGAACTCGGTTTCCGATTCAAGCCTGGCCAGCCATCGGTGTCCGGGGTTTGGCTGGCAGCCATGAATCACTTCCCGACGCCAGGCATAGAATCGCCACACCAGGGTGGGGTCCTTCGCGAACGCCTGCGGTGTGGCCAGGTCTTCGGGTCGATATTCATTCCACATTCCACCCGGACCACGAAACGTTGGCACGCCGCTCTCGGCTGAGATCCCTGCTCCTGTAAGGACAACCAGAGGCGTTCGCATTCCCGGTTGGATGGGAGTTACGATTGGGTCAATCCTCAAAGATCCAGGGATCGAGTCCCCGGTCCCAGGAAACGAGTTCAGCGGGTTCGAACCAGAGGCTGATTTCGGCCTCCGCGTTCTCCGGAGAATCGGAGGCATGGGTGAGATTTCGCCCGACCTCGAGACCGAAATCGTGGCGGATCGATCCCGGTGCTGCCTCGGTGGGCCGTGTTGCGCCCATTGTTTGCCGAACTGCCTGGATCGCTCCCGGACCCTGCCACACCATGGCCATCACGGGCGCCGAGGTGATGTATTCAATCAATCCTGCATAGAAAGGTTTTCCCTGATGTACGGCGTAATGCCGTTCAGCCAGCTCGCGCGGGACGGTTTGAAATTTGGCTCCGATCAATTTCAAGCCCCGCCGTTCAAGCCGGCTGATGACCTCTCCGATCAAGCCTCGTTGTACGCCGTCCGGTTTGACAAGGACCAATGTTTGTTCCAAGGTTGCCTCCATAAAACGAACTCGGGGAGAGCCCCGAGTTCGATATCTCAACGACCACGCGGTGATCGCTCAGGCGACCTCCATCCCGCGCTGGTACGCCTTGATCGCGTCATTCAATCGATCCGCTTTCATATAGGCATC